>JAPSKP010000003.1 GCA_031181585.1 Lysinibacillus sp.
CCTAAAGATACAATGCGCTCATTGATCCCTTCAAGCATTTTAATCGAAGGCTCGACAGGGAGCTTTGTATCCGGCTGGACCGCCCACTTTTCTTCGTCGAACCCCGGTATGGTTGGATTTTCATCTGTTAAAGCCAGCTTCAAACGCTGATACATATTCAGCTGGGAATCTGCAATATGATGAACAAGCTGACGAACTGTCCAGGCACCTTCGCGATATGTTTTGCTTAATTCTTCATCACTTAATGAATCAACCGTTTCTCTTAAGCGTGTTGTGTAAATTTCGATCTCCTTTAGCCAATCTTGAACATTTTCTAATGTTACTTCTTCAGGAACCTGCAGTTGTCCAATTGGGTATCGTACATCCATTTTTAAGCCCCTTTCCTTATTCGTTATTTTTAGTTTTCCTCACCCATTAACATCGTGCCTTTTTCTTTAAGGCTTGTATGGAATGAGAAAGCTTTTTCAAGAATATGCGGAGTATGACCGCCAACCTTTTCTTTTGCTTCTTCAAAGTAAGCACGTAACTGTGGTCTGTAAGTAGGATGTGCAATTTCAATCAGCTTTTCTGCTCTTTTTACCGGCGGCAGTCCACGCAGGTCAGCATAACCTTGCTCTGTCACAATGACATCTACATCATGTTCTGTATGGTCAACATGTGATACGAAAGGAACGATTGCTGAAATAGCCCCGTCTTTTGCCAAAGATGATGTGACAAAGATTGTAATTTTGGCGTTACGGGCAAAGTCTCCAGAACCGCCGATTCCATTCATAATTTTTGTTCCGCTCACATGAGTTGAATTGACATTTCCGTAAATATCTACTTCAAGAGCAGTGTTGAATGAAATAATGCCTAACCGGCGGATGACTTCCGGGTTATTAGAAATTTCCTGCGGTCTAAACATAATTTTGTCTTTGTATTTTTCTAAATCCCCGGCTAATGAATCTACACGTTTCTTAGAAAGAGAGAACGAAGTACCTGCTGCAAATTTAACGATCCCTGCATCGATCAAGTCAAAGACACCATCCTGCAGCACTTCAGAAAATACTTCGATATCCTTAAACTGAGAATGTTTCATCCCATTTAAAACAGCATTCGCAACAGAACCTACGCCGGACTGTAATGGGGCTAATGATTCTGGTAAATTTCCTGCCTCCACTTCTCCAGCTAGGAAGCTTAATAAGTGATTGGCAATTTGCTGTGTTTCCTCATTTGGCTCAAATAATGGGGAAGGGATATCAGGCTGCTCCGATAAAACAATTCCTTTAACTTTGTCTGGATTGACTTTGATACCGATTTCTCCAATCCGGTCTGCCACATTGTAAATAGGAATCTCTCTGCGTTCCCCTTGATCTTTCTGTACGTAAATATCGTGAAGCCCTTCGTATGCGCTCGGGGCAGAGGTGTTTAGCTCAATGATAACGTTTTCAGCTCTTTCTACAAAAATCGGCGAGTTTCCTACAGAACCTGTCGGAATAATATAGCCTTCCTCCGTGATGGCAGCGGCTTCAATAACGGCATAATCAATTTTTCCTAATGTTCCTTTTCGTACCTCTTCAGCTGTGTGTGATAAATGCTGGTCAATATAGAAAATCTCACCTTTATTGATTTTCCCGCGCATCACAGCATTGCCCTGGTAAGGAACACGTAAGTTAAGGATACCGGCTTCGGCCATTGATTGGTCAGCTGTCGGGCCTAACGAAGCACCCGTATATAAGTTCACCTTAAAGTCTTCTTTCTCACCACGCTTGGAAAGTGCAAGAGGAAATTCTTTCGGCTCACCGAAAAGCGTAAATCCACTCATGCCAAGGTTCATTCCGTCTTCAATCCAAGAGGCTGCCTCCTCAGCTGAAACAACTTTACCCAAAAATGCTTCATTTCTGATGAATTGCTTTAAATCCTTACTCATTAACAATCACCTCATAATTAGTTTTTTACTTGATGAAATGCTGGCAAAAAATTTATAGGCATTCCCAGTTGATGATAAACCCCCTTGCCATATTTATTTCTCATTTTCATGAGTGGCCTTGTCTTCATTGTAAAGAGGACTATACCGTCAGTCTATTACATCATTTCTATGATAATGATAGATACAAACTATAATACAAAATTAGACAAAGATTGCATTGCCTCTTTCTCTGTGTGAAAATGAAGCTTTTCGATTTCACGTACTAATAATTTAATATATTCACGTGCTGCATAATTAATAAAACAATTCTTTTTCATTACGAGATAAACGCCCCTAGTCAAAGCTGGTTTTTCAATACGCTGGAAAAATAAATCCTCTGTATCATAAAATTCGTACAATGTACGTGAGACAACACTAAGACCGACATCATTTCGAACTAGATTCAGAATCGATTTAATACTAGACGTTTCAATGATCGGCTCTAGCTTCTTACCAAATGTAGCGCTGGTCTTATTAAGCAATTTTCTGCATTGATGACTGTTCGGAAATAAAATAAGAGGGCTATCTAAAACAGAAGAAAAGGAAACTTTTTGTTCTTCCTTCTGTTGACTGCTAATCAGATAAAATTCTTCCTCATACAATTTTGTTACTTGCAGCATATCATATTGATCAAGCTGAAAACCTATACCAAAATCAGCCTGATTTTCGAGGACAGCCTTTTCTACTTGATCTGTAGTTTCAATAAGCACTTTGATGCTCGGATACAGCTGGTTAAATTGAATACACAAAGTAGATACCAAATCCGTTATCTCTCCTGGCAGCACAGCAATCTTCAATTCTCCCATTTCTACTTTCGAAAATGCTGTAATCTGCGAAGACATACTTTGGATGGAAGCTTGAATATTTAACGCCTCTCGCTGGACAATTTCTCCGACCCTCGTAAGTTCAATTCTCTTGCCAACACGGTTAAACAGCGAATAGCCTACCTCTTTTTCCAGCATCTTAATTTGATGGCTTAAAGTGGGTTGTGAGATTCCTAAATTTTCAGCTGCCTTCGTAAAATGCAGTTCTTTACTAACCATTAAAAAATACTCTAAATGTCGTAATTCCATGCCGCTTCAGCCCTTTTCAGTAAATTTTCATCCTTGTTTACATAGTTGTTTCATCCGGTACTCTAGTTGTTTTCTTTACTGGAATTATTTCATATTGTGACCCTAAAAAGCAAAAAGGTCGTGATTATGCTTTTGCATCGTGCTTTATTTCTGAATACGGTACCTTGCTATCTGCCTGTTAAATGTTTTGAAAAGAAGCATTTCTGTACCCGTATCTAAAACCGTGGATATTCGTAAATACCGGATTTCACTTACTATACTCTTTTCGTCAAATACACGCCGTACCCCAATCAACATATGATATAGAACCGGGAATATTGAAGGAGGAAAGAGATGGGGTTATCTATGAACGGCAGCCGACACTCACGTGTATTTATAAATAATGATCAGCTGATTGACAATAATCAGGTTGAGTATAAGAGTGATTATTTGGCGGAATTTGTGAAGGAGCAGCAGGCATCAAATGAATTGCTTCGCCGGGCTATCCGTGTGCTGAAGCAGCATCATACCAATGTGACAGTAAGACAGATGAATAAATGGCGGGTGATCGACAAGCAGCTTGGTGAGCTCAATGGCCAGCATGAGAAAGTGGAGCAGCATATAACGGGCTGGCTGGAGAAGCTGGAAAACCAAAATCAGGAGCTCCAAGCGACTGTCACTGTGGAGCAGCAGGAGATTAAAATGCTGCTGGAGCAAATGGAGCATGTCGGGAAAACATATACAGAACTTGAACAGAAGCTGGATGAATTAACAGGTACAAATCAGAAAATGACGGACCGTCTGGATCAACAATCGACGGTGAACGAAGAAATGATCAGCCGTTTAGATCAGTATCAGGATCTCCAGGAGGAAATTTCCCAGCAGCTTGATCAGTTCACCTTGGTCACAGATGAGGTGATGAACCGATTGAAACAGCTAGGAGGTTCGCATGAAGAAGTGATGAGTAAAATGGATGAGCATCATGACCTTCAGCAAACGATGGCGAATCAGGTTTCTACTATAGAAGAAACACAGAAAGACTTGATCGATCGGGTAGAAGGCCAGGAGGGGGTAATGGACAAATTAATGCGCCAAGTTCACCATTTACGTTCTATTCTTTATGAACGTACTAATTTCCTGGAAGAGAAGATGGAAAAGGCGTATGAGCAATTTAACCGAATTTATATGAAAAATTAAAGCCAGGTACGAGAATTTGATTCAATTTTATATGTAAGATGAAACGACCTTGAGAGATCAAGGTCGTTTCAGCCTGTTGACAAACGCTTTCATCCTGCGTTGCTTGCCTTGCTCGTCCGCGAATGAACTTAGGTTCTATTCGCATCTTCGCTCGTCGGCGCGCCTTGTCTGACAAGCGTTTTCAAGACAGGCTGGGTAAAATCTTCTTTTTACCAAAATATCTAAAAAGGCGCATAGACAAAGTCATAAAACGACTTTGTCTTCGCTCTGAAACGACCTTGAGAGATTAAGGTTGTTTTTTATTTTGGCAAGAGGAGAAAGAGTCAAATGAATTTTACAATGATTTACAATAATTAACTAGTTGTTAGAAAAGTCTAAATATTGTTCACCAAATTTTCAAATAGAAATAAACTTTTTACACTACATTTACAAAACATCCATCGAACGTTAATAAATATCCTTTATTCTAAAACTAGATTAAAAGTCATGGAGGTACCGAATGATGAAAAGGTGGATGCAACTAATTTTGCTGATGACGATGGTCGCACTACTCGCTGCATGTGGAAAAGATAGCGCACAGGAAGCGGCGGCAGGAGCAACGATTGCCATTTCGGGTTCGACATCCGTTGGGCCATTAGCAGAGAAGCTTGCGATGAAATATGAAGAGCAGGAAGCAGTGAATATCGAAGTAAACCAAATTGGTTCCTCGGCAGGAATTACAAATGCAACGACGGGTGTTTCGGAAATCGGTATGTCTAGCCGTGATTTAAAAGAAGAAGAAAAAGCAGAGCTAGAGGAAGTAGTCATTGCCTATGACGGGATTGTGGTTGTCACACACCCGACAAATAAAGTAGATAATTTGACAATGGATCAGGTGAAGCAAATTTTTACGGGTGAAGTGACGAACTGGAAGGAGCTTGGCGGTGACGATATGGAAATCGTGGTTGTCTCACGTGAGGATGGTTCAGGTTCACGTGATGCATTTCAGGAAATCGTCGGTTACTCTTCAGGTGAATTAATTCGTAATGCAATCGTAGCAAGCGGAAACGGAAATATTAAAACAACGGTTGCAACAAATAAGCATGCAGTAGGATTTATTTCCTTTGAATATATTGATGAGTCGATTGCAACAGTTGACATCAACGGAGTAGAGGCAACGGCGGAAAATGTACTAGCAAATGAATATAGTCTGTCCCGGCCATTCCTTTTTGTGCACCGTGCAGCGGAGCTGACAAAAGCAGGCCAATCATTTATCGACTTTATCTTAAGCGATGAAGGGCAGGAGATTGTTGAATCATCTGGCGCGATTCGCGTTAACTAATTGGAGGAATTGTAGTGACTACCGCAAACATGGAAAAGCATGAAGAAATGACGAAAGCGAACAAGCGGAAATACTTGCTTGAAAGCTTGTCAGCAAAAATATTTTTAGGCTGTGCATTATTGTCGGTATTAAGTTTGTTGCTCATTATTGGGTTTGTATTTTATAAAGGGTCGAATCCATTTATTGCGGATGGCTATAGCTTCATTGATTTCATCTTTGGATCAGAATGGGTACCGAGTGAGGACAAGTTTGGGATCTTCCCTATGATTGTCGCTTCTCTATTTGCGACAGCAGGAGCATTAGTAATAGGCGTACCAGTCGGGTTATTTACAGCGATTTTCCTCGCTGAAATTGCACCAAAATCAGTAGCAAAAGTGTTATCGCCGGCTATTCAGTTATTAGCAGGTATTCCGTCTGTCTTGTATGGGGTATTCGGTTTAGCGATTATTGTTCCGTTTCTGCAAAATAACTTAGGCCTTGCGCGGGGGCAGAGCTTGCTGGCAGTTATCATCGTATTAGCAATTATGATGCTGCCGACGATTGTGACGGTTGCAGAAACAGCAATTCGTGCAGTGCCGAAAACATATCGGGAAGGATCTATGGCGCTTGGTGCTTCGCAAATCGGTACGATTTTTAAAGTAGTGGTGCCGGCAGCGAAATCAGGAATCATGGCCGCTATTGTCCTCGGACTAGGCCGGGCGATCGGTGAAACGATGGCAGTGATTCTTGTGGCAGGTAATAGCTTGATCATCCCAACAAGCTTGACGGATTCGGTTCGTCCATTAACGACGAACATTGCACTTGAGATGGGCTATGCATTCGGGACACATCAGGAAATGCTGTTTGCAACAGGGATTGTGTTATTCTCTTTCATTTTACTTTTAAACTTTGTATTAGCGAAAATTACGGCAAAAGGTGGTCAATAAGGTGAGACAAGCAAAAGAAAATATGCTGCGGGGCCTGCTATGGCTATCTGCCTTTGTATCAATAGCCGTCCTCGTCGTAATTGTTGGATATATCTTTTATAAAGGAATTTCATACATTAGCTTTGATTTTATTTTCGGTGACTACTCGCCAACAGGTGATGGCGGTATTTGGCCGATGATTGTTACAACTCTTTATACGATCGGTATTTCATTATTAATTGCAACACCGATTGGCATTTTAGCAGCGGTTTATTTGCAGGAGTATGCAAAGCAGGGACGATTAGTGAAAACAATCCGCTTTGCGACGGAAAGCTTAACAGGTATTCCATCGATTATCTATGGTTTGTTTGGTGCTGTGTTCTTTGTCACGACATTAAAATTAGGGATGTCGATTATCTCAGCTTCCCTGACATTAACGATTATTGTATTGCCGGTAATCATCCGTACGACGGAGGAGGCGTTAAAAACGGTACCTCAGTCTTATCGGGAGGGTTCACTCGCACTCGGTACAACAAAGCTTCAGACACTTATTAAGGTGATTTTGCCAAGTGCAATGCCTGGGATCTTATCGGGTATCATTTTATCGATTGGACGTATTGTCGGTGAATCGGCAGCGATCTTCCTGACGGCAGGAACAGTAGCAGCGATGCCGGAAAGCATCTTCTCATCAGCACGTACGCTGACTGTACATTCCTACCTGGTTACACAGGAATCCGGAGACATCGGGCTAGCGGCAGCTGTCGGAATTGTGTTGATCGTAATCATTTTAGCATTGAATTTTGGCGCGACATTCGTTTCGAAAAAATTAAACAAGGCAGATTATTAAAGGGGTATCGCTATGACAATTACAATGGAAAAACCGATAATGAGAGCAAGCTCATTTGCATTTGTGAAGGAAGCAGCTGCTGAAAAGGAAAAAATAAAAGTAAGTAATTTAAATCTATATTATGGGGAAAAGCAGGCGCTTTATAATGTATCATTGGATATTCAGCAAAAGGAAGTCACTGCGTTAATCGGTCCTTCCGGCTGCGGTAAATCAACATTTTTACGTACATTAAACCGTATGAACGATTTAATTGACGGGGTGAAAATCAACGGTGATATCGTGATCGACGACGAAAACATTTACCGCTCGAACGATGTGATCAAGCTTCGTACAAAGGTAGGAATGGTGTTTCAAAAGCCGAACCTGTTTCCGATGAGTATTTATGATAATGTAGCATACGGCCCTCGCATGCAAGGGATTAAAAACAAAAAGGTGCTAAATCAAATTGTAGAAGACAGCCTTCGCGGCGCAGCTATCTGGGATGAGGTAAAGGACCGCCTGAAATCGTCGGCACTTGGTCTTTCCGGCGGGCAGCAGCAGCGTGTATGTATTGCCCGGGCAATTGCGATGAAGCCGGATGTTATTTTAATGGATGAGCCAACGTCAGCGCTTGATCCGATTTCAACACTGAAAGTTGAAGAGCTTATCGCCCAGCTGAAAGAGAATTACACAATTGTGATTGTGACACATAATATGCAGCAGGCAGCCCGTATCAGCGATAAAACGGCTTTCTTCTTAAATGGAGAAATCGTTGAATACGATAAAACAGATGTCATTTTCTCTAATCCGACAGACAAGCGCACAGAAGACTATATTTCCGGTCGTTTTGGCTAATCAAGTTTCTAATTGAATATGTTTATAATAGCATCAGCACCCTCAAGGTTTGATAAATTCAAATCTTGAGGGTGTTTTTTGTATGCCGAGAAGAAATGTCTACTATAGACTTTATGGCCGCTTTTTTGAGAAGCTATTCGGTAGAAGAAAATAATCGTTCGTTTCAACTTTTTTGGTCCTGCCATCCGTCTATCATATGTATACACGAACAAATGCTGAAAAAAGGAGCCCTTAGTAGATGAAGCATCAACATGTTGAGCAAGTATTTGTGACATTCATCCGCGCGAACAAAGAAAGATTTTATTTGCTTGCCTATAGCTATACAAAAAATGAGCAGGATGCACTCGATACCGTACAAGACAGTATTCAAAAGGCCCTGCAGTCACTGCACACATTACAGAATGAGGAACAGCTGAAAAGCTGGTTTTATAAAATTGTCGTAAGAACAGCAATCGACTTCCTGCGGAAAAACAAGCGCATTCAGGTTATGGATGACGAACAACTCGGGTTTTTGTCACCTCCACAAAATGATACATATGAAAATATGGATTTAGAGGATGCGCTGGACACATTGCCTCCTGCATACAGGGAAGTCATCGTTCTCCGCTATTTTGAGGATTTGAAAATCGAGGATGTTGCACATATATTGGATGCCAATGTCAATACGGTGAAATCAAGGATTTATAAAGCATTGAAGCTGCTTAAAATACAACTGACGAAAGAGGAGTTGTCATAATGGACAAATTGAAAAAATTAGAGGAAAAATACCGGAATGTACCGATTCCTGAAAACTTGGATGCTGTTGTAGAAGCAAGTTTGAAAAAGGGACGTAAAAAACGTGCCCCCAAATGGGTGTTAGGAGCAACGGCTGCAGCTGCTCTATTTACAGCGAGCCTGAATATGAGCCCTGCTATGGCAAAAACATTAGGAGAGGTACCGGTGCTAGGAAGTGTCATAGAAGTGTTAACCTTTGTTCAATACGAAACGGACAAGGATAATTATTCAGCAGCAATCGACGTACCGCAAATTACAGGTGAGTCGGATGAGATCCGTGCCCTGAATGAAAAATATGCAACAGAGGGCAAGGCACTGTATGAGCAATTCCAGCAGGATATGAAGGGCATGGAGCAGGCAGATGGAGGACATTTAGGCGTAGACAGCGGCTATATTGTCGCTACAGATACAGAGCAGCTGCTGTCAATCGGCCGCTACGTGGTGGAAACGGTTGGCTCCTCTTCTACAGTCATGCAATACGATACAATCGATAAGCAAAAGGAAATTATCCTGACACTGCCGAGTCTATTCAAGGATGAGCGATATATCTCGGTAATCAGCGATTATGTTATCGGAAAAATGCAGGAAGAGATGCTGGCAACGAACCAGGAAAAAATCTATTGGGTAAAAGGCGGCGGAATGCCTGATGAGGAGGTAATCGATGCCTTTACGTCCATCCGTCCGGATCAGAACTTCTATATTACAGAGGATCACAAACTGGTTATTGTCTTTGATAAATATGAAGTGGCGCCAGGGTATATGGGAGTTGTCGAATTTGAAATACCGACAGAACTGATAAAAGATCTTCGTATGAGTGATGAGTATTTGAAGTAAAGTTAATTGCTGCTTAAAAATATAGAGAGAGGGGAAGGACGCTATCGGTTCCTCTCCTCTATTTTTCACTTATAAAAAATCGGCAGGCATTTGTTCCATCAAGTGGTCTAGCTGTTTTTGAGAAATGCCTGCTGTCTCCATTAACCGATTTTTTGTTTGCTGGAGCTGCTTCGTATAAGCAGTGAACTGTCCCTCTTCCCAAAACCTTCGCAGCTGCTCCTGTTTCACGACTCTTCTTTCTATATGAATCAGTTCAATGGTCGATTTGTTTATTGGAATGGGCAGGATAGATTGCAGACTAAGCTTGATTCGATTGTCATTATGCTTTTTCTGGATAGTCCGAAGCAACACGAGCGGGTCGCCAATATATTTCAACAGGTGTGACTGTTCAATCTCGTATAGATCCAGAATGTCATCCACCCCAAAATAGTGTAATAAACGCTGCCGGCAGTAAGTCATATGTTCCCATGACGCTTCAATCGTCTCCATCGTTTCGAAATTTTCCAATTCATGCTGTAAGTCCATTGGATACTGTAGAAGGCTGCTAACTTTTTCTGTGGAAAACCCAATGAAGCAGCAGCGGATTTTCCTTTCTTCCTCTCTCGTATCCAACTCGATAATCCAAAACATCTGCTTTTTTAAAAAAGCATCATATTCTAACGGCGAAAATAAAAAATACGCCTGTGAATCGATATGGGAATAATAGGCCGTACCGAGAAAGGAAAACGTTTTTTGAGGGAAAAGTGCCTCCTCATTTATATAGGAAAGAAGCTCAGTCATCTGGCCGTCTATTAACGTACGAGATGATGTGATTGTAGCAACATGGCGTTTTAATCGAAGGAAATAGCCGAGATTAAATAAGCTGCCGTCTGATGCATCCTGCTTTGTACCTGACAGCTGGTTTTCAATAGCAGAGAGCTCTATCTGCTTTGATGCTATATAAGCATCAATCTGTGAACTTGTATCGGCATCATGTGATAAGAGAGGATAGAAGTGATGATACATGCATTGAGCCCCTTTTTAACAAGCTGAATCTCTTTTCTACAACATGCCCAAAGTGAAGAAAGAGTTAAACCTATACAAACGAAAAGAATAGGGGAGGGGGATAGACAGATGTCATCATAGAACAAAAAATCCGCAGGGTACAAACCCTGCGGATTCAGCCTGTTGACAAACGCTTTCATTCATCGTTGCTTGCCTCGCTCGTCCGCTCATGAACTTAGGTTCTATTCGCGTCTTCGCTCGTCGGCGTGCCTTGTCTGGCAAGCGTTTTCAAGACAGGCTGGGTAAACCTTCATTTAAAAAATCCATCTAAAAAAACGTAAAGACAAAGTCGAAAAACGACTTTGTCTTTACTCTGAATCCGCAGGGTACAAGCCCTGCGGATTACTGCGTATTTTATTTTCTAACCGTAACATCGTACAAGGCAGATGCTACGTTCCCAAGCGATAAAAGCCGCATATTGATTACATATCCCAAAGAAGGATAAGTAGTGTTCCTAAAATTGTAATTAATACCATCGCAAATCCATAAACGATGTTTGAGTAAATGGACCACTTGTCTTTTGATTCACCAGCGTGCATGAAGATGATGAATTGCAGGCCAGCTTGTAGGAAAGCTGTAACTAAAAGGACAATCATTCCTGTTGTCATGGACATATCCATGAAGTAAACAAGCAATGCCACTACTGTTAATACAAGTGAGAAGACAAATCCCATTACTTGACCTAAAGGAAAGTATTTCGCCATATTACATCATTCCTTTCAAGTAAATGAAACTGAAGATGAAGATCCACACAACGTCCAGGAAGTGCCAGTATAGCGAGAAGATAAAGGACTTATTCGCTGTTTCTGGATTTAAACCACGTTTCGCAATTTGGATCATAATGAATAGACCCCAGAAGAAACCAACCGTTACGTGAAGACCGTGTGTGCCTAACGTCGTTAACAAAATCGATGTGAAGGCACTTACTGTAATACCTGCACCTACATGTACGTAGTGTAGGAATTCATAAATCTCAACACTCAGGAAGGCTAAACCTAATGCTAGTGTGATACCCATAAACGTTAGTGTCGCTTTTTTACTGCCTAGGCGCATTGCATGAATTGCAAGACCAATTGTAAAACTACTTGTTAATAGTAAGAACGTTTCAGCAAGCACTGGTGTGATTTCAAAAATCTCTGCACCAGACGGACCGCTGCCTGTACGATCTACTAATGTAAAGTACGCGGCGAATAATGTCCCAAACAGCATAATCTCCGCACCAAGGAATACCCAAAAACCAAAGATCTTCAGGTCGTTTTCCTCTGTACTATACTCTAGTGGTACTGAGTGATCTACTTTAGCCATTATTTCGCACCTCGCTTTTCATATTGTTTTTCTGTTGCTTTTACTTCTTCTTCAGGAATGTAGTAGCCATGATCTTTTTCGAATGAACGATATGCCATACATGCAAGAACAACAATCAAGCCGACAATTGCCGGAATCCACATACTAAAGATTAACGAGAATCCTAGTAGGAAGAATCCACAGCTCATGATAAATGGAACACCTGAGTAGTTTGGCATGTGAATTTTCTTGATGTCGCCTTTGAAAATTTCAGTGCCTTTGTGTTTCATATCCCAGAATGCTTCAGAAGTGCTGTCTGTGATATCAGGTGTAATAGCAAAGTTATACGCTGGAATTGGCGTATGTGTTGCCCATTCTAGACCACGTGCATTCCATGGATCTGAACCGATGTTGCGTGGTGAGTTTTTGAAGCTGTACCAAATGTTCCAAACTAACATGATGAAAGATACAGCCATGATTCCAGCACCAACGAATGAAACCATGTTTAAAGTTGTGAAGCCAGTTGACTCTGAGTAAGTGTACATACGACGTGCTTGCCCGTCTAAACCAGTGATGTACATTGGCATGAATGCAAGCAAGAAACCTGTTGACATTACCCAAACAGTTGCTTTACCGATTTTTTCATTCAACATGAAGCCGAACATTTTTGGCCAGTAGAATGTTAAACCAGCTAACATCGCGTAAACAACACCAGGGATGATTACGTTATGGAAGTGGGCAACTAAGAACATTGTATTGTGGTATTGGTAGTCAGCTGCAGACATCGCAAGCATAACCCCTGTTACACCACCAAGTGTAAATAATGGGATGAAATGAACTGCATAAAGCATCGGTGTTGTAAATTCAATTTTTCCTTTATACAACGTGAACATCCAGTTAAAGATCTTAACCCCAGTTGGGATGGCAATTGCCATTGTTGTAATAGAGAAGATTGAGTTTGTGAAAGCACCTTGACCCATTGTAAAGAAGTGGTGCGTCCATACTGTGAACGCAAACACAGAGATAACGATCATCGACCACACCATTGAGTTGTAGCCATATAGGTTACGACGTGAAAACGTTGAAATAATCTCTGAGAAAATACCGAATGCCGGTAAAATCAAGATATATACTTCAGGGTGACCCCAAACCCAGAATAGGTTGGCCCATAGCATATCCATACCGCCATTGCCGATTGCGAAGAATTGTGTATCAAATAGACGGTCCATCGCACCCATTGCTAACGCTACTGTTAGAACTGGGAAGGCAAATACAACGATTAAGTTTGCGATTAACGCTGACCAAGTGAACATTGGCATTTTAAACAATGTCATACCTGGTGCACGCATTTTCATGATTGTCGTAATGAAGTTAATACCCGTCATTAACGTACCAATCCCTGCAATCTGAATCGCAATCATGTAATAGTTCGTACCGACTGATTTACTAAACTCAACGTCTGCTAACGGGAAGTATGAAGTCCAGCCTGCATCAGGAGATCCCCCGACAACGAATGAAAGGTTGAATAGCATAGCGCCCATAAAGAATAGCCAGAAGCTCAAGTTGTTTAAGCGTGGGAACGCAACGTCACGCGCCCCGATTTGTAATGGTACTAAAAAGTTAAAGAAGAATGTAATAAAAGGCATCGCCATGAATAGGATCATGACTACCCCGTGAGTTGTAAATACCTCATTATAGTGCTGTGCATCTAAAAATGTATTTTCCGGCATAGACAGTTGATAACGAAGCATGATCGCATCAACCCCACCGCGGAATAACATTAAGAGGGCCATCAGCAAGTACATAATACCGATTTTCTTATGGTCAACTGTTGTGATCCACTCACGCCATAGGTAGCCCCATAGCTTGAAGTATGTGATGACACCAACCAATGCAATCGATACAAGCACAATCAATACCATCGAAACGTAAATTAAGAAACTTGGATGTGGTATCATAAAGCGCTCAAAAAATTCCATACTGTTGTAACTCCTTTCAGACTTTTACAGTCTTTCTGTTTACATCATTAATGAGAAGAATGATCTTCGTGTTCAGTGTCATTGTGATTTTCATGCTCGCTGTGATCCGTGTCTTCTTCGTGCTGATCATGGTTCACATCATCTGAGCTGCCGTGATTATGCTCAGGTGCTGGTGAGAATTCTAAGTGTGTACCTGTGTAAGTAGAACGGCCAAGGTGACCAGGCTCAAGTAGCTCTTCGAATTTTTCCTCTGTAATTGGTTCAGCAGTTTCCTGTACTTCCTCTACCCACTCATCGAATTCCTGTTGAGATAGAGCTGTTACATCAAAAGTTTGTTCTGCTGTTCCTGCACCGGCAAAGTTTGCGTTACGGCCCCAGAATTCACCCTCTACATCCGCTGCTAAGTGAAGCGTTGTTACCATGTCGGCCATTGCATATTTCTGACCGCCAAGTTGAGGGATCCAGAAGCTTGTAATTGGTCCATGAGAGTATAGCTTGAATTCAATGTTACGGTTTGCTGGAATGTATAAATAGTTGACTGTCTCAATTCCTTGCTCTGGATAACTAAAATGCCATTTCCAATCTGAAGAAGATGCATAAATTACTAATGGTTCCTCTTCTACATATTCTTCCGGTGCGCTTTCCACTAGATAGTTACTCTCTACTGATCGTACACCTAAGAAGATAACAATCAGAACCGGAACCCCAATACAAATTGTTTCTACTAACCAGTGACCATGGATGTGTGGTGGCTCATAGTCAGGGCTTTGTTTTGAAGCGCGATATTTAACTAACATAAATATCAACATTGCAAATACAACTAAGACAATCGCACCCATGATATAGATTAACATCATCGTGTCATTTGCCTGCACCTCAGCTTGAGGGCCTTTAGGGTCAAGCACTAATAATGAATCACATCCACCAAGAAGCAGCGTGCCGAAGACTATAGATGCTAGTAAAGTCCCTTTTAAATTCACTTTCATAGTTGGACTCCTTTCAATTCAATTAGATACAGCTATTTAACAACATATTTACCCATTTATAGATTTTCGAAAGGAATATTCAACCAATAATTAAGCAGAACGATTCCTCTTTTACTCATCTTCCCTAGTTGCCGTTATATGAATCTTGTCATCCAGTAAACGTACGAGAAGCAGCATGAAAGTTCTTAAAAGAACATGTTGAAAACTTAGCATCTTAATAAATGTTTACAAGTTTCATGTTTTGCCATAGCAAATCGCATCTTCAAACAGTAAGAAGTTCTCTGCTCCATATCTGCTGCTCTTTCCTTTGGACTTCTGTATAAGATTCCATTTTTCTGTAGAAGGTGCGAACACCGTTTAATACGAAAACAAAAGGGAAAGAAATAGGTATATATGATAGGTGTGAGCTGAGGTAAATCGTTACTATAAAATCATGCCTGCTAAAATATTTACATTCTTTTCTACTTAAACAAAAGCTGGAATTTAATATATTAAGCACAATTTTAAACGTAACATTTTTCTTATCTCTGGCTCCAAGTAAATTGTAGTGAATTACAAAATCGAAGTCAAAAAAATGTTATGCCCTTAGAGGGGGATAAAAGGGCAGGAATGGAAGGGGAAAATAGGCGTTGAGACACCAAGCAGAAGAAAGGTGATTATTAACGGTTTTTAATGATTTTTCGAGTGATAATTTTAAGGTAAAATTGTGGCATTTTTATGGCTTCGTTAAAATACGTAATAATCAGACAATTTTAATTCTTTTCATAAAATGGCGTAATACCAATGTTTTTACAAAAAAGTATATAGATTGGGTAAAGTGAACGATTTTTTTAAATAGTAAGATATAAAGAAAAATAGAGCGGAAAGCAGCGGATGGAGAAAAAGAACCGTTTTTTCCACTCAAGTTGAGGAGTATTTTATCTATTTTTAACCGAATTGTTCATCGGTCTGCACGTCTCCTGATTTTGGGACAATTCTCTTATTATATAAGTTAAATTTATTATTTAAAGCTGGTGTGAATATACAGCTAATGCAGATGCTTTTACAGAAAATTTACATACAATAAATAGCTGCTGCATCTTAAGGTCATAAAAATGGACAAGAAGTCTTTGTCGTATAAAAAAGGTTAGTTAGCGTTATTGAGCGTAAAGTACGAAACGTAAACTACTAAATAGGTAGAGACCATCTTCCATTACTCTTTAGCCGAGTTTGGAAAATGGTTTTTTGTTGTGTAAAAGAATGAAAAATCGCTCTCTTTAAAGCTTCTCCAGAAGAGATCACAAGCAGTCTGTACGTGCCGCTGTAATAAAAAGGGGAATTCTACTTCTTCCTTTGTAAAAACATACAGCTCCTATTCCTAAAATCAGTGATCAAGATTAGCATAATCTCTTTTTTTAAAAATAAATGTTTATTTTTTATATCTTTTGGACAAATTTGGACGTGAAGCAACAAATTTCTACAAAAGGAGGGCATTGTGATGAAAAGAATGACTTATTTCATCTTTGCTTTGGTTGTATTTTTAACCACCTCGGTGGTTTCGGCACAGACGGATTTGCCACTTGGAGATAATGAAGAGGAATCTGATCCTAACGATTATTATTTTACAGATGCTTTAGATGCTACCATCCCAATAGCATTCCAACTTGATTTGGATTTGGAGCCGGAAGTGTATAAGGTAAAAGCAGGGGACAATCTCTACCGTATTGCCTTGGCTCATAACGTGTCACTTGAATCAATCATAGGCTGGAATGAGTTAAGCGATTATTTAATTTATCCAGGGGATGAATTAAAAGTGAGCGGTGAAGAGATAAAAGATACAGATTTACCAGAAACGTTTGTAGCGTCGGCTCCTGTGATCCCAGCCTCTCAGCCGGTAGTACAAGCAAATGAAACAGTAGCAGCAGCGCCGCAAGAAGTTGAAACGGTGCAAGAGCTGACTGTTACAGCAACTGCTTATACAGCCTATTGTGAAGGCTGTTCAGGGACAACTGCGTACGGCATAGATTTACGAGCTAATCCAAATCGTAAAGTTATCGCTGTCGATCCTAGAGTCATTCCGCTGGGAACAAAAGTGTGGGTAGAAGGCTATGGAGAAGCAATTGCAGGGGATACGGGCGGTGCTATTAAGGGGCATAAAATTGACGTCTTCATCCCGTCTCATGAAAATGCCATTGCATGGGGTGTCAAAACCGTTAAACTTAGAGTACTCAACTGATTTAGTTCATAATGCCAGTTGTCTTCGACGTTAAGTGAGAATTATCAGCTATACTTACTGATAGAGCAGCTGCTTTGTAAAGCACATATATTTGGCTCTAAGCCGAAAACGATTGGCATGATCCGCTTGAATTCATTTTCAAGTGGATTTTTTGTTTTGGAGCGGACCCCGGCAGTTTAGGGCTAATGGGAGAGACAGTTAGAACATTGTTGGAGATTATGAAAGTACATGCGCACGGTATCATTGCTATTGGAATACGAGACAGGTTTTCTACATTAAAAAAGGGAATTCCTCCAGAAGCATTTCAGAGTAGTGAAAGAAAATAGTGTAAACAGTAACCTTTTAGGAAGGGACAGTATAAAATAGAAAGTAATCTATTTTTTGAATACAAAACAGCTCTCGATTATAGAAAAGGATGGTCTAACGATGTCAAAACATACGGAGTACTATAAATATTTGAGAGATTACGTAGGGACCCAGCCGCTTATTTTACCTGGCGCTGTCGTCATCATTCGGAACACAGCAGGGAAAGTGCTTTTGCAAAAAAGGCCAGAGGGTAAATGGGGGCTGCCAGGAGGGCTCATGAACCTCGGGGAGAGTTTTGAACAAGTGGCCGAACGAGAAGTGTTTGAGGAAGTGGGACTTCGTGTACGTAATCTACAGCTCTTGAATGTATATTCAGGTGAAAAATATTACATGAAAGCAGCTAACGGAGATGAATTTTATTGTGTTACAGCCGTTTTTCTCACGAGCGAGGTAGAAGGAAATCTGCAGCTTGATCCATCGGAAACATTAGAAGCGGGGTATTTTGAAGATACGCAGCTCCCTGAACCAATGGTGGGGAGCCATCGCAGGTTTATTGAGGCGTCCAGGGAAATGAAGGCATCTGAATAGAGAGGAAATAAAATCTGCTTCTCTTTTTAATAAGAGGAGCAGATTTTCATTTGAAGATACCAAAATAGTATTTCCTTTTTCTTAAATTACGAAATAATTAAAGTTTATACTTAAAAAATCTCGAATAAGTATGTATAATTCTATTTTAAGAAAGTAATTACTGTATTCCGAATTTTTATGTTACTATGTGTTATACAAAAAAACATATATCCGTCTTGAGAGTACAGTGAAAGACAGTTGGAGGAAATAATGAAGAATTTAGTTTCAAGATGGAACCAGATTAATCTGGTTAATCGAATCATCATCGGTATCATTATCGGGGGAATTCTAGCCTTAACAGTCCCTGAACAGGTAAGCGGCATTTCAATTCTTGGTACATTATTTGTAAGTGCGCTAAAGGCAGTTGCGCCTGTCCTCGTGCTTTTCCTTGTGATTAATGCCATTGCCGGACAAAAAAGCGGTACTCAAACAAATATGAAATCCATTCTTGTTCTTTATGCAATCGGCACATTCCTAGCTGGTTTCGTAGCGGTAGTAGTAAGTTATATCTTCCCGGTAACATTGACGCTGAAAGAATCAGCTCAAGATGTAGCACCGCCCAGCGGAGTTGGTGAAGTAATAGAGACGCTGGTCTTTAATATCGTAACAAACCCCGTAACTGCTATTATGGACGCCAATTATATCGGGATTTTAGCATGGGCTGTTGTGTTAGGGATCGCATTAAAACAAGCAAGTGCTGCGACGAAAAATGTATTGGAAAACATTTCGGAAGCTATCACGAAAGTAGTACAATGGGTGATCAATTTGGCACCTTTTGGAATTCTCGGTCTTGTGTTCGATGCCATTGCAACAAATGGACTGTCAGCTTTATCGGAATACGGTCGACTGCTATTAGTCTTGGTGGGAAGCATGTTCTTCATCGCCCTTATCGTAAACCCATTATTAGTATTTATCTATACAAGAAAAAATCCGTATCCGCTTGTATTAACATGTTTAAAGGATAGCGGTATTACAGCATTCTTCACACGCAGCTCTGCAGCAAATATTCCAGTAAATATTAAGCTGTGTGAGAAGCTGGGGTTAAACAAAGATACATATTCAGTATCGATTCCACTAGGAGCGACAATCAATATGGCTGGGGCGGCCGTGACAATTTCTGTCCTGACGCTGGCAGCAGTTCATACATTGGGCATCGAGGTGGATTTTGCGACTGCTGTTATTTTAATGGTTGTATCGGCCGTTTCAGCGGCTGGTGCTTCTGGTATAGCTGGCGGATCACTTCTTTTAATTCCGGTAGCGTGCAGCTTATTTGGCATTTCAGATGACATCGCTATGCAGGTTGTAGCAATCGGCTTTATCATAGGGGTCGTACAGGATTCATGTGAGACAGCACTCAACTCTTCTTCAGATGTTGTGTTTACTGCAGCTGCCGAGCAGGCAAAAGCGCGAAAAATTAGTTAATAGTAAAAAGTCTCTTTAGAGGGCCGTAACATAAATGTTACGGCCTTTTTGTATTAGTAGATAACCTAATGAATGACATAGAAAATTTCTGGAGCGCCTAGATATATTCTCTCTGATCAATGCATACGTAAATATAGAAAGAATTAAAAATGGAAGCAAAATTTATAGAGAAATGGATTGGCGGCTCATATGTGCTAATAGAGAGGCTGCTGGCAGGCACACGGAAAAACATACATACGAAAGGTCATCTGGTATCTTGATCACGGGATTCTGGATGGCTATTTGTTTATTTCAAGGAGGGATTGAATGAGGATTTTAAACGGCAGGTACTTACTAGATGGGGCAGAGAAAATCATCCATTTGAGTGACATGAATCGACAAAAATATAAAAAAAGGTTTAAAGGAAAGCTTTACTGCCCAACGGAGGGGTGCCCTGCGCTTTTGTCATATAGCGGGGGGGAAAAGCCTCATTTTAAGACTTGGCGCCGCCAACAGCATAGCGAAGGATGTATCTATAATGTACACAGAGAACTGGCAGGGATCGAAGAGGGTTTTTTGGAGGATAAGACGCTCACTATCAGCGGTAATAGAAAGCAAAATGCTCTGCGGGAGGCTGCAAGGCTATTTACAAAACCAGAAGAGGATAATGAAGCTGTTAAAGACAAAGTTTCCGTAAAAAGAGTAAAGGTGCAAGGACCGAAAGAACGCAGAAATAAACATGTCCAGATGACATTGTATGATGGAGACCTATTAGAGGATGACACGTTGGTGAAAGGTAAGGCTATCCGCAAAAAGTTTGTAGATGAAATTAAACAACGAGATGTAGGACAAGTTAGGCTTGTACTAGGGTTTATTCAGAAGTCTGTAGCGGCGGGAGAAGTAGCTGATCTTTATATTGAACATAATGGTGCTATACTGAAGGTCATTTATCCTGAGGAATTTATGAGGGAACGATTAAACAGCAGCTATTTAAATAAATTTATCTCTATTTCTAAAGCTTTAGAGGCAGGAGAGGTTTTGACATTTACAGGAGTTGGAGATATAGGAATGAATGAGAGAGGAGAAAAAGAGCTTGTTATTTATAGCGGTGCGGATTTTAAAATAAACAGCTTGGACTTATCCGTTTTTGCGAAGAAATATATAGTGTGAGGATAGAAATTGATCGGCAATAACGATTTGATGATAGAAGTACCTCTTTTCTGCGCTGAAAGTTCTCTTTATATTTGTCTTTTGAACTATTGTGGCGAGATACAAAAGGCATGAAAACCCTTGATATGTTGATATTTAAAGTGAATTTAATGAGTCTATATATCTATTTATGCGGTATATTTATAATAAATATCAACAAGTTAATGTAAATGTGAAAAAAATATGGAAAATTTCTGTTTATTCAATATAATGAAAATAGATATAAGAAGTCATACCTTTCTAGTTCTTCTGCAATATGTAGATGGTCTTCTTTTTAGGAGGCTCATCTTTTTTATATTGGCTTTTTGTCATTTCATTAATCAAGGGGTGTATTTATGAGAATATCAGTGAAAAAAAGGATATTTACAGGTTTCATGATTGTGGCCGCTTTACTCATCATAGTAGCGGGAATGGCTCTGTTTTCTTTACAGCGTATTACAGATTCATATTCAAAAGTAATTAATGAACAGGTTGAAGTTCAAACATATATGAAGGAAATTGTTGTAAAAGTGCAAAAGCAATCATTAGCTGTCCGGGGCACTCTTCTGGAGGATACGATGAATCTGCGTACGGAATTTAGGGAAGCTACGGAAGAAATAGATGTGCTTATAAAGGACATGCGCGGGATTGTAACAGATGCAGAATTCCTGAGAGCACTTGATAAAATTGAACTGAAAAATATAGAGCTGACAAAAGAGTACGATGCTTTTGTAGGAAGCTTACAAGAAAATCCGACAACTGATGAAAAAATGGTAGTGTGGGATAAAAGACTTAAACCAATCACAACAGGAATGATTGATGTTGCTTCTCTATATGGCGAGAAGGCAGTTACATTAATGCGGGAAGCAAACGAGGGCAATAAGCAAGGAACAAATAATACGACGCTCATCGTATCGATCATTAGTCTAATTACGTTATTATTGGCTGTAGTTATCGGCTGGATAGTATCTACTACAATTGCAGGACCTCTCCAAAAATTGACGAAAGCGACGAAGGCTATGGCAGAAGGGGATTTAACAATTGAGCCTGTGCAGGTAAAAAACAAGGATGAATTTGGAGATTTAGCTTCATCATTTAATGGGATGCTCGTAAATTTAAGAAGTCTCGTGGGCCAGGTACATACTAGTGCTGAACAGGTGGCAGCTTCCTCTGAGGAATTGATGGCAAGCGCGGAACAAACAACAGAGGCAACGAATCAAATCGCCGCATCTATTCAAGAGGTGGCCGGCGGGTCTAAAAAGCAGGAAGTGAGCACAGATGAAAGCTCGCAAGCAATGCAGGAGATGATGACGGGCGTACAGCTAGTTGCAACAGCGACTTCAACTGTGGCAGATGTGTCATCAGCAGCTACGAAAGAAGCGGATGAGGGGAATGTCGCTCTTCAGCGTGTTGTTATTCAAATGGATAAAATCAATGAATCAACAAATGATTCGGCGACGGTCATTCAACAACTAGAGGAACGTTCTACAGCAATCGTGAAAATTATTGAAGTAATTACAGGTATTGCAGATCAAACGAACCTGTTGGCATTGAATGCAGCAATTGAGGCAGCTCGAGCAGGAGAGCATGGAAAAGGATTTGCTGTTGTAGCTGATGAGGTACGAAAGCTGGCGGAACAGTCTAAAACTTCTGCAGATCAAATTGCAGGGCTAATTGGAGAAATTCAAGCGGATACAAAGCATGCAGTTAGAACGATGGAGAAGGGCACGGATGAAGTAGCATCCGGTATTTCCGTAGTACAGGAAGCAGGAGCTGGTTTCAAGCGGATTCAGTCTTCTATTAGTGAAATGGCTTCACAAATTCAAGAAATTTCTGCTGTAGCACAGCGCATGTCTGCAAGTGCCGAGCAGGTGAATCTGTCCATTGATCAGGTAGCGCATGTCGCCAAGCAGACCTCCGAGAATGCAGAAACGGTGGCAGCTACGTCAGAGGAACAGCTGGCTTCTATGGAGGAAATTTCACTATCTTCAGCTGCGCTATCAAAACGTGCTGAAGAACTGTTGACACAGATTAATCAATTTAAAGTGTAGTTATTAGTTAGTAACACCTTTTCGAAGTGATTCGAAAGGGTGTTTATTTTTATATAAATTTGTTTCAAATGATCGTGCTTGTATATAGATACCTTGTGTTTTTTTGAATCTATTCGGGCATAGTAATGAAAGAAAGAGAAAATAAATTATTACTCTTAACGGAAAGGCAGGAGGAGTTTTTATGTCACGATTTATGGATAAAGTCATTATCATTACGGGTGCAGCTGGTGGTATTGGGAAAGAAGTTGCCCGTAGACTTGCAAGTGAAGGAGCCAAATTAACATTGGTGGATGTAAATGAAGAAGCTATAGAGAACATGGTTTCAGAGCTGCAATTACAGGAAGATAACGTACTTGTAGTAAAGGCCGATGTATCGAAAGAGCAGGATGTAAAAAACTATGTTGAAAAAACGGTTGAAAAATTTGGCCAAATTGACGGTTTTGCAAATAATGCAGGCGTTGAAGGACCGGCAAAGCCGCTTGAGGAACTAACAGAAAAGGATTTTGATTTTGTTTATAATATCAATGTAAAGGGAGCGCTTTTTGGTATTAAGTATGTACTGCCTGTCATGAAGAAACAAAAAAGAGGTTCGATCGTTAACACTTCTTCAGTAGCTGGTCTCATCGGTTCTCCTGGGATGGTATTGTATAACTCCTCCAAACATGCCTTAATGGGAATCAATAAAGTGGCGGCGATTGAGGCGGCGGATTATAATGTCCGGGTCAACACGGTCAATCCGGGGGTCATCAATACACGAATGATGCGCCAAATCGAGGCGAATGTAGCTCCAGGATCAGCAGAAGCAGCTCGTGCCGCTTATAATGAGGCCGTACCGATGAAGCGTTACGGGGAACCGCAGGAAGTAGCGAATGTCATCGTCTTCCTGCTTTCGGACGAAGCGTCGTATGTAAGTTCGTCCTCTTATACGGTTGATGGCGGCCTATTTAATATGTAAGAGCAGAATAGAAGAATAAAAAGGCGTGATGTCCCCGTTTTTTCCGGTCCACGCCTTTTAGAGTTGTTGTGGAAAGTGGGTATGCTATCCAGCCTCCTGCTTAGCTTTTGAATAAAGGGTGAGTAAAAATACCTCGGAAACTATATTTTACCGCAAATTAAAAGCATCCGGTCTGAGAAAGATTAATCAGAACAGATGCTTTGCCGCAGTTTAAAAATTGTTCATTTTCTACTTGTATTACTCCGCAACCAAGCCCAGTTGTCGAGAATCTGCGTTTAATTGTTGGCTCGTACCTAGTAACTCCCCCTGAGTTTTTTGATAAGCTAAATAGAAGAGTGTAAAAATACCCGTCTAGATAAGTTACCTCCACATCTTCTCAATTCTGTAATTTATCATTGTTGATATCGATACGAAGGCTCCCATCAGGCTGAACCTCTGCAAAAAATACTTCATCAACAGAGTTTACGCCTGCATTTTTTTACTGTTGATGTAACCATGTTTTATCAAGATTTAAGCGGGAAAGATTGTTCGTATTAATTACGCCATCTGAAATCACTTCGGTTGCAACGGGATAAGTCTTATAGTAAGTTTGTATACTTAAATCCCCTTTGGTTACCGTTTGTTTATTGTCTTTCTTCATGACAGATAATTTCCCACTCGTTTCAAAAACAGCGCACTCAACCTCATTTAGAGAAAATGCATCTTTTTCACGTAACATTGATTTCAACGTATCGATATCGAGCCGCGTTTTCCTTAATGCATGCTCCATAATTTTGCCTTCTTTAATAACAATAATAGGCTCACCCTTTGTGTATTTTCTTAAATTCTTGGATTTAATATCAATAAAACCCATCAACAAGGTGAATACTGCCCACCCTATTAAAGCAATTAATCCGTTTCGGATACTTAGATTTTCATTAACCGCTAAGTTTGCGGTAATCGACCCTATGGCTATGGCAGAAACAAAATTAAAGAAGGTCATTTGACTGATTTCTTTTCTTCCAATGATTCTAGTTAGGACAAATAAAACAAAGAAAGCGATAAATAGTCTAATTATAAGTTCTGATAACACCATAAACATCTTCACCCTTCAAATTTCATTCTTTCGAAGGAAGTTTTCGAATTTGTTTATAGAATGTCCATAAATTCTGCCGTTTATCCTACTCCCATTATGATAGCATCGTATGATTGGTTCTGCCATGATCTAACAAAGTGCTGCAAAAAAAGGGCCCCCAAACTAGGGACCTTTTTGTATGATAAAGGCTAATTGTTTTTAAGGGAAAGTTTTCAAGTCAAACGAGCATTAACAAGGCGGAGTAACAAAAGATACCAAGGAAAAAGGAAAAGAAGCTGCTTTTTCTTTCTTCCGGCAATTCTTCCTTTAAAACGTTGAGAATAATCCCGCCTGCTAAGAAGGCAGTGAGTAACGATATATAAATTTCTTCTAATTCAACAAATAATCCAACCACCCATCCGAAAAGTATAGCAGCAGCCAGCAGCCATCTTCCGTAGCGATCGTAAACTGCCTCATGATTTTTTCTAAGACTGTGATCATTTGTGATAAAGTGAACAGCTAATGCTAAAAAGTAGAAGAACATTCCCCAAGGGCCATTATATTCCTCTCTAATTAAAAGGTAGCCTATTAAAGCGTTATAAACAAAAAAAGAGGATATGTGTATCCAGAATATACCGGGATCCGCTTTATCCATATTGTTTTCTTTCTTTGAATTCTTCACCATTTTTTCAAGACCATAAAAAATGGTTAACCCTAGCAAGGCTATTAAATAGACATGATTCTCAAGCAGATGGAAGATCTCACTAGCACCGGCCTTCTCTATAATATTTTGATGTTTGTTTAAATCGGGCAGTAGATGAATAAAAACATAAGAAACCGCTATTCCACCTGCAATAGAAAGAAATCTACTTCTTGGCGTGTCTTTAATAAACGTCATTGATTTAGAAAATAGATGAATGAATGTAAACCCAATAGCAAAAATCAAACTTAGAGCAATCTCCATTAAAATCTCCCACCCCCGATGTTTAGTGTAAGATTTTTATAGCCTAATTCTACATAGTTAAAACAAAACAGAAATCTCGTGTTTACTGGATTCAATGCATTTAATCGCTGTACGCCTTTTCTACCTCGTTTTTTCCGATTGTTCAATTACATAAAAATTAATTCTTTTCTTTATCAGTCCACAACACTTTATATAAAAATGCGATAAATGATTCCTATTAGTACACTAAAACGAGAAAGCAAAAGACGAAAAGAAGATAAGGAAAGCACCAGAAAAAGCATCGACATGAATCTTTGTAAGTTCATGAAGTGATTAACAAACAACATATGATAACATGCTATAATCGACACACCTAAACGGAAGCGATAAAATAAGAGAATTCGAGGTAAACATATAAGCATCAAATAAAATTCGTTCGGTATGTATAACTAGAAGTGGCAGGTGATTGATTTACAATTTACTAAAATTATCCCATCGTGTTAAATTTGCGTAATTTGTATTGTAGTAATCTTTCAATAGAGTTTGCTGAAAATAGTCATTAGAAAACTGTGTTTTTACTAATTAGCGGTAGAGGGTTTACTAAAAGCGGAGGGATTATAACCGTCCCTTTCAAATTTCTTCTCATCAATCCTTATTGCTGCATTTGCACCAATAAAACTATCATAATGATACACTAGAAGCATTGACTCTTAAGGTACTCGGAAAGGATCTACACAGATGAAAATAACCCGTAGAATTAAATATACTTTAATCCGTCTATTTCGACTTAAATCTAATCCAGAACATGTAGCATTAGGTCTAACTATAGGTCTTATTCCCAGTTGGATTCCTACGTTCGGACTGGGGCCCGTACTTTCGCTTGGTTTGGCAAGACTAGTAAAAGCAAATAAAGTTTCAGCCCTTGTTGGCGGCATCATAGGAACTCCTATATGGCCGCTGCTATTCTTGTTAAATTATAAAGTCGGAGGCTTAATATTGGAAAGGGAATCAAGGGTAGATGAACTAGATGAAGTCGGATACATAAATGCTACTCATCATACCTATAAAGGGATTGCCGGTTCCCATTCTAGTGGGGTCTTATTTCTAACAGGAGCAGCTATCAATATACTGATCTCCTCAATTCTAGTTTACTTTATTGTGTATATCTTATTTAAGACGTACCGGGTCAGGATTTTAAATAAAATTAGATAAAACTGTAATTGAAGACAACTATCGAAGTTCATTGTGCAGTATAAAGTTCACTACACATTAAGAAAAGATGACCAACGTCTTCGTCTAAATGGCTCTTTAATGGAAACAGACGCACTCATTATGAAAGAGATGTGCTTGACTGCTGAATAAGTCTTTATTCAATAATGTAACCCTACGCCCGATTTTTTGTACCTTTCGAATCCTAAAATCTTTCTAGATGCCGCATGCTGTATACATTTAAGAATTAGGGGAAAGGTGTTAACAAAGAACAGTATCAGCTGCTTGCTAATTCGTCCAAAATACTCCAGGGGAGGGTGCGTATGCGGAATAAAGAAAAGGAAAAAGAAAATTCGAATGTCACAATCATGTATGCTTTATTGGCAACAGTGGCCGGTCTAGCGGTTACGTTGCTTGCGTATATGTAGGAAGCGGGAAGCATGGAAGAACTATTCATCAGTCTCAAGCATATACTAATTAGTGGTCAGCTTTTATGAACGAGTGTAAATAAAAGAGCTATTCCTTTTTATGAAAAAAGGAAGATCAACACCCTTTTGCAATCGCCAAAAAAGGGTGTTGTTATGTTAGTCAGCTTAAAAGAAAACCCTGCTGCCCGTAAGCAGCAGGGGAATGCTTATTTAACTTGGAAGACTTGAGCAGAGTGGCGCAGTTCAACTGCCATATCAGATAACGCACTGGCCATCGTTGCCATTTCAGCCATTGAGCTATTTTGTTCTTCGGAAGCGGAGGCAATTTCCTGTGTGTTACTTGAAGTAGAAATTGAAATTTCCGTAATGTGCTCGATATCACTGACCATTTTTACTGCGTTGGTCTGGATGCGGGTACTTTCCTCATGAATTTGCTTCATATGATCAGAGACATTATTCACTACACGAGCAATGTCATGAAATGCTTCACCTGCAGAAGCAACAAGGGTTGTTCCCTCTTTTACTGCCTCTGTTCCGTCGTTCATCGCCTGGATAGAGGAATGAATTTCCTGCTGGATTTCCTTGATCAGCTGACTAATTTGTCCGGATGCTTGTGCGGATTGTTCCGCGAGCTTACGTACCTCATCTGCTACAACAGCAAAGCCTTTTCCGGATTCCCCGGCACGGGCCGCCTCGATTGCTGCATTTAATGCCAGCAGATTCGTCTGATCGGCAATGCTTGTAATCACAGCAATGATTTTATCAATTTCTGATGATTTCAAACCAAGGTGATTGATTGTTCTAGTAGCTGCACCGGTTGTTGCTTCCACTCGTTCCATCTGAGTCACTGTTTTCTGGATTACATTTGTTCCCGAGGAAGCTACCTCAACAGCGTGGTGGGCGACATTATTTGTTTCATCGATATTGTTTGTGATAAGTGTAATGCCTTGCGAAATGCCTGTTACTACATGTTTGACGTCTTCAGTGTAGCTTGCCTGCTGTTCTGCACTTGATGCAATGGTTTGGACAGAGGCAGCAATCTGCTCGGAAGCTGCGACCGTATCATTTGTACTTTCTGTCAGTTGCTCTGCCGAAGCCGCAACCTGATCAGCAGTATGCTGGATACTTACAACAAGGTCCTTCGTATTATGCACCATCGTATTGAAATTCTCCATTAGATGACCCAATTCATCTTTAGATTTGACTTGCAGGGGATCAATTGTCAAATTGCCCTCTGCTACTTGGTCCATTCCTGTTGTTACAGCGATAATTGGTTTGACAATGCGCCGGACGACTGTGTAGGAAATAGCGGCAATAATGCATGCAGCCAACACAATGATAGCCAATGTTATATTCTGAAGCTTCTTTGATTCAGCAAGTACCGTATTTTCTGGTATGTGCATACTCAGCCCATAGCCGACAGCATCAATTGGCGCATATGCGAGCAGCTGGTTCTGGCCTGCCTCCTCTACATCTACCATATCTGCTGATGTCTGGCTCGCTGTGACGATCTCTCTCATCGCTTCATTTAGAGAAGATTCCTCCAGCGGCTTCCCTATATTATCCGTGTTATTGTCTAATTGGATAACACCGCTGCCATCCACAAGAATAATTTCAGCCTGCATATCTTTTTCGTCAAATGTTAAATATGTATTGATCAATATCTCAAAATTCGCTGAACCTGCCAGAATGCCGATGACATCGCCGTTTCTATCTTTAATTGGTGTAGTGGCAACGACAATTCGATTACCTGTTGCTTTTGAAACTAACACATCTGAGTAGCTTGCCGAACCTGCCAATGTAGTGGGGTAATAGCTGCGGTCGCTATAGTCAGAGCCGATAGAATCAGCTTTTGTATGGGCTACAACAATACCATCTCTATCCAATACGAACATTGTTTCAAAAACCTCTGAACGCTCATTCAATGTAGTAAGAAATGGGTTGATGCGTGAAGAATCAAGTGATTTCATAATATCGCTTTCAGCAGCAATCTCCATTTCGCTCTTGCGTGCCTCAAACCACCGGGTGATATCCTCACTTTTACTGTTAACGACATCCTGCATTGCTGTTTTTTCTTTTGTGACTAATGTTAGGCTGTTCATTGCTTGAATAGAAATAGTTGCAGCAACTAAAGGGATAATTGCCAACAACAAAATCCAAATTGTTAATTTTATACGAAGACTTTTAAAATGAAACACAGAACCTTCCCCCAAAAAAATAGAATATTATCAAAAAAAACCATTTATGTAATCATGCGTATTAATTATAGTAAAAACAAACAAGAAATCAACATGAGATTTTTTTGTAAAAGGAATAATTTTAGGATATTGAGGGAAAACTCGATTTCTATAGAATTTTATGTGTTTAACATAGTGAAAATAATTTGAAATATAGAGAAATTGAACTATTTAGAGTATGCCTTTTGTCTTTTTTATGCTCTATAAACTAGCCCAAATAATTCTTTTATAAAAGCAGGGCTTGAAAGTAAAGGGTAAATTCTTTTAAAAAGAAAGGGAACTTTCTGTGTGACGGATAGCAGTTTCATTGATGAAGGTAATAAGGGTTTAGTAATGAAATGAATTATTTGCCACCCAATTGGCAGCGGTTGATAAATGCATAGGTACCTTGTCTTCATGTATAATAGTCGATATGGGGGGCGGGAAAATGAAAAAAATCATGATCAATTCGCTTGAATTTAAGCGCGTAGAAAAAAACTTAGCTCTTGAAAACCTATACGTGAATGAGGAACTGGCTTTAAAAGCTATTGAAACCGTCAATGCAGGAAAAAAGCTAACGCCTACTATGATAAAAGAAGCGCTGCAGCATGGAAAAGTATAATTTTGGTCAAGATGCTTCCTATTTATTGAGCCATAATAAGCTTGGCATTCAGACGCTTGAGCAGCTTGAGCTAGCAGAAGCTTACGCCTTTATGATTCGAGCACTGGAAATTGAAAATGGAGTTTATCACATTTCAGGCTTCACGAAAGCCGGATTTGTGGAGCTGCATCGTTATTTGTTCCAGGATATTTACCGGTTTGCGGGAGAGTTCCGGGATGTACAGCTTTCAAAAGGAACTACACGCTTTTGCCAATTCCAATATATTGACCGAATGGCCGATGAAATATTTGGTGCGTTACATAAAGAAGGAGATTGGCACGATATCGGCACTGCCGCTAAACGTCTAGCTTATTTCAAGGCAGAATTGAATATGCTGCACCCTTTCCGTGAGGGGAATGGCCGTGCGACAAGGATCTTCATTCATGCCTATGCTAGAACAAAAGGGTATGAATGGGATTATGCAAGTCTAGACAAAGAGGAATATATGAAGGCAATGATTGAGTCGGTTATTGATTCAACAGCATTGGAGTCTATTTTTTTGAAAACATTACACATGTAATAGTGTCTGAAAAGGTTAGTTTCTCTTTTTAGGCGTTTTTTTATGGGAAAAAGCTCTAGGCGATGATATGTCATTGCCTAGAGCTTTTTTGGTCTTTATTTTTCTTCTTTATAAGCGTTTAAGAATTCTTTTGCTTTCTCAGGGTCAGCTACTAATTCTAAGCCTGTATTAACTAATGGAGATACTGTCGATACAGCCTTTAGTTTGTTGCCTTGGTAATAGCTGATGAACTCGTCTTGGTTGATCGAGTAAAGTACTGCTTTACGCAAGTCGGCAGATTCTGATACTGCACGCCCAGATGGATTAAATAGCGCATAAGATACAGCATTGCTATCGGCAGTTTTCAATGTCAGGTTGCTGTCGCCTTCGACAACATCGATTTTCGTTTCAGGTACTGCTTGCAATACATGGATTTCACCATTACGCAGAGCAGATACTGCACTGTCATTGTCTTGAATGAAACGTACGCTAATATTGTTGATTAAAGGTTCATTCTCTGTACCAGCCGCATAAGCAGGGTTTTTCACAAATGTCGCTTCATAGTCATTTTTCTGTACCATGATATAAGGACCGCTTGCCCATAGGTGGTTATTATAAGAAGCGCCTTCCGTTACAACGGATTGGTCACCGTATGCAATATCCTTGTTTGGATCGTAGCTTTCCACATCGAATGTATTAACTGCTGTTACCTGTGCTTCAGAAACAATACCGCCTGATTGGTGAGCCAGGTAGTTAAGTACTTGCGGGAATGGGTCAGCTGTTGTAATTTTTACTACTTGGTATTTACCAGCCGCATTATCCACATCCGCTTCATCTGTTACCACTTCTGCGATAGCTGCAGGCAGGTCATCGGATAGAGCTTCCAGGATGCTGCCGCCTTCACTTGATGTAATCTCTTCAAGCTCGCCGATGTCCTCCACGATTGAAACTGTATCGATATTTTCATGAATAGAGTACGTACGGTGGTCCGGTACTGACTTTTCATCCTTTGCACGTTCTAGAGAGAAAACAACATCCTCTGCTGAAACAAGGTCGCCTGTATCGACTGCTGCACCGTTTTCAATTTTTGTGAAGTTGATATCATCACGTAGCACAAAGTAGTAGGATTTATTATCTTCTGCAGAAGCATGGTCGATCGATAAAGAACCATCTGATACAACTTCATCTGTATCCGTTAAATTGACTAATCGCACATACATATTTGTGTTCAATGTATTGATCGAGCCGTCATTGCCTTTGACTGGGTCAAGAGATGTCAATGATGCAATAGCCTGGTGTAATACAAGTGTGTCTGTTGCATTTTTTGCTTCATCATTAAAGGAGATATCTTCCCATGCTTGCGCACGTGATTTTGACAAACGTACTGTATCCGGGTTTACCTCTTTAGAATAAATCCCTTGGAACTTCTTCGAAATATAAAGTGGTGCGATATAGGCATTGTCAAATACAAGTGCCTGCTCCAGCTCTCCGTATTTTTCTTCTGCTTCTTTTCCAGTTAGCGTACTTGCTTCATCAATCAGCTTGTCGACTGTTTCATCGGAAGTATCGCTATAATCTCCGCCTGATTTAAATAGGCCGCGCACCGCATAATCCGGGTTTCCTGTTACTGTAGTCCAACTGGAAAGGGCAACATCATAGTTTCCTGCTTCTTTTTGTGTTGTAAATGAACCATAATCCGGCTGGATGTTCAATTTCACATCAAAACCATTTTTCACAAGCTGGTCACGAAGAATGTTCATGTCAGCTTCGTTTGATGCCATGCCTAGAACTTCAATTGTCGGCTGCCCGCTGTTATTTTGATTATCTGTCTTTGTTTCTTCTACATCTGATTTTGTTTCGACACAGCCTGCAAGCATAACCGCTGCAGCGGCAGTTGTAACGCCGGCGTAGAATAATTTATTGCGTTTTTTCATTTGAAATTCCTCCAATTATGTTAGTTTGCTTTCGGGTCAAGCGCATCACGTAATCCGTCACCTAGAAAGTTGAAGGATAGTACAAGAAGCATGATGCATAGCCCTGGGAAGATAGCCACATAGGAATGTGTTTCTAAATAGGCGCTTCCCACTTTCAAAATATTGCCCCATTCTGGAATATGGGGTTCAACCCCAAGTCCGAGGAAGCTTAAACTACTTGTAGAAATGACGGCACCGCCGATTGTGAGTGTTGCTTTCACGATCATCGGGGCAAGAGAATTCGGCACAATATGCTTGAATATAATCGCACGATCAGAGGCACCTAATGCCTTGGCGGATTCCACGAATTCATAGTTGGAAATCTGCATGACATTTGCACGCATAGTCCGTGCATATGTCGGGATGGCGCCTATGCTCAGGGCGATAATCAGGTTCGTCGTGTTTGCCCCGAAAGCCGCGATAATTGCGATGGCCAGTAAAATCCCTGGAATCGCATATAACACATCAAGCAGCCGCATGATGATATTATCTGTTGCCTTTCCGTAGTAGCCGGAAATTGCCCCAAGTGCGCCGCCTATAACTGCCGGGATGATTGTAGAGAAGAACCCTACAATCAAGGAGATTTGGGCACCAAAAACGATACGGGAAAATAAATCCCGTCCGTAATCGTCCGTACCGAGCGGATGCTCAAGGGACGGTGTCTGCAGCAAAGCACTGTAATTATTCTCTGTTGCAAAGTCATAGTCAAATGTCCAGGAACTTGCAACTGAAAGAGAAAACATAAAAATAATAAAGAACAGCCCGAATACCGCCATCGTATTCCGTAAGATTTTCTGCCACATTTTCTGCCACTTCTCTACAGCAGAAGCATCTTTATTGCGTGCCTTTTGGATGAGGCTGTAGCCAAGCAGGAAGGAAAAGATATTTCCTGTTACCACTGCTGCGAGTAAGATAATACCGACAGGAAGCATCCATTTAGGCGCTGCAGCCGGCGTTACATATTTGGCGATAAGGAATATCATGGCTATGTAAAAAATCGAAAGCCCGATAAAAGCACCCATTGCCAGTAAAAATGAATCGACTACATAAGGCTTGTAAATGTTCAATGCCGAGATCAGCAAAATGAAAACTTGTGTCAACAGGGCATAGACAGCAAATGTATATTCGGCCGTTTTATTTTTCGACAGAAGCATGAAGCCATAGCTCGCTGCGAAAATATTGCCTGCTAGTATCGTGAATACAAGAGGAAGGCCCAATAATCTTGTAGGCCGTTTTATTTCACGACTGCTTGCTAGATCCTTTTTTATCCTCCACGATGATAGGACGATAAGGCCCGTTGTCACAGCATAAATGCCGAAGAAAATGAGTACAACCGGGCGGCTATGACCAGCTTGGAAATCATAACTATAGAAAAGGAACAGAAGCGTTAAAATGGCAGAGAAAGCAAGCGTAAACTGTGCTGTCTTGTATTCCTGGGTAACCTTTAGCAATAGCTTTGCATCTGAAATAAATTTCATCGCTTTGTCTCCTTAAGATTTTTTCATTTTTGAACGAATACGCGGATCAAAGAAGTTATATAAAATATCGATGATCATGTTCACGAGAGAGATTGTGACCGCAATATACACAACCCCGCCTAAAATGGCCGGAATATCAGGGATAAATTGTTTATCAACAATATAGCTTCCGATACCACTGATGTTGAACACCTTCTCCGTTACCGAAGCACCGCCCAGCATTCCTCCAAACAATAGACCAATGACTGTAATGATTGGAATCATCGCATTACGAATTGCGTGCTTGGAGATGACTTTTCTTCCTGACAGCCCCTTTGCCTTTGCCGTCGTAATATAGTCTTCATGGATAACCTCCAGCATGCTTGAACGTGTCATACGTGCAATAGAGGCAGTAAGCGAAGTACCCAGGACGATAATCGGCATCACAAGCGATAGCCAATTACTTGGATTGTAGGTTGCCGGGAACCATTTCAGATCGATCGAGAATGTTAAAATCATAATAAGACCTTGCCAAAAGCTTGGAATGGATAAACCGATTAAGGCAATGATCATGAATGTATAGTCGATGAACGAATTTGGTCTAACTGCTGAAATAATACCAATCGGAATTGCTATAATAATAGCCATTAACAGCGAGACAAAGGCAATTTCCAACGTTACAGGGAACTTGTTTATAATGCTCTGGGCTACGTCTTCTTTCCCCGCAAATGATGTCCCAAGATCGAAGGTGAATAATCCCGATAAGGAATTCCACAGCTGCTGTAAATACGATTGGTCCAAACCGTAAATTCGATTAAAATTATCGACCTGCTCTTGTGTTGCACCCACCCCTAAAATATTTCGTGCCGGATCAAATGGTGATAGGTAGAGAATTGTAAAGACAAGCATTGCTACTCCTGCAATGACAAATACGCTTTGTAAAATTCGAGCGGCAATGAAATAGGAAAATGGATTACTATATATGGCGAGCATCACATACATGAAAATACCGGGAATGAAAGTAAGCGCGACAAATGTTTTGTTCTCTAATAGTCCTGCAAAAAAACGTTTATATGAAGGCTGGCTTATTCCCTCGGCAGCGAGCTGCATCGCAGCTTCTTTATGTAATTTTTCATTTGCCAATTCTGAAACTTTTGCTTCAAGCTCTATTTCTTTAACTGATTGATTGAAAAACTGTGCTTTTGCCTGTTCCTGCTTTCGAAAGTCCTGTGTCCACCTAGTAAAATCGGCTGAAGAACGAAGGTCATTTACCTTTTGTGCATATTTTTGTTTATAGGTTGGATCATTGCGTTTGAGCAGGTAAAATAAAAGCGTAAAAAGGTGGATAGGGAATCCTAGTAATAGTAAAGTTAGGAAGCTACCTTTTTTAGCCGCTGTCTTTTCAAAATGACGGCGGAAAAACATATTTTTCATGAAAAACCCTCCTTTCCTCGTGGTTGTTTATGCCTATGATATTGTATAATTCCTATCAACATAGTATAGTATGGGGTAGCAAGGTGATGAAGTCAATAATTTTTCGGATAAAGGATGAATAATATGAGCGAACGTCTTCTTGAAATAAATGATTTGCAGGTTTCATTTATTACAGGTGAAACGGAGTTTGAAGCAGTAAAGGGTGTTAGTTTTTACGTAAAAAAAGGGGAAACGGTCGGTATTGTTGGAGAGTCAGGTTCGGGAAAAAGTGTAACTGCTCGTTCTATCATGCGGCTTTTGCCATCTCCCCCTTCCTTTCTAAAGTCGGGTACAATACATTTCCAAGGGAAGAATTTAGTCCAGCAATCTGAAAAAGAAATGGAATCGATTCGGGGAAAAGATATCAGTATGATCTTTCAGGATCCGATGACCTCGACAAACCCGACAATCAAAATCGGAGAGCAGATTGCAGAAAGCTTGATTAAGCATCAAGGAATGACAAAAGAACAGGCATATAACCGTACAATTGAATTATTAAAGCTTGTCGGCATTAAAAATGCAGAGGAGCGTTACAATCAATATCCGCATGAATACTCGGGCGGAATGCGTCAGCGTGCTATGATTGCAATGGCTTTAGCATGCAACCCGTCTCTATTAATTGCTGATGAGCCAACGACTGCACTGGATGTAACGATTCAAGCGCAAATTTTGAATTTAATGAAGCAGATGCAGGAACAGTTTGGTACAGCCATTATTTTAATTACCCATGATTTAGGGGTGGTTGCCGGCATGTGTGACCGCATCGTCGTCATGAAAGAAGGAGAAATTGTTGAGGAAGGCACGACGGAAGAAATATTTGCGCATGCCAAGCATCCTTATACAAAACGTCTTTTGAATGCGCTGCCGAAGCTGCATGAGAAGAAGGAACCAAAACAGCAGCCGAATTTGCCGGCTGGAATGGACATTGATACACCGCTTGTTGAAGTGCGGCATTTAAAGAAGCATTTTGATTTAGGCAAGGGCGGTGTCCTGAAAGCGGTAGATGATCTATCATTTGCCATTTATCCAGGGGAAACGCTAGGGCTGGTAGGGGAATCGGGCTCCGGTAAATCAACGACAGGGAGAACCATTCTTCAATTACATCAACCGACCGATGGAGACGTCCTATATAAAGGAGTGCCCGTTACCCGATTATCGAAATCGGAGCTGAAGATGATGCGCCGGCATATGCAGATTATTTTTCAAGACCCGTATTCATCGTTGAATCCGCGTAAAAAGGTATTGGATATTATTGGGGAAGCACTTGATATACATAAGCTGGCCAAGAGCCGGGAAGCGCGTCGGGCCCGTGTTGAGGAGCTGCTTGAACTAGTCGGTTTACAGAAAGAGCATGCCCTTCGTTATCCCCACGAGTTTAGCGGGGGGCAGCGGCAGCGCATCGGGATTGCCAGAGCTTTAGCTGTCGAGCCGAACTTCATTGTTTGTGACGAACCTTTATCTGCACTAGATGTATCGATTCAAAAGCAGGTGGTGGAATTACTGCAGGATCTGCAGCAGCGTCTGGGACTGACTTATTTATTCATTGCACATGATCTATCAATGGTGAAGCATATTAGCGACCGTGTAGCTGTGATGTATGGAGGCAAGATTGTAGAGTTGGCTGAAAGTGAAGAGCTGTACAGCAATCCGCAGCACCCGTATACAAAAATGCTTCTGCAGTCAATTCCGATTCCTGACCCGGCGATCGAAAAGCAAAAAAAACGCCAAGTACTATCAGAAGAAGAATTGAGCATGAAGCAATTTCATACAGAAGGCGCACAATTGGTGGAAGTTTCACCCGGGCACTGGGTAGCGCAATAAAAAAGCCTTTTAGGACTTTCCCTTTGCTATCTAGCTCATGAGTGATACTTCTTTAGGAAGAAAAAAGGAGCTGTCTAGAATTTTTAATTTTCTAGACAGCTCCTTTATTTTTAAAATTCATTAGTGGAATATACTGGAGCCGACTGCTATGTACACTTATACTGTGTATATTTCCGGTTTTATAAAGTGAAAGGGACGTCTTTTTACGTTTCTTCCAACTAACTATTCAGATACCGATGGATAAGGACAGCGTTTTGGCAGAAAAAAAGGAATGTTCTCATGTCCGCCACAATTTGCGTTATACTACAAAAGAAAGAATAGTTGGAGGGATTTGTATGACAATTACAGTAAAGGCGCTTGAGCGATGCAATAAAGAGACTGAGGAAACGCTCGCGGTAGAGACAGGAGAATTTTCAGAGCAAAAGCTGGCTTATTTAAAAAAACATCAGGAAGAGTTTTTATATGCAGAGTCAGAGAATTTTGCAAACTTAAAGATGGACGCTGTTGTCCTTGAGTTTGATGAAATGTTCAACGTATATACGGCGTTATTCGGCCTGCGTTTACAGAAGAAAGTCAATGCCCAGCTGAAGGCTTATTTACGCGATAACCTTAAAGGTATGCTTGGTTCTTCAAGCGCCATGTTTTCAGGTGATGAGGGAATTTGGGAAATTAATATCGCTCTTGATGCAATGGAAGGATTTACAGGAGAAGAGACGATTGGACAGGCTTATGAATTACTGTGCAGCTTTGTAAAAGGGCTGCTTGGAGCGATTGAACCACAATAAAGCACCCAGAGATGCTTCAAGAATAATGCTGGCGTGCGGATAAGGCGGATAGTTCATTCATCCGTGCAGCCGGCATTCATGAAGTGTACATAGAAATTTCATCGGAAAAATAAAAACAGCTTTACGGCAGGAGGTATATATGAAAAAACTATTTTGGAAAAAATTGATGTGGATGGTCCCGCTGGCTCTTGTTATCAGTATATTATTTGCTGTGATGGAATGGCCGTTATGGATAGCATTTGCGCTCTTTGTCATCATTGCAGGAATGGAAATACCGATCATGCTTTATGCTATGTACTTTTCACAAAACTTACAACAAATTACGAAATATGTCGACCAGCAACAAGAAATGCCGGTGTTTGCCTATATGCATCAATTAAGAGAAGGAACAAAAGAAAATCAGCTAGAAGCAATCGATGCGGTGTTAGCAAAATATAAACAGCCGCAAGTTCAGGCAGTGTATGGGGCCAATAAAGCCATTATGCTAGACGAATTTGGAAAAGCCCGTCGTTTGGCAGAACCCATTGCATCCTCGGAGATTGGACAGTATACGCTGGCACTAATTGAAGCGGTGCAGGGGAACAGGGAACAGGCCAAACGGTATTCGCTGCAAAAGAAATGGATGAAGGCGAGCATCGAGGCAAATCTTGCTTATATTGAAAAGGATAGGGAGGCATTTGAACGAGAAGCGCAAAAGGCGATCAACAATGCCAAGGGAATCCAGTACTATTCTAATACATATGTATTCAAACGGATGAGAGACGAGTGGCAGTGAGTCACCCGTTTGCTGTAAAGGAAAGGCTCTATAGTTGTTGCAACGAATAAAGAGCAAATGATTTATACTACAAATAGAGCAGCCTTTTGGAAATCAGGGGCTGCTTTTTGATTTTATGTAAGGCCAGGAATGGGATTCGTTCTATAAAAGAATGACCGTTCAACAGTTTAGGATATAAGAATGTGAAAAGGCAATCCTCATATGAAGATTGCCTTTAAGTAATTAGTTAAAAACCTAATTAAATTCTAAATCCGTCCGCATATTGTTTTGGAATATGCGTGTCTTTTTTTAATGTAGTTGCTGCTTCCAATGCCCAGTGAGGGTTTCTTAACATACCTCTTCCAATTGCTACAAGATCAGCGTCTTCGTTTCCGATAACAGCATTTGCTAAAATAGGGTCGTCCAATCTTCCAACAGCAATCACTGGAACGTTAAGGGCATTTTTAATATCCCTGGCAAATGGAACCTGATAGGCAGCATGGGTACCCGGTCTGCCCGCTGCAGTGATAGGCCCTTCTCCGCCAGAGGAGACGTGAAATAGATCTACTCCTGCTTGTTGATACTCTTTAGCGATTTCGATACTTTCCTTACTATCGTATCCACCTTCTACATACTCTTTTGCAGACATCCGCATAATTAACGGCATATGTTCAGGCATTACACTTTTAGCAGCCTGTACTACTTCTTTACCAAACAGTGTTAAATCCTTTCCATATTGATCATCACGTTTATTTGTTAAAGGAGAGTGAAATTGGTGGATTAAATAGCCGTGAGCACCATGAATTTCAATCGCATCTACCCCTGCCTTAATAGCACGTTCAATAGCCTTACGGAACTTTTCCACCATTTCCTTAACTTCCTCTGTAGTAAGAGCTCTCGGTGTTTTTGAATTTTCATCAAATGGAATTGCAGAAGGAGCTGCCGGCATAGCGGCGTCTTCTGCTTTACGTCCTGCGTGAGCAATTTGAATACCGACTTTTGCTCCGTATTTATGGCAGGCTTCAACGATTCTTGCCAAAGCAGGAATTTGCTCGTCTGACCATAACCCTAAGTCATGGTCTGTAATACGTCCATCGGGTTCCACATCGGTCATTTCAATGATAATAAAACCCGCGCCACCTATCGCACGATTTACATAATGCAGAAAGTGCCAATCCGTCGCAATTCCATCTTTCTTTTCCACCGAATATTGGCACATTGGAGGCATAACAATACGATTTTTTAATTCCAAGCCTTTAAACGTAAACGGACTAAACATATGATTCATCAAAAAAACTCCTTTTTACATATATTCCCTGCGATTTTAGGGGATAAAAAAACTTTGAGTGTGAGCAGCTACCAGTTATTAGTTGACCGCTTATTAGTATGACTTTTTGCGGCCGCTTCATAAGCAAAAATAACATGTTGAATGTTTTTACAGTGCTTTAGCTTCCTCGTTTGAGCGTTTATTTCCCTTGTATATAAAATAAAGAGAAATAACCATAAACAATAAGGCAAATACACGTTTACTATCTAACTCTATGACTAAACTATTGAACCATCCAAAATGATCAATCACTACACCGATTACAAGCTGACCAGCTATTCCCGCAATATTGGTTGCGATAACCCCAATTCTAGGAACGGCCATAACAGTCAATAGTAAATACATAGTACCCAAAAATGCTGCACTTAACTGCCATTTAGGTGCTTCTAAAAGGGCAAGCACATCTCCATTCCCAAAAAAGAAAATGAAGATAGTAAGAAACATGGTTCCGCTAAGAAATGTTAAAAATGTTGTTTCAATGGTTCCGGCTTTACGGCTGAGTGTACCATTGATAGATGATTGTGCGCTTAAGGTGATACCGCCAATCAATGTGAATAAAATCATAAAGAACCCCATAAATCTAAACCTCCTAGTTTATTAAGATCAGTGCGATAATCATTGAAATAACGGCAAAAATCTTTTCCTTATTAACTTTAGTTTTCTTACTGCCTAACCATCCGAAATGCTCAATAATCATACTCATTACCAACTGTCCGATAATGACAGCAACCATTGTGATACCGACACCAACAAATGGGACACTTATAACGATAGATGTTAAATAAACAACACCCAACAACCCTCCAAGTAATGACCATTTAGGTGCTTCTACTGCATAGGAAAGCTTTCCTTTCCCAAAGAAAAGCCACAATAGCCCCATGATGATCGATCCCATAAAGAAGTTATAAAAGCTTGTTTCAATTTGCCCGATTGATTTTCCCAGTTCAGCATAAATAGCCCCTTCAAAGCTAAGTGCTGCTCCAGCCAATAGGGCTAAAATATATGAGATAAAGCGCATATAATAGTTCCTCTTTTCTAAATAATTATATATCTAGAAATCTAGATATAATGTGGTAAAAAAAACAGATATCAATAGTAATTAGATGTCTGTTTTGAAATATTCAGCTAACTGTTGAATAAATTCTTCATTGCGTCTGTAGTACGTCCATTGTCCATGGCGAATTGATTCAAGCAGACCAGCTTTTTGCATCATATTTAAGTAGCTAGAAACGGTAGATTGAGAAACTTTGGCTTTTTCTTGAATATCCCCGACACATACTCCGCCTTTATAATCTACCTCCTTTGGCAGGTGAGCGCCTTGTTCCGGGAAATGCTTCTCTGGTTCCTTTAACCACTCTAGGATATTGAGTCTTGTTTCGTTGGATAACGCCTTGAATACATCAATAGGTTCCATGTGCGTAATTGTATATCTGGATTTCTCGATATGTCAAGTTGAAGCCCAAAAACTATAAAGCATGATGGTAGTTCTTGTTCATAAAACTTCCAGTTATGAATTTCCTCTATCAAGTCTCTTCCAGATTTCCTCCTATCGGTTGTATCTAATTTTGGATACCCAAAACCTTTAACCGTCTTTGGTTGAAGGTTTTTTTTAGTTCAAAAATTACTTTCCACTATAGTATAATCAAGAAATTAAGCTGGATTCAAACTAGCCTTTCCTATGAAGTTGTAGTAGGTGTGTATAGATTTTTTACATTCAAAACAACCGTATTAGTCAGGGACCATGAGCGGCGTCTGTTTTTTTCTTGAGCAGCATCATGTGACATGGCTGCTTAAGAACTGCAGGAATTTAGCCCTTTTTAGTTAAGAGAAATGGTATATTCTTAACGATAGCAGGGCGAAAATTAATAATAACTGAATGATACTAGTTGAAAAGGGTTAAGTACATTGAACAAAAAAAGGATTCTATTACAAACAAAAATATTAGGACTAATTAGCACATTAATCCTGTTTATCGTTTTTCTTCTCGCAAGCATATTTGCTTACTTGCAATATGTTGATGCGAGGGCTCAAGTAAAGCAATTAGCGCTGCAATCGGCTATGACAATTTCTCTCATGCCGGAACTTAAAGAGTCCATTGGGAAAAGTGATTTAGAGCTGCACTTTCGTCCAATTGCTGATCAGGTAATAGATCAGGTAAATGCTGAAAATATTATCATTGAAGACCGGGAGAAGATTATTTACTCGCATAGAGACCCAAGTCAAGTTGGTGAAAAGAGTTTTGACTATACAAATAATCATGCGTTAATATTTGGCGGATCCAATAATTTTGAAGTAGAACGAGCGAGCGGTTCTGTCTTAATTGGGAAGGTTCCTATCATTGCAGACAATGGGGAATATACCCGTGTGATTGGCACCGTCTCGGTTGAATATGCGGAAAAGGATATATATCAAAATATTTACAAACGAATTAAGTCGATTCTCATTGCATCTTTGATTGTTTTAATTTTAGGAATCATTGGCGGTGTTTTTTTAACAAAAAGCATTAGAAGAGATACGATGGGACTGGAACCGCATGAAATTTCCTTGTTATATCGAGAAAGAAGTGCCATTCTGCTATCGGTCAAGGAAGGAATCATTGCAATCGATCAAAATGGATTTTTAACTTTAATCAATCATTCTGCAAGTTCTATGTTGAATCTCGCAGAGGAAGCTTCGATTGGTCAACATATCAAGTTAGTATTACCAATGATAAAAATCGACCAGGTATTGCAAGAAGGCAAACCCATTCATAATGTCGAGGTATTAATTAATGGTAAAGTATTTATCTTTAATTTTATCCCAATTATCGAAAATGAACAGATCACGGGCGTGGTTTCCAGTTTTCGTGATAAAACGGAGCTTAAAAAGCTCATTGATACAATCACGGAGGTTCGCGAATATTCAGAGGGGCTTCGTGCGCAAACACATGAATATTCTAATAAATTATACTTACTGTCAGGATTAATCCAATTAGAGAGATATGCCGATGCATTTGACTTTATACAAAAGGAGTCAGCCAATCACCAGCACCAGAACCGAATCCTGTTCAATCAAATTCATGATATAAATGTTCAAGCGATATTATTAGGGAAACTGGGGAATGCATCGGAAAAGAAAATTGCCTTTGAAATTGACCCTGATAGTTATGTAGATCCTTTACCGGGCCATATTGAGGTCACGGATATCATCACCATAATCGGAAACCTTATTGATAACGCATTTGATGCAGTAGCCCATCAGAAAGAGAGAAGGGTGACTTTTTCAATTACAGGAATCGGAAATGATATCATTATAGAAGTAGCGGATAACGGAAAGGGTATTGCTGAAGACTTGCTGGACTCTTTATTTTATATAGGCAGTTCCTCTAAAGGAAAAAATAGAGGATACGGTTTATTTAATGTTAAACAAATTGTAGAATCCTTAGGTGGAACAATAGAAGTAAATAATGATAAAAACGGCGGGGCTATTTTTACGGTATTCCTTCCGAAAAAAGCTATAGGTTAAAGTGAAGTTTCATCAGTGGTAAATTTTTACATAACCACTGATAGATAGCTGCACTGGCAGGCTTGTACGGGAACTATCTACGCTTCGCCTTATTCAAGGCTTGAAGCTGATGGTGTCTGAGTGCCTGTTAATGCGAGATAAAGTAAGGAGAGAGGCAAAATGATTAAGGTTGTCATTGCCGAAGATGATTTTCGAATTGCACAAGTGCAGGAACAATTTTTACAAAAGGTACCAGATGTAAAGGTTGTTCAGAAGGCACTGAATGCAAAGGAAACAATGGAAATATTAGAGGAATACGAAGTTGATTTGCTTTTTTTGGATATCTATATGCCTGATGATCTTGGGACGAATTTGTTAGCAAAGATTCGGGACAATTATCCAACGGTTGATATTATTATGGTTACTGCAGCAACAGAAAAAACGATGCTTGAGACGGCAGTCAGGTATGGTGTTAGTAACTATTTGCTGAAGCCAGTCACCATGGAGAAATTTGTGGAAGCAGTGGAACAATATAAAAAAAAGAAGAAGCTGCTAAGCCATAGGGATGAGGTAGATCAAACACTGATTGATCGATACTTTGGGGTCGCCCATCAATCATCCACAACTCAAAAAGATCTGCCTTCAGGCGTAGATCGTCATACGTTAGACAAAGTGAAAAAAGTAATGAAAGAACTGAAAGGCGGCATTTCCATCGAGGAAATGGGTGAACAGATTGGGGCATCTCGCACCACTGCAAGAAGGTATTTAGAGTTTCTCGTTTCAATAGATGTATGTACGGCAAAACATGAATACGGAGTTGTAGGAAGACCTGAGAGGAAATATTACTATAAAGAATAATAAGGTTGACTCAAAAATGTGGACGAGGAATGAATAATGAGAATAAAGTTAATGAGTAGTTTTGTGCTTGTTGTCATGTTTTGCGCTGGGTGTTCACATGATGGGGAGCAAGAAGCGATAACAGATACAGTAACAATAATCGCCCCAAGCTCTATTGGCGGGGGCTGGGACAAAACAGCAAGAGCTATACAGGACATTTTAATGAGTAACAATTTACTAGATGAGGACATACAGGTACTGAATAAAATTGGCGCTGGCGGAGAGTTAGGATGGAAATATGCTAAACAGCAGAAAGGCCATGTGTTAGCAATGAATTCAAGCCTGCTCATTACCAATCATTTATTAGGGCAAAGCAAGCTAACCTATAAAGATTTTACACCGATTGCCACGTTGGCTACGGAATGGGATGTTGTAATTGTTTCGAAGGATTCGGAAATAAAAAATGCAAAAAGTTTAATGGAAAATCTGAAAGAAACACCCCAGGCATATAAAATAGGTGTGTCCCCAAGATTAGGCAATGATGATCAGATCTCTTTTGTATTAGCGAGTAAACAGGCAGGAATACACCCGGAAGAACTGGATTTTTTAGTATATGAAAATAGTGGTCAAGTAGTGGATGCATTATTAAAAAAGCAAATAGATGTTGCAACGATGACTCTATCCGAGGCTAAAAAATATTATGATTCGGAACAAGTCCAAATGCTTGTCATCTCATCGGAGAAACGGTTAAAGGGACTCCCTGAAATTCCTACATGGACAGAGGAAGGAATTGAGTTAGTTTTTAAGCATTGGCGAGGTATTATGGGACCACCTAATATGCCGGAAAAAGAAATCGAATTTTGGGAGACGACATTGGCCAAAATGGTAAAAACGGAAGAATGGAAACAAACGTTACAGAAATATATGTGGGAAGACTTTTACATGAACAGCAGTGAAACTTCCAGGTTTCTCGATGAAGAAAATGAGAAATATAGAGAATTAATGGAAATCAACTAACAAGGCAGTTCCTCTTTAACAACATTACTTTTAACGGAGATAGTAAAATGAACTATTTGTATTTTCATTTTCTATAGTAGTTATTGATCATAAAATTGTATATCATCAGACATTTGATTTAAGAGGTTGACTAATGAGACATATGCATTCTCTCTCCTGTTTTATACAGATGGCAAAAGAGAATGCATGGCCCAAGGTTAGCCTCTTTTTTTATCTAAATAATAGGCTGTGTTATTTACATTACTTCATTTTGCTCTCGTTTGGTGATCTATAGTATAGGCTTATCGTTTTCCCGATTAATAAATCACGTGCTGTAAGGCGGATGGTATCAAATCGATTATCCAAAATTGATGCATCACATACTTTTGCGTGAACAAAATGTACGAAATAGATATAAAGAAATTAATAAACATTAATTTGAAAACGATTACATTTGCTCGCCATTGTCTTATTATAAGGTTTAATATTCAGAAAATTAGTTATTTATCGAATCGATAAATAGCTTAGGGAAGCAATTGGGGGGAGTATTATGCTAGCGATTTTAGGATTTTTGATGATATTGGTATTTATGATTTTGATTATGACTGGTCGTCTTACAGCAATGATTGCGTTAATTGTCGTTCCAATTGCGTTTGCTGTTATTGGTGGATTCGGAAGTGAAATGGGTCCTATGATGTTGGATGGAATTAAAAGTGTCGCTCCAACAGGAATTATGATCTTATTTGCAATTCTTTTCTTTGGTATTTTGATTGACGCAGGAGTATTTGATCCTATCATTCATACGATTCTGAGGTTAGTAAAAGGGGATCCTGTGAAAATTGCTATCGGAACAGCAGTTTTAGCCCTTCTGATTTCTTTAGATGGTGACGGTACGACAACATACATGATTACGATTTCTGCATTTTTACCGCTCTATAAAAGAATTGGCATGCGGCCGATTGTATTAGCGGGTATTGCCGTTTCAGCTTCAGGTGTTATGAACCTTCTGCCTTGGGGAGGGCCAACAGCAAGGGTTATGACCGCTTTGAATCTTGAAATGTCGGAAGTTTTTACACCAGTCATTCCTGCAATGATTGGCGGCGCTATCTTTGTTCTGTTTATGGCATTTATGTTCGGTAGACAGGAAAGAAAGCGAATCGGGGTTATAGAATATGGTTATGAAGCGACAGCTCAGCTTACTGCTACAGTCGAAGATGACTCTTTGAAGCGTCCAAAATTAATTATTTTTAACTATGCGCTGACGATCATTCTTTTAGTAGCATTAATCATGGAGCTATTACCACCTGTCACATTGTTCATGCTTGGTTTTGCGATTGCGATTACCGTAAATTATCCGAAATTAAAAGACCAAAAGGAACGTGTTGCGAATTATGCTGATAACGCATTATCTGTTGTTTCAATGGTTTTTGCAGCAGGGGTTTTTACGGGGATTCTTTCAGGTACATCAATGGTAGATGCGATGGCAAACTCGGTTATTCATTATATTCCCGATGCAATGGGTTCTCATTTTGCTGTTATTACAGCTATTCTTAGTGCACCTTTTACTTTCTTTATGTCAAATGATGCCTTTTACTATGGGGTACTTCCGTTACTTGCTAAGGCAGGAGCAGTATATGGGATCGATCCAGCCTTAATTGGCAGAGCGTCTCTTTTGGGGATGCCGGTCCATTTATTAAGTCCGCTTGTTCCATCTACGTATCTATTGGTAGGTATGGTTGGAGAGGATTTCGGTACATTACAGCGCATTTTCCTAAAGTGGGCATTCGGTTCTACAATTGTCATGATTATCGTCTGTGTAGTGTTAGGGATTTTCCCTCTTTAAATTACTATACGGTTTGTAAAATATATAATATATCTCTTAATGTTACGGGCACAATTGCAGAATAACAAAGGGAAATGATCCTATCTTTTTTATAAAAATCTCATATTTAGCCGAAATGAAAAACTCCATTTTGATTATTTTTGTCAAAATGGAGTTTTTGTCTTTGCTGTCAAATAGCATTGTATAAAATTTTGTCATCAAACTGGCATGGGCCGCTTCAATCGTTCATTGAGGAAGCGCGGTTTACCTGCATAAAATAATGTGCCGTAAGAAAGTTTGTTTTTTTGCAACGCAGCGGTCGATTATCTCAAAACCAGCTTCTTCCATTACATTATCGGGTGTGTCGATGGCCACCACAACCGCTTGATCTGCAATCCTGCGGGCATGTTTGAGAATCTCCGCTTGTTCATCCATGGAGGCATGGGTAAATACATTGTAGGGCAGATCGATGATAGCTACATCATAATGGTCTTCCACCTCGGCAATAGGACCCCTTGTCACCGTACCCTTTAAGCCAAAGTGAGCGATATTTTTTCGTGAACCTTGGCATACATGCCAATTGATATCTCTTCCTTCGATTGATATCCCCATCGAAAGGGCCTCAATCAGAACAGTTCCTATCCCACAGCAAGGGTCAATCACCTTTATATTCTCAATTCGCGGTACAGCAATATTTACTACGGCACGTGCAATTCTAGTATTTAGTGCGGTGGAGTACTGCTGCGGTTTATCCTTATGCTTCCGCCAAACTGATTCGCTTTTTGTGTAAGGTCCAAAATACCATACACCATCTAAGTAGATTACACCGAAAAGACAGTCGGGGTTATCAAGGTCGGGCTCTCCATCTATTAAAAGGCCTATTTCCCTCTCGAGCTGCTGGCGTTCTGTATGCTCGATCTTTTTGTTCATATTCATGTCCCGTTTATTTAAACATAGTACTTTGTACGTTTGTTCTCCTAGAGTGAGCTGTTTTATCTGTTCTTTAAGATTAATTAAATCCGTGGCAGTATATAAAACATCCAAGCGTTCTTCGATAAACGGGCTGCGGCTTGGATCAATTTCGACCTCACTGAACAGGTAATTCAATTCAGTGTCATGCCCGAAAAAGGCGCGCATTTCCATCCGGCATACCTCGTATTCGTCGGGATGATGAACGTATGTGTAAATAGATTGATTGCTTTTGGCAGATGTTATCAATTTTTTCTTCCCCTATAAATTATAGTAATAGCAGCTTCAATAAAAATATGGCTGGGCAGTTTGCTAAGCTTAAAAAGCCATTTTACTATACTTCGCTTTCCAGCTGCTAATTTTCTTTTTGCTTTGTCACATTAAACATGGAAAGGTATCCCTCATAATGTTTTTCCTTTAATAAGTTTCTTTTCTATATAGCGTTTATCAAAAAATGAAATGATATTCAAAACCATAAATAATTTGATGGAGTCCGTTATATTAGTGCAATAATTGAAAGAGAGCATTCATATATTTCTATAAAAGCCATCATAGGGGTGAGGGAATGGATGAGGTATTTGTTATAGGAGATCTCCATGGAAGCTTTCAAGCGCTGGAAAAATTATTAACAAAGTGGAATGCACAAAAACAACGTCTGATATTTCTCGGGGATTATATTAATAGGGGAAACGATAGTCTGCAGGTCATTCAGCGGGTGAAGGAGCTTGTGGAAGACTATGATGCTGTAGCGCTGAAGGGCAATCACGAATTGATGTTTATGGAATGGCTAAAGGAGCCGGAAAAATATGCACTTACATTTTTAAATATAGGAGGAGTACCGACACTCCAAAGCATGAAAACCTTTGTAATAAAAGAGGAGCCGACAATCGATGAACTTATTGAAGGAATAAAGCGGGAACATTCACAGTTACTCACCTGGATGGAGAACCTGCCGCTTTATTATCGATGGGGACAGTATTTCTTTTCCCATGCGGGGATCAATCCGTTTGTACGCCGTGGAGAAGAGTCAACTGAGCATGAGCTTCTTTGGATAAGGGACGATTTTACCGAGTTTCCTCATGAAGCAGAGGATATCGTTGTCTTTGGGCATACGCCTACGACAAATTTGAACAAAGATCTGAGCAGCGAGGTGTGGATTTCACCATGCTGTAAAAAAATTGGGATTGATGGGGGAATTCTCTATCCGGATGGACGATTAAATGGTGTTGTACTGACAGAGGGAAACCCTTCGATTATCATCCATTCCGTGATGAACGATGAACTTTTAATTGAACAACGGACATTAGCCGGATAAGCGATTGCCTATTCGGCTTTTTTGTTAGGAAAGTAAGTGGCGTACGTCTCTAAAATAGACGAGAAGAAACCTTTTTTATGGAAGTGCCACGAGAAGGAGAAAAGGGTATACGAGGACTTTCGTTTGTACTTCCTTTTCGGGAATTCTATTATAATAATATCAATTATTTTGAAGATGAACTGGAGGATCGCATAATGACACAACATACATTTACACTTCAAACCAACTGGAAGGGAGGGCGGAACGATTCGGGAACCTTACAGGCAGAACGTCTGCAAACTGCAATCTCTATCCCGCCTGAAATGGATGGCCCAGGTATTGGAACGAACCCGGATGAAATGCTGCTTGGAGCTGCTGCGACATGCTATATTATCTCCCTTGCAGCCATGCTGGAACGCTCTGCTATTCAAGCTTCTCTCTCCATGAACTCTGAAGGGATAGTAGATGTTACCAATGGCGTTTTCACATATGAACAGATTATACACAATCTTTCTATTAAACTTGCAGAGCATACAGAGAAAAATGAACGGATTGCTGCCCGGCTCGCTCATAAGGCGGAGCAAACGTGCATGATTAGTAAAGCCATAAAAGGGAATGTGGATATTAAGCTTTTATTATCATTTCTTTAAAAGGGTGTGAGTGAATGAGCGGATGGCAGATGGTGATTCAAATAGTAATTGCATCCGTCCTGATTTTCTTTATCAGTGGCCGGCTAATTGGTTCGAACGTTAACCTCTTAAAACGAATTTTATCCGTCGTATTGAGTGTTTCTTTCACGACATTTGTTTTTTGGTATACCTTTTTACGGGACAATTCTTTAGATGGAGAAGGACTTGTAGAAAATATGCTGAGCGTTGCTACACTTCTATGGTTTGGCAGTATGCTGCTCATTTCCATGCTGTTCTATCTATTTTTTGAATTGTTTGATCCAATTGCGTTAAATGAAAATGGCAACCGGGTGAGAGGAAAGAAAAATATATTCAAACGGCTGCTTGGTCATTGGAGAAAGCAAAAGCGTCTTCGTCTCGTATTAAAGGTGGCCATGACAACAGGCATTAACAGGACAATGAAGTATGTAAAATATCGTGAAGATGAACGCGAGCTTGCAGTTGCTTTAAGACTTACACTGGAGCAGTCCGGTGGAATTTTTGTTAAGTTCGGACAGGTGCTGTCTACCAGAAAAGAATTATTCACGCCTGTTTTTATCGAAGAGCTGGAAAAGCTTCAGCAAAATGCCCCTCCATTATCAAAATTGCAGGTCGATAAAGTATTAAAGGAAAACCTGAAGGCGCCTGTAGACCAGGTGTTCAGTTACTTTGAGGAGAAACCGCTGGCAGCCGCCTCCATCGGGCAAGTTCATAGAGCAGTTTTACGCGATACGAATGAGCAGGTAGTCGTCAAAGTGCTGCGCCCTGATATGCGTGAAGTAATGAGAGATGACTTGGATATTTTAGTGGAGTTTGCTACATGGGTTTCTAGTAAATCTAAATGGGCGGAAGGCCTAGGATTTAGAGAACTGGCAATGGGCTTTGCGGCGTCTCTTCAGGAAGAAATTGATTTTGAGATTGAAGCACGTAATATGATTCAATTATCGAATATCATGGAGAACTCCTCTGCAGTGGTAAAAATTCCGAAAGTCTTTACTACATACAGTACATCGAATTTATTGGTGATGGAATATGTAGAAGGATCGTCTGTTGGTTGTGCAAGAAAAGTCTTTGAAGAACTGGATATTGATTGCTATCAATTTTCCCAAAATTTGCTCTGCGTTTTTTTAGAACAGGCTCTTATTTCAGGCATTTATCATTCTGATCCCCATCCAGGCAATATCTATATTGAGCATAATACGGGCAAACCGGTACTGCTTGATTTTGGTGCTGTCGGCAGGCTATCCGCTGCCCAACAGGAAGGGCTGAAACTATTTTTAGCCGGGATACAGAATGGTGATGAAAGCCTTCTATTTGATGGGGTTCTTCTATTAGTAGAAAATGCTGAAGAGGTAGAGCGCGATGAAATAGAACAGGCAATTAGCCAGGTACTGTTAAGAATCTCCTATATTGAAAATATATCGACGGATGAATTAATCTATTGCGTGTTTTCCATCGTCCAGGAATATGGTCTGCGTTTTTATCCATCAGTAAGTGTTGCATTGCGTGCGATTGTCACACTAGATGGAACATTACGGACTATCTATCCTGCCTTCGATATCTTCCGGGAAACAAAGACGTTTTCCGATAGCTATATAAAAAGGAGCTTGAAACAGCCGTTTAAGGATCCAATCGGCACAAAGGAATACATTGAAGAAGAGATTGCGCTTATGCTGCCGAAAATTCGAAAAATCCCCCGCCGTATTGACCAGCTGATCAAGAAAGTGGAAAGCGGACGGGTTATCCTGCATCATGATATCTTTTCAGACCGGGCAAATTCAAGTTTTGTTATGCAATTATTTTCCCAATTTGTTATATTGCTGGTTGGCATCACATTCGGTATTATTTCTGTCTCCTTATTGGCGATTTCGCAATTTATGCATACTGCTTATGCTATTTATTTAAATACTGCAGCGTATTTGGGCTTATTTTTATGTGCAATTCTACTTGTTCGACTGTCTATCCAAGCAATACGAAACATGAAAAAAATATAAAAAAGCTGAAGGGCAATTTTATGTCCTTCAGCTTTTTCATGAATAAAGAAGGGAAAATGTATGCGCTTACAGAATGAGAACTACAGGGAACTCCTTGACCAGATGAAAAGAAATAGCTGGCGAAAATCAACGTTGTCGCACAAACAGGATGGTCACTGTATCTAATTGGAAAAGGGGGGAGCAGTAACTTGGCCTCCTGTATGATCGAAAACGGAAGGGTCCTCTCAAATGCAATATTCATAAAGTACAGAAAAGGGAATCGGGGAGCAGGTTTATCCGATTTAAAGGGGCGAGTTGCGTGATTAGTTTAAATGGTAGTGGTCTGACAATTGAGCAGATGAAGGAAATACTATATAATGGGGCACAGATTTTCATAGCAGAAGAAGCGAAGGATCGGGTAAGAGAGAGCCGTGCCCGTGTCGAACGAGTAGTCAAAGAGGGAAAGACGGTATATGGAATCAATACGGGATTCGGGAAATTTAGCGATGTAAAAATTGAAGAGCATGAAGTCAATTTACTTCAGCTCAATTTGATCCGGTCACATGCGTGTGCGGTAGGAGAACCATTTCCGGAAATCGTTAGCCGAGCAATGGTTGTACTTCGGCTAAACGCTTTACTAAAAGGATATTCAGGCATTCGATTGGAAGTGCTGGAGCGTCTTGTACTGATGGCAAATGAACAGATTCATCCGGTTATTTTTCAACAGGGATCACTTGGCGCTTCAGGGGATCTGGCACCGCTTTCGCATCTAGTGCTTGCATTGATTGGAGAAGGTGATGTGGAGTGGCAGGGAAATAGGATAGCTTCAGATGAAGTATGGAGACAGTTGAACATCCCGCCTATTGAATTGAGGGCTAAGGAAGGACTTGCGCTTATTAACGGCACACAGGCGATGACAGCACAGGGTGTGGTCAACTATATAGAAGCAGAGAAGCTGGCCTATGATAGTGAATGGATTGCTTCCATGACGCTAGAAGGTCTCAGGGGCATTATCGACGCCTTTCTGCCACCTGTTCATGAGGCAAGAGGATTTGCTGAACAGACGGACGTGGCCAGAAGAATATGCGAATGGCTGGAAGGAAGTAAGTTAATCACAAGGCAAGGGGAAATCCGAACGCAGGATCCTTATTCTCTCCGTTGCATCCCGCAGATCCATGGTGCCAGCTGGCAGGTACTGTCCTATGTAAAAGAAAAGCTAGAAATCGAAATGAATGCAGCTACAGATAATCCCTTATTATTTGAGGATGGGTCGATTATTTCGGGTGGCAATTTCCACGGTCAGCCAATTGCCTTTGCGATGGATTTTTTAAAGTTGGCTGCAGCAGAACTGGCCAATGTATCAGAGCGGCGAATTGAAAGGCTTGTCAATCCAAATTTAAATGAGGGGCTGCCTGCTTTCTTGAGCGCAAGGCCGGGACTGCAGTCAGGCGCGATGATTCTGCAATACAGTGCAGCAAGTCTCGTTTCGGAAAACAAGACACTAGCACATCCGGCCAGTGTCGATTCCATCCCATCCTCTGCCAATCAAGAGGATCATGTGAGTATGGGAACGACTGCTGCTAGACATGCATATTCCATTATTACAAATGCAAGGCGTGTATTAGCGATTGAAGCATTTTGTGCCTTGCAGGCTGCTGAGTACCGCGGCACAGAGAAAATGAGTCCGAAAACGTATCAAAAGTGGCAGGAGCTTCGGAAAATTGCTGCATCTATACAGGAGGACCGAATTTTCCATCATGATATTGAAAATATAGCCGCTCATTTAATGCCATAATGAAAAGCATAGGCGTCTGCTCATACAGACGCCTATGCTTATTTACGTTTTTATACCATTTTTACGGTCTAGCGTCACAAGGCGAGCGTCATCATTTTCCCTGCCCATCACGAGATCGGCTAGTATTTTGGATCCGAGCATACTGTAGACTGTACCGCTTCCACCAAGGCCGAGCAGATAAAAATGGTTCGGCTGTTCCGGGTGTTCGCCGATGAACGGGAGAGCATCCTTTGAATTACCGAATGAAGCCCCGTAAAGATAATCAGCTTTCACTTCATATTGCGGGAACAGTTCATGGAGTTCTTCCAAGAGCTTTTTTGTATGCTTTTGGATTCTTTTTTCACTCGGTGCCTTTGCCTTTTTATCATCAAGACCACCAATAATAATCCGGTTGTCAATTGTAGTACGTAAGTACAGATAAGGCCTCGCCGTTTCCCAAATGAGAGCTTTTTCATGCCATCCTTCGAAGTTAGGGATTGGGTTTGTCACGAGCGCATAGGAACGATTGATATTAGCCCCTTTTACCTTACCGAATGGCACGTCATGATAGCCGGTTGTGTAGATAATTTTTTGTGTACGGAAGATGCCGGCAATCGTGTGAATAGTAATTGCTTCATTTTCATCTTCAATGACATGGACAGGTGTATGTTCAAATACATGGAGCCCTCGTTCTTTTAACTGTTCTAGTAGTTCCTGTACAAATTTATAAGGATTAAATTCTGCATCGTTATAGGTGACAAGGGCAGCAGATTTTTCAAATCCCATCTTCTTCTTCAGGACACGGCTTCCCCAGTAATCTACGGGAAATCCAAACTTGAGAAGTGTCTCAAATTCCTTTTGTATTTTCTTTTTATGTTTTTTTCTACTTGCATAATAAATGCTTGGACGCCGGATAAAATCTGCTTTGTTTAGCATTGTTTGCGAAATTTCCTCGAGTTCATCTAATGCTGTATTACAAAGTTTATAAAAATGAACCGCATCCTTTTTTCCAATTTGCTCAATCAACTCGTGAAGCATGATGTCGTTGGAATATTGAAGAAGTCCGGTATTGGCAGACGTACTTCCTTCTCCGGGGACCTCCTTATCCAAAATAGCAATTTTCAGTCCTTCATCCATTAATGCCTTTGCTGTTAAAACACCACTAATACCACCGCCGACAATGATAGCATCATAAAACGGTGAAATTTCCGGATTGGTATGAGGCTGTTTTATATAAGTATCAGGCCAAAATACGCGGCCATTAATAATATCCATTTCGCTACCTCCTTTATCGGCCATGTTTTACTATTTCCCCGTTCAAACCTCTTTCAATCAGTATGGCTCTAACATTTGCTATAATAGATAGGTCGTAGAAAGAGAGGCTTTGAATATGACAAAACATTTACTTATTGTAGACGGCATGGCACTGCTTTTCCGTTCGTTTTTCGCATCTGCTGCGATGAATCAATTCATCCGGCTTGAAGATGGTACGCCGACGAATGGCGTGCAGGGGTTTGCACGTCATGTACTAACAGCACAAACTTTAATGAAGCCCACACATATAGCGATTTGCTGGGATATGGGGATGCATACATTCCGCAATGACTTATTTGATGGGTATAAGTCGAACCGTCCCGCTCCTCCGGAAGAGATGATCCCGCAATTTGATATGGCAAAAGAAGTGGCAGAAATGCTGGGATGGACGAACTTCGGTATTAAAGGGATGGAAGCGGATGATCTCATCGGCTCTATGGTAGCAAAGTGGAAAGAAGAAGCGGCGATTACGGTCATTAGTGGAGATAAAGACCTGCTGCAATTGTTAAATCCACACACAACGATCGCTTTAACGAAGAAAGGGTATACGGAATATGATGTATACACAGAAGAGCGATTTTTAAAAGAATATGGGATACAGCCTGCTCAATTTGCCGATGTGAAGGCATTTATGGGAGATGCAAGTGATGGATATCCTGGGGTGAAGGGGATAGGACCGAAAACGGCACTAAAGCTCATTCAGGAGTTTGGTTCCATTGAGGGCGTTCTGGAGGCACTCCCAACGCTAAAAGCTGGCCAGCGAATTAAAATTGGTGAAAATGAAGGGATGCTGAGATTATCCTATCAGCTGGCTCAAATTCACTGTGAAGCACCAATTGAAAGAGAACTGGAGCATTTGCTTGTTCCTTCCACATATACGCCGCAATTAGAAGTCTTACAGCAGCGAGGGCTGCGTCTGATTGTGAAGCATGCCAAAGCATTAGGCTTATAAAAAAAGAGCACGAGGGAGTTAGTCCCTCGGCTCTATTTTGACAAAGCTCAATACATGTCGATTATCATCATAACAAATGGAACGTACTTTGCTTTCGCGGTCGCGGCCACCGTTATCATGGATGATTAAGTGAAGGCAGTCATCTTTTATCTCATAGCCAATTAGCGGTACCCAGTGGTATTTGTATAGCGGCTTTTTGTTTGTAAACCATTGGAACGTAAAATATTGGTCAAATTTCATGGCTACAGGATTACCATGCTTAAGCTGCATGATTGCTTCAGATAAATTGCACTCGTCTATCAGGAATTCCTCACCAAGCTGCTCTCGCAGCTTTCGGATGAAGCGCCATTTGAAGAGTCCAATTTTTGTTCCGCCTAATAGTTCATATAGTTCATTAATGTCCTTTTTTACTACGGTATGATTTTGAGATAAATAATTTAGAATGACATGAGCAGTTGTTGGTCCGCATGCAGAATTACGAAATTCCGGGCGGACTGTGTCGTTATATTGGGACATTCCATTAACGTCTAATAAAACACGCATTTTACGTCACCTCCGATTCCGTTCTATAAAGTCTATTAATACCCACTTACCTAAAAAATAATCCTTTCACCAAATCGGATATTGAAAAAAGGCCCGCCTGTAGACGAGCCTTTTACCAATGATATCCTGTGTTGCTGAGCAGAATGATAACCGCTCATACCCACTACCTAAAGCAGAAAGTATAGAGACAAGTGATCTCTTGTTAGAAGAGAAGATGTCTTCTGATTAGGCAATAAGAGCATTCCATTAATTTTGTGCTTCTAAGAAATCTGTTACTTGTTCTGGAGATTTTGCATTAGCACTATGCAAATGAGCAAGCTTTTCTCCATTTTGGAAAATCAATAATGAAGGAATACCCATTACTTGATACTTCTCTGCTAATTCCGGGAAGTTGTCACGGTTGGCAGAATACCATACATATTGATTATATTCTTCAACGATCGGATCGATGAACATATCCATACGTGTACAATCTGGGCACCATCCCGCAAAGAATTTCACGATGACCTTTTTATCACCGGAAATGATTTCATTGAATTGATCTACTGTAGTAATTTCTATCATACATATCACGCTCCTTATACTTGCTAGTTTACACATATTAGCGAAGAGCGGGAAGTGTTTTGCTCTGAAAGGGGAAGAAGGAAAAAAGTTTTCAGCTAAAATATAATGAATCGATGTTTATTATTTTATTGGTATATCAATGAAATGGAATGAAATTTCAGATTTTTATAGAAAAGGTACTGAAAAAATGTTGCTAAAAATGACAAAATCATCTACACTAAGAACAGAAAAGCTGTTTCAAGTTTTTTTTTCGTTAAAAAATGAATGATTGTTCATTCGGTACAAAAGAGTGGAGAAGGGGGAAGTTCTCGTGACTTACAAAATTCAAAAAGCGGCCGTATTAGGGTCAGGGGTTATGGGGTCAGGTATTGCTGCGCATTTAGCGAATATCGGCATCCCGACATTATTGTTAGATATCGTACCAAAAGAAGTGACTGCAGAAGAGCAGGCTAAGGGATACACAATAGAAAGCCCGCAAGTTCGCAATCGTTTTGCAACAGGTGCCCTGCAAAAACTTCTAAAACAAAAGCCGGCACCATTAGCAGCTAAAAAGAATCTTGCGCTCATTACGGCTGGGAACTTTGAGGATGATTTCGATAAATTAAAAGATGTAGATTGGATTATTGAAGTTATTGTAGAAAACCTTGATATCAAAAAGGGACTGATGGAAAAAATCGATACGGTCCGTAAACCAGGTACGATTGTCAGCTCGAATACATCAGGGGTAAGCATCAATGCAATGGCTGAAGGACGTTCGGAAGATTTCCAAAAACATTTCCTTGGGACGCATTTCTTCAACCCGCCACGCTATTTAAAATTATTGGAGGTTATTCCTTCTACTGCAACTGCACCGGAAGTAGTCTCATTTATGCAGACATTCGGGGAAGATGTTCTAGGCAAAGGAGTAGTAGTCGCAAAAGATACGCCGAACTTCATTGCAAATCGGATCGGGACATACGGCTTGATCATCACGATGAAGGAGATGCAGGAACGCGGCTATTCTGTAGGAGAAGTTGATTCAGTGACAGGACCATTGATTGGCCGTCCAAAGTCAGCGACATTCCGTACGCTCGATGTAGTCGGTTTAGATACATTTGCGCATGTAGCGAAAAATGTATATGACAACACAACGGGCGAAGAGCAGGCAGTATTTGCCGAGAATCCAATCTTGAAGAAAATGGTTGAAAATGGATGGCTTGGTGCCAAATCCGGTCAAGGTTTCTTCGTAAAGAAAGGAAAAGAAATTTTAGAGCTTAATATAGATACATTTGAATATGAGCCGGTGAAAAAGCTGAAAACGCCTTCTATGGAAATGGCAAAACAGGCACGCGGCTTAGGAAATAAGGTTAAAACTCTTGTCTATGCAAAAGATCGTACAGGTGAATTGCTATGGAACATTTTTGCTCCGACATTGCTTTACTCAGCGCAGCTGACAGGTGAAATTGCCGATGACATTGTAGCGATTGATAATGCAATGAAATGGGGCTTTGGCTGGACACAGGGGCCATTCGAAATGTGGGATGCAATCGGCGTGAAGCAATCCGTTGAAAAAATGAAGGAAGAAGGACGCGAAATTCCAGCGTTTGTTCAAGGTCTTCTCGACAAAGGGCTTGAAACCTTCTATTCAGAAGTGGACGGCGATTTAGCTTATTACAATGGCAACGAATACGTAAAGGTGCCAGTAAATGAAAAGGCTATTAATTTAAAACGCTATAAGAAAAAGCATGGAGTAATTAAGTCAAATGCTGGCGCAAGTTTAATCGATTTACAGGATGGAGTTTTACTGCTGGAGTTCCATTCACAATCAAATGCGATCGGTCTTGATATCATCCAAATGCTGAATGCAGGGATCGATGAACTAGAAAATAACTCCGCTTATAAAGGGCTTGTTATCGGAAACCAAGGTAAAAACTTCTGTGTAGGGGCAAACCTCGGCATGATTCTAATGGAAGCGCAGGATGATAATATCTTTGAACTTGACTATGTAATCAATGCATTCCAAAAAGCAATGCGCCGTATTAAATATGCAGCAAAGCCAGTTGTAGCGGCTCCGTTCCAAATGACGCTTGGCGGTGGTGCAGAAGTATGTTTACCGGCAGCTCATATCCAAGCTTCGGCAGAGACGTACATCGGCTTAGTAGAAGCAGGTGTAGGGGTCATCCCTGGAGGAGCAGGTAACCTTGGTCTTTACGAAAAATTCCTAAAAGGAATACCAAGCGGGGTAGATGTAGATCTGCAGACGGTCTTAAACAAAGTATTTGAAACTATTGCGATGGCGAAAGTATCGACTTCCGGCGAAGAGGCGCGTGAAAATAACTTCCTGGACTTCGCTGATGGAGTTTCGGTAAACCCAGATCATTTAATCTACGATGCCAAGCAGGCAGCCATTGCATTATATGATGCTGGCTACAAGCCTCCGGTGAAGCAGAAGATTAAAGTGGCAGGGGCACCAGGCTATGCAACACTGTTATTAGGTGCACAAGGCATGTTCGATTCTGGGTTCATTAGCGAATATGACCTTTCAATCGCAAAAAAACTTGCATTCGTTCTTGCAGGCGGTCTTGTACCATACGGAACGGAAGTGGATGAAGAGTATATTCTAGGCTTAGAGAAAAAGGCTTTCCTGGAGCTGGTACAGCATCCGAAAACACAGCAGCGTATGCAGCACATGCTGGTTAAGGGGAAACCATTACGCAACTAGTTTGCAGGGGGAACGCTCGCATACTGCGTTATTGGTTCAGCCCATCTGATCTGCGAACGTTTTCTTTACAGTCTTAAATAATCATACGAGTTTAATAGAAAATGATGAATAGCATTCAGCTAAACAAGGGGGAGACATCACTATGCGTGAAGCCGTTATTGTGGCAGGTGCAAGAACGCCAATCGGAAAAGCAAAAAAGGGTTCACTTGCAGCAATGCGTCCGGATGATTTCGGCGGCGTTGTTGTAAAAGAAACATTGAAACGAGCAGGCTATGAAGGGCCAATCGATGATTTAATCATGGGTTGTGCAATGCCTGAAGCAGAACAAGGAATGAACGTGGCGCGTTTAATCGGAGCGCTTGCCGGTCTTCCGGATTCTACTCCTGCTATCACAGTCAATCGTTTCTGTTCATCAGGGCTGCAATCGATTGCCTATGCTGCAGAGCGTATTATGCTTGGCCATTCTAAAGCGATTATTGCAGGCGGCGTAGAATCAATGAGCATGATTCCGATGACAGGAAATACAGTGCGGTTGAATCCAAAGCTGGCAGAAGAGGCACCTCAATATTATATGGGGATGGGACATACGGCAGAGGAAGTAGCACGCCGCTATGAAGTAAGCCGTGAAGACCAAGATGCTTTTGCAGTTCGTTCCCATGAGTTGGCTGAGAAAGCAATCAAAGAAGGAAAATTCAAGGATGAAATTGTACCGGTCGAAGTGACACAGCACTTTGTAGATAAGGATAATAAACCTGCATCACGTACATTTACATTCGATACAGACGAAGGTGTGCGTCCAGGTACAACAGTTGAAGGATTGGCAAAGCTTCGCCCGGCATTCAATATAAAAGGCTCTGTTACAGCAGGGAATGCTTCCCAGACTTCTGACGGGGCAGCAGCAGTGCTCGTAATGGACCGTGAAGAAGCCGAAGCACAAGGTATGAAGCCAATGGCGAAATTCCTAGGGTTTGCTGTTGGGGGAGTGCCGCCGGAAGTAATGGGAATTGGTCCGATTGAAGCGGTACCGAAAGCATTGAAAATCGCTGGTTTGACACAGGACCAAATCGATCTTTGGGAGATTAATGAAGCATTTGCTTCTCAATCAATCCAAGTCGTTCGCCACCTGGGTATTGATATGGATAAGGTCAATGTAAATGGCGGTGCTATTGCACTTGGTCATCCACTAGGTGCAACAGGTACAATCCTGACGCTTAAGCTGATTCATGAATTAAAACGCCGTGGACAAAAGTACGGTGTAGTCACAATGTGTATCGGCGGCGGTATGGGTGCTGCAGGGGTGTTTGAAGTACTTTAATAAGCGTTAGAACAGCTTTCGGGAAGCACATTCTAATTGCCTCCGAATGGGCTTCCCGGGCTTTCTATATATAAGAAATATAAATTCATTCAGCTGCAAATTCGCCAGTGCAGCCTGATTTACAATAGGCGAACCAAAACATTAAGGGGAGGATGTTCATAATGGAACAAACAACAAACATTATTAAAGGCGGCGGATTCTTAATTGAGGACGTGGATATTAATCGTGTAATTACGCCAGAGGATTTCACAGACGAGCAGAAAATGATCGCGCAAACAACGACAGAGTTCGTGCAAAACGAAGTACTGCCGGTTGTCGAAAACTTGGAGCATCACGAATTCGAACATTCAGTACGTTTATTGAAAACAGCAGGTGAACTAGGGCTGTTAGCTGCTGACGTACCGGAAGAATACGAAGGCCTTGGTCTTGATAAAATTTCTTCAGCACTAATCGCAGAAAAATTGTCTCCAGCAGGTGGTTTCTCTATTACACATGGTGCACACGTAGGGATAGGTTCTTTGCCAATCGTCTTATTCGGTAACGAAGAGCAAAAATCAAAGTATCTTCCGAAGCTGGCTTCTGGCGAATTGATTGCTGCTTATGCATTGACTGAGCCAGGTTCAGGTTCAGATGCTTTAGGTGCAAAAACAACTGCAAAATTAAATGAAGCAGGTACGCACTATGTATTAAACGGTGAAAAACAATGGATTACAAATGCCGGCTTTGCTGACGTATTTGTTGTCTATGCAAAAATCGATGGGGATAAATTCACGGCATTTATCGTAGAAAGATCATTCCCGGGTGTATCAGTAGGACCGGAAGAGAAGAAAATGGGGATCAAATCTTCTTCTACTCGTACATTGATTTTAGAGGATGCCCAAGTACCAGTGGAAAACTTACTTGGTGAAGTGGGCCGTGGTCACGTAATCGCATTCAACATTTTAAACATCGGCCGTTATAAATTAGGAGTTGGTACTGTAGGAGCTTCTAAGCGTGCGTTAGAGCTGGCTGTTCAATATGCAAACCAGCGCCAGCAATTTAAAACGCCATTATCAGGCTTCAGCCTGACAAAAGAAAAGCTAGCGACAATGGCATCTCAGTTATATGCTTCTGAGTCATTAAACTATCGTACGGTAGGGTACTTCGAAGATACATTAAGCCAGCTATCTCCTGAAGAGCAAAAGGACGGCCGTGCTATTGCAGCAGCAGTAGCAGAGTATGCGATTGAATGCTCTATTGCTAAAGTATTCGGTTCTGAAACATTAGACTATATCGCGGATGAGGCCGTGCAATTACACGGTGGCTACGGCTTCATGGCAGAGTACGAAGTAGAGCGTATCTACCGTGACTCCCGTATTAACCGTATCTTTGAAGGTACAAACGAAATCAACCGTATGATCGTGCCTGGTACATTCATGAAGAAAGCATTAAAAGGCGAGCTGCCGCTTCTTCAAGTAGCACAAAATCTGCAAAATGAGCTTCTTATGCTGATGCCTGAGGAATTAGAAGATGCTCCATTAGCACAAGAAAAATATCTTGTGAAAAATGCGAAGAAAATTGCAGTTTTGGCAGCAGGTACAGCAGCGCAGGCATTTGGGGCTAAATTAGATCAAGAGCAAGAACTGCTTGTAAATATTGCAAACATTGCAAACCAATTATACGCAATGGAATCTGCAGTCATCCGTACACAAAAAGCAATCGAGCGTGACGGTGCAGAAAAAGCGAAGCAAAAAATTCTTTATACAGAAATTTTCTGCCAGGAAGCATTCGCGGAAATCGAAAAAGAAGCAAAAGATACATTGCTTGCTTCAGTGGAAGGCGATGCTGGACGTATGACATTATCGGCTTTACGTAAATTAACGCGTAACAACCCTTACAACCTGATTCCGAAAAAGCGTGAAGCAGCTGCAAAAATCATCGAAGCTGAAAAGTATACTGTGTAATATAAGTTTATTGAGACCATTCTGCCTGAGCAGGATGGTCTTTTTCGTATAAAGGCATTTACGCCTATGGCAATTTTGGAAACGAGACATACTTTACTTATAACATGCATGATTGGATGCGGATGCCCCGAAACCTCCATAACTGGTAAACAATAAATTTCATGGAAATAGATTTTAAATTTTTAGCTTTTCTAGACTGTTTCCTTTACAATGGGGGAGGACAAATTTATATAAAAAGGGGCAACATTCATGGCACTTACAGTTATTCAATATCCTAAATGCACAACATGCAGAAAAGCGATTAAATGGCTTGAAGAAAATAATCTTGCATATGAATCCATTCATATTGTGGAACAAACGCCGACAAAGGAAGAATTGACAGAGCTATATAAAAAGAGCGGTCTTCCTTTAAAGAAATTTTTCAATACATCAGGCAATAAGTACAAAGAGCTTGGTTTAAAGGATCAGCTGTCAACTATGTCAGAGGAAGAACAGCTGGAGTTATTGGCATCAGATGGCATGTTGATAAAACGCCCAATCGTTACAGACGGACAAAAAGTAACACTTGGATTTAAGGAGTCTGACTTCTCAGAAACATGGAAATAAACTGAATGTGAGCTTGTTTTTGCTATAGAAATGTGTCAAACTGAAGAGGATTATTGATACATTTCGTTGGAGGGATTTATTCATGAGTATTCCTAAAGATCTGCGCTATACGCAAGAGCATGAATGGGTAAAAATTGAAGGCAATAAAGTACGTGTTGGTATTACGGACTTCGCACAGCATGAATTAGGCGATATCGTATTTGTTGAGCTTCCTGAAGTAGGCGATACAGTAACGTTTAATGAACCGTTTGGTAGCGTAGAATCAGTAAAAACAGTTTCTGAATTATATTCACCAGTGTCTGGTACAGTAGTAGAAGTGAATGAGGAGTTATCTGATAACCCTGAATTCGTTAATGAATCTCCATATGAAAATGCTTGGATGATTGTTATTGAACTTTCGAATGAATCGGAAGTAGAACAATTAATGACTGCTGAAGCATATGAAGAATTGATCGCTGAATAATACGAAAGCGCCTGAATCTAACAGTAGATTTTGGCGCTTTTTTTCAAAATAAAAGAAGTAAAACTTTTTACTTTATAGAATAGTTCTGCATACGCGTCTGCTGCTTGAAGCAGCTTCATCTATTGCTAGGCTTGGGAAATATGTTGGACAAAAGTTTGCTGCAGCAAAAAAGACGTGAATGCCTTTTCATAAAAGCGGGAGGTAAGCGGTGAATGATTGAAAAGTGTATAATTGTAGAAGGTCGTTCTGATAAATTAAAAATTGAACCTCTGCTTGCTGAACATGTGTTGATCATTTGTACACATGGCACGAAGGACGAGGAAGCGTTCATTGACTTGCTTGAGCCTTATGAGTACTGTGAGTTTTTTACATTTTTTGACCGGGATAAATCCGGTGATTATTTGCGGAAAATGATGCGTCGAACATACAGTGAAGCAGTTCAGCTGGAGCTGCCCGCTCCTTTTACAGGTGTTGCGGAAGCACCGAGTGCGATTGTGCGCCAAATTTTACAAGCGGCCAAATTTCAAGTGAAATAGGATGATTAGATGAAGGAATGGACACAGAATGAGTGGCAGGAAGCAATGAAAACAGAGCGTATAGCTGCCTTTTATTTATATACACCAATTTGTGGTACATGTGCTATCGCCTCTAAAATGATGACAGTTGTGGAAGAACTGCTGCCGGATGTAGCGATTGGTAAAGGAAATGTGAATTATTTGGAAGATTTGGCAATGCAATATGAGGTGGAAAGTGTACCTTGTTTGCTGATTGCACGCGATGGAGAGTATGCCCAAAAGCTGTATGCATTTCAATCCGTACCCAATTTGTATGAAATATTAAAAAAGTGATTGACGGACAATTGCATGGCGTGGTACAGTAACAAACATAAAAATAAACTTAATAACGTTACTCTTATAAAGAGCGGTGGAGGGAAGTGCCCTGTGAAGCCCGGCAACCATCACATTTGTGAAAAGGTGCCAAGTCACTCAAAGTTATGCTTTGGAAGATGAGAGAACGGTTACGTATAAAATGTACGAAAACCTTTCTGCTTATCACGGCGGAAAGGTTTTTTTATGTAGAAGGAGTCAAATATGATTGAGTTACGTACTATAACAAAAGTTTACAAAACGAAAAACGGTGAATTGACAGCCGTTGATAATGTAAACCTATCGATTGAAAAAGGAGAAATATACGGCATTATCGGCTATAGCGGTGCGGGTAAAAGTACGATGATCCGCCTGTTGAATGGTTTAGAAAAGCCGACGACGGGCTCCGTCATAGTAAACCAAGAGGAAATCTCGGCAATTTCTGGTGGAAAGCTTCGTGCAGCACGTCAGAAAATCAGTATGATCTTTCAGCACTTCAATCTCCTATGGTCCCGTACAGTGGAAGAGAATATCGCATTCCCATTGGAGATTGCAGGGGTACCAAAGCAGGAGCGTACAAAGCGTGTGGCTGAGCTTATTGACCTGGTTGGTTTGACAGGCCGCGGCAAAGCGTATCCCTCTCAATTATCAGGCGGGCAAAAGCAGCGTGTAGGGATTGCAAGAGCGCTTGCCAATAATCCAGAAGTTCTGCTTTGCGATGAAGCAACTTCCGCTCTCGATCCGGAAACAACAGATTCGATCCTGGAGCTATTACTGGACATTAACAAGCGTTTAGGGCTGACAATTGTGCTTATTACACACGAAATGCATGTTATACGCAAAATCTGCCACCGTGTAGCCGTTATGGAAGCAGGGAAGGTAGTAGAGACTGGAAAGGTATTAGAGGTCTTCCAGAACCCGCAGGCACCTATTACGAAAAGGTTTGTATCGCAAGTATCAGGTACAAATGAAACAAGAGAATCAATCGAGCAGATTCTGGAAAATTATCCGTCCGGTAAGCTGGTAAAAGTAACGTTTGTGGGACAAGCTACAGAACAACCTGTTATTTCTCAGCTGATTAAGGAGCATGGGGTTGATGTAAATATTGTACATGGGTCTATTTCCTATACGACAAGCGGTCCTTACGGAACATTAATTGTGCATATTGACGGAACAGAGGAGCAAGTACAAACGGCACTTCACGTGCTAGCAAAACATGAATTACAAACGGAGGTGATTGAGCATGCTTAGTCAATTATTTCCGAATGTAAACTGGGAGAAGATGACAGAAGCTTTATATGAAACAGTGTATATGACGGCTGTTTCTACAATCATTACATTTATTTTAGGGTTGGCAATTGGCATTGTGCTTTTTTTAACAAGTCCATATCAATTATGGGCAAATAAAATTGTTTATTTCTTAACAGGATCATTAGTGAATATTTTCCGTTCGATTCCATTCATCGTATTGATCATATTACTAATTCCATTTACAAAGTTTTTAGTAGGTTCCATTCGTGGTGCCAATGCGGCATTACCGGCATTGATAATTGGAGCAGCTCCGTTTTATGCACGTATGGTGTTAATTGCTCTTCGTGAAATTGATAAAGGCGTTATTGAAGCAGCTCGCTCAATGGGGGCAAAAACATCGACTATTATCTTTAAGGTACTAATGCCAGAAAGCTTACCGGCATTAATATCAGGTATTACCGTAACCGCTGTTGCACTTGTCGGTTACACTGCAATGGCCGGCATTATTGGAGCTGGCGGGTTAGGGAACTTGGCATATTTAGAAGGGTTCCAGCGAAATCGTTCAGATGTGACATTGATGGCGACCATTTTAATATTACTTGTCGTATTCATTATTCAATATATCGGTGATTTCATTACAGCAAAAATTGATAAGCGTTAATTAGTGCGTTCACGCACCTATAAAAATAAATTTATAAGAAAAGGCAGGGTTTACGATTATGGCATTTTTAACAAAGAAAAAGGTATTAGCATCTACATTGGTATCAGCATCTGTATTAGCATTAGCAGCATGTGGCTCAGATGATGAGGGTACAAACACAGGCAGCACGGACAATGCGGATAAAGAAGAATCTTCAACATTAGTAGTAGGCGCTTCTAATACACCACATGCAATCATTTTAGAGCAAGTGGAGCCGATTTTAGAAGAACAAGGCATTGATTTAGAAATCGAAACGTATCAAGATTATATACTGCCAAACCAAGACCTTGAGGGCAAGGAAATTGATGCTAACTACTTCCAGCATATCCCTTATTTCGAAGCTCAAATTGAAGAGTTCGGTTATGATTTCGCTAATGCAGGCGGCATCCATCTTGAGCCGATTGGTGTCTACTCTAAAAAATATGACTCGCTTTCAGAACTTCCTGAGGGAGCAACGATTCTTTTATCAAACTCTGTAGCAGACCATGGTCGTATGTTATCGCTGCTTGAGCAAGAAGGTTTGATTAAACTGAAGGAAGGCATCGATAAAACGAAGGCTGAAACTTCGGATATCGTGGAAAATCCAAAGAACTTTGAATTTGATGCCAATACAGAAGCATCATTGCTATATCAAATGTATGAAAATGAAGAAGGCGATGCAGTATTAATCAACTCAAACTATGCAATCGACAACGGCTTAAATCCATTGGAAGACTCTATTGCGATTGAAAGTTCTGAATCACCATATGTAAACATTATTGCAGTACGTGCAGGTGATGAGGATAGCGAAAAGATCAAAGCATTAGTAGAAGCTTTACATTCCGAAAAAATTCAAGAATTCATTCTTGAAGAGTGGGGCGGCTCTGTCGTACCTGTAACTAAATAAACAAGCTAATCCCAAGAACAAGTCGTTCTTGGGATTTTTTGCGGGGAATTCTGAGATATTACCCGGGAAATCGACATAATGAGAGAGAAACGCCGATATTTACCTGGAAGCCGCTGATATCCCGGTGATCCCTCACATAAAAAAAGCCGTCCCCAGCAACGGAAACGGCTTATTTTTATTGAAATTGTGATAGACGTGAGAAGAAGTTTGTGACGAAGTCCAGAAAGACTTTTTCGGAAGCAGCGAGTTCACGGTTTGTCGGTGAAATAACCCCCACAGTACGGCGGATTGCAGGAATGGCAATCGGCATCTTTACTGTAAAGCGGGGTGTTGAATCGTATAGAGAGCTTTCAGGAAGCAGTGTTACGCCGATGCCTGCTGCAACAAGTCCCTTCAACGCATCCATATCTTCCCCCTCAGATGTAATTGCCGGTACGAAGCCGGCAGACCTGCATGCTTCTACAGCTACTTTATGGAGAATGTAACCCTCTGGAAAAAGTACGAAGTTTTCATTTCGTAAATCGACAAGATTGATCTGTTTATTTTTTGCAAGCCGATGATTAGCAGGAAGCAGGGCATGTATATTTTCGCTGAAAAGTATGGTTGTATTGATTGATTCATCCTTTGGCGGGAGGGGTCCTAAAAATGCCAGGTTTAATTCGCGATTTTTCACCGCATCGATTAAAAATTTGTATGTCCCTTGGCGTAAGTGGAAGGACACATCGGGATATTCTTTCTTGAAAGCAGAAATAACAGTTGGTAATACATAGCTTGCTAAACTTGTAGGAAAGCCGATTTTTATCGTTCCTTTTGCCGGATCCAAAAATTCCTCGACTTGCTTTGCAGCAAAGTCAATTGCCTTAAGCGCGGTAATTGTATGTTCTAAAAAGGTCTTACCAATCGGTGTCAGCTTTACATTACGCCCGATTCTTTCAAAAAGCGGTGTCCCCAGTTCTTCCTCAAGGTTGGCAATTTGCCGGCTGATAGCTGACTGTGCTACGTGAAGATGCTCTGCAGCTTCAGAAATATGTTCGCGTTCTGCTACCTCTACAAAATAGCGTAATTGGCGTAATTCCAACGTTCTCACCCCATCTATCTAAATATTAGATTAATTCCATCCAAACTATATATTGTTTATATTATTTCGAAAACTTTAAAATGTAAATACGTAATTGAAAGATTTGGGGGGAATTTACATGGCTTTTCATCAATATCCAGCAGCACAAGGTCTTTATTCACCGGAGTTCGAGCATGACGCGTGTGGAATTGGGATGTATGCAAACTTTAAAGGACGACCGTCACATGAAATCGTAAAGAACGGGTTAGAGATGTTATGTCGCCTGGAACACCGTGCAGGACGTGGGGGAGACGGTAAGACAGGTGACGGAGCAGGCATTATGGTACAAATCCCGGACGCATTTTTCAAATTAAACTGTACGGAACTCAATTTACCCGAAAAAGGCGAGTATGGTGTCGGGCAGTTATTTTTCACAGACCGAGAAGAAGAACGCAAGGCAATTGAAGCAAAAATGAACGAATTGATTACAGCGGAGGGCCAGTCATTAATCGGGTGGCGCTGGGCACCAACGAATAAGATTAAGCTGAGTGAGGTGGCAAAATCCTCGGCTCCGGTTGTACGACAGGTTTTCATCCGTAAAAATGCAAGTGACCGATTAGCCTTCGAACGAAAGCTGTATGTAATTCGAAAGCAGGTTGAACATTGGGCTGAAGCTCAAGGATACGAATTTTATTGCCCTAGCTTATCGAGCCAAACAATGGTATTTAAGGGATTGCTGGCACCTGAAGAGGTAAGCGATTTTTATCAGGATTTACAGGACGAGAGCTTTGTATCGGCATTTGCGCTTGTACATTCTCGTTATTCAACGAATACATTCCCATCTTGGAAACGTGCGCACCCAAACCGCTATATCATCCATAACGGAGAAATCAACACACTGCGCGGCAATATTAACTGGATGCGTGCCCGTGAACAGCAGTTTGTATCGGAAGCATTCGGAGATGATTTACAAAAGCTCTTACCGATTATTGATCCATCAGGGTCTGACTCTTCAATGCTTGATAATGCATTCGAGTTCTTTGTATTAGCAGGGCGTACGCCGGCTCATGCGGCGATGATGCTGATTCCGGAGCCTTGGACGGAAAATCCACGTATCGATAAAGGGCGTAAAGCATTTTATCAATACCATGCGAGTCTAATGGAGCCGTGGGATGGACCGACAGCAATCTGCTTCACGGACGGTAAGCAAATCGGTGCCATTCTTGATCGTAATGGTTTGCGTCCAGGCCGTTTGTATGTAACAAAGGATGATCATGTCATTTTCTCTTCTGAAACCGGAGTAGTGGACGTACCGGAGGGAGAAGTAGTCATGAAAGACCGCCTAAGCCCGGGACGCATGCTGTTAATCGATCTGGAGCAAGGTAAAATCATTTCGGATGAAGATCTGAAATCTGAAATGGTAGTACAGGAGCCTTACCAGAAATGGCTGGAAGAAAACATGATCAGGCTGGACGCTGAAAAGGAAGAGCCGATTGTCGTGAATGACCTGACGCTTCGTCAAAAGATTTATGGCTACACATTTGAAGATGTACAGAAATATATTGTCCCGTTAGCGAAGGAAGGGAAGGATCCTTTAGGTTCCATGGGAAATGATACGCCGCTTGCGGTGCTGTCAGATCGACCACAGTCATTGTTCAATTATTTCAAGCAGTTATTCGCGCAAGTAACAAATCCACCGATCGACTCGATCCGTGAACATGTCGTAACTTCTACAATGACATTGCTAGGCAGGGAAGGAAACTTGCTTCATCCAAGTGCAGAAAACGCACGACGTATTATGCTGGAGACACCTATATTAACGAATAGTGAATATAAACGCTTGTTAGAGAACAACGAAAAGGATTTCCAATCTTCTGTTATCTCACTTGCTTACACATACAGTATCGAAGAAGAACTAATTCGCATTCGTGAGCAGGCGGTAGCTGCCATAGAAGAGGGGAAGTCGTTGCTTGTACTTTGTGACAATATCGAGAATCCGGCTGTACCAACAGTACCTGTACTGCTTGCAGCAAGCAGTCTGCATCAATATTTAGTAAGGGAAGGTCTCCGGACGAAGGTGAGCCTCATCGTTAATAGCGCGGAAGCTCGTGAAGTACACCATTTTGCAGCCTTGATTGGTTTTGGCATAGATGCAATTAATCCATATCTTGCCTACGCTACAATTAAGGAAGCCATCGAAAAGGAAAACCTGCATGTAGACTACCAGACAGCCGTGAAAAAATTCCGTAAGGGAGCAGCAGACGGTGTAGTGAAAGTTATGTCCAAAATGGGGATTTCCACTGTGCAGTCATACCGGGGTGCACAAGTATTTGAGGCGGTAGGAATTAGTAAAGAGGTAATCGAGGAGCACTTTACAGGCACAGCCTCTCAAATCGACGGTATTGATTTAGAAACGATCGGAGAAGAGGCAAAACGACGTTATGAATATGCAGTAAAAGCAATGCGAGCTGAGCTGGAGTCAGGTTCTGATTTCCAATGGCGGGCAGATGGTGAACACCATGCCTTTAATCCCAAAACAATCCATACATTACAGTGGGCAACCCGCAAAAATGATTATGGCCTATATCGGATGTATGCGGAAATGGCAAACGAAGAAAGAATTGGTTTCCTACGGAACTTATTTGACTTTAAGAAGGCAGAGCGAAAAATCCCATTAGAAGATGTAGAGTCCGTGGATTCCATTGTGAAACGCTTTAAATCCGGGGCAATGTCTTTTGGTTCCTTATCGAAAGAGGCTCATGAAACATTAGCAATTGCGATGAACCGTCTAGGTGCCCGCTCTAATTCCGGGGAGGGCGGGGAAGATCCAGCCCGCTTTACGCCGGATGCGAATGGGGATTATCGGCGCAGTGCCATCAAGCAGATTGCTTCAGGACGCTTTGGGGTGAAATCACACTATCTAGTAAATGCCGATGAGCTGCAAATTAAAATGGCGCAGGGAGCAAAACCTGGAGAAGGCGGTCAATTACCGGGCAATAAAGTCTATCCTTGGGTTGCAGAAGTCCGCGGTTCAACACCGGGAGTAGGTTTAATCTCACCGCCACCTCATCATGATATTTACTCGATTGAGGATATGGCTGAATTAATCCATGATTTGAAAAATGCAAACCGATATGCCCGTATTTCTGTCAAACTTGTAGCGAAGGCAGGTGTAGGAACGATTGCGGCTGGTGTGGCAAAAGGTGCAGCAGATGTAATTGTTATTTCGGGCTATGACGGAGGTACGGGAGCTTCACCGAAAACTTCCATCAAGCATACAGGGCTGCCATGGGAGCTAGGACTTGCAGAAGCGCATCAAACATTGATGCTGAATGGTCTCCGTGACAGAGTAATATTAGAAACAGATGGAAAATTAATGACAGGAAAAGATGTGGTGATGGCGGCTCTGTTAGGAGCAGAGGAATTTGGATTTGCAACAGCTCCGTTAATTGTTTTGGGCTGTGTGATGATGCGTGCATGTCATTTGGATACTTGTCCAGTTGGCGTGGCGACACAAAACCCGGAACTTCGCGCCAAATTCATGGGCAGTGCCGACCACGTAGTAAATTATATGCGCTTTGTAGCAGAAGAAATGCGTGAATATATGTCAATTCTTGGTTTCCGTACAGTTGAGGAAATGGTAGGAAGAACAGACGTGCTGATGATTTCTGAACGTACAAAGCAGCATTGGAAAGCAAACCAGCTGGATTTGACAGCTCTTCTTCACCAAGTCCAGGGTACGCGTACCAAACAGCGCGAGCAAAATCATGGAATTACAGAAAGCTTTGATATGGTGCATCTATGGCCGAAAGTAGAAAAAGCGATTGAAGAGAAGAAAAAAGTGGAGCTATCATTCCCGATTAAAAATACAGATCGCGTAATGGGAACAATTATCGGCAGTGAGATTTCCCGTAAATACGGCGAACAAGGCTTAACGGACAACACGATTAATCTAACATTTACTGGACACGCGGGTCAGAGCTTTGGTGCATTCATTCCACGCGGTATGACGATGAAAGTAACGGGTGATGCGAACGACTATTTCGGCAAAGGATTATCCGGCGGTAAGGTGATAGCTGTATCGCCGATCAAGGGTGATTATGAGAAGAATGTTATTGCCGGAAACGTATGTCTCTATGGTGCAACAAGCGGCCAGGCATTTATTAATGGACGTGCAGGACACCGATTCGCTGTACGTAATTCAGGTGCTAATATCGTGGTCGAAGGAATTGGGGACCATGGATGTGAGTACATGACAGGAGGACGTATTGTTGTCTTAGGGGATGTTGGTCAAAATTTTGGGGCCGGTATGTCGGGCGGCGTTGCATATGTCTTACCAACTAACGCAGCCGCCTTTAAAGCACAGTGCAATCTCGAGATGATTGAATTTGCGAAGCTAGAAGAGAAAGGTGAAATCGAAGCAGTCCGCAATATGATTATTCAACATCTGGAGCAGACAGATAGTACCGCAGCACTTAATGTATTGGCGAAGTGGGAGGAAATGGTACCGAAATTCGTAAAGGTTGTGCCAACGGATTACCAGGCAATGGTAGAAAAAATTAATTTCCACAAGCTGCAAGGTTTAACGGATGAAAATGCTGCTATGCAAGCATTTGTAGAAACAACAGGCAGCAAGGAGTTTGCCATTTCGAAATAAGCAAAATAGTAAGGTTTTGCTCTCAGGAAAGCCAAGGTATTGTGCTGGATGCTGCTTTATAAGGCGTCGCCAAAGGGTTGTATGAGAATTACATGCAGCCTTTGGTGAATTGCTTTATACAGGCAGCAAAGGTGCAAAGGTGTTCTTAGTAAGAGGAGGGGTCTAGATGGGAAAACCGACTGGATTTATGGAATACAAAAGAGAAAAGACGGAAGAGCAGCCAACTCTAGAACGCGTTTCTAACTGGAAGGAATATGCGTCTAGATTATCGGATGAATCATTACAAACACAAGGAGCACGCTGTATGGACTGCGGTACACCTTTCTGTCATATGGGGATAGAAATTCGTGGGACAGCGGCCGGGTGCCCAATTAACAACGTTATTCCTGAATGGAATGATTTAGTATATAAGGGACAATGGAAGGAAGCCTTAGATCGTCTGCATATGACAAATAACTTTCCGGAATTTACAGGGCGCGTCTGTCCGGCCCCGTGTGAAGGCTCTTGTACATTAGCGATTACAGATCCTGCTGTAGCAATCAAATCAATTGAACGTACGATCATCGATAAAGGATTTGAAAACGGCTGGGTTGTTCCACGTATCCCGCGTCATAGAACAGGGCAAAAGGTCGCTGTCGTTGGATCGGGTCCTGCAGGATTGGCTGCTGCTGATGAATTAAATCAGCTCGGACATAAAGTGACAGTATTTGAGCGTGCAGATCGTCCAGGCGGGCTATTAATGTACGGTATTCCTAATATGAAGCTTGAAAAAGAAGTGATTGAACGCCGTGTGAACCTGCTTGCATTAGAAGGGATTGAATTTAAATGCGGGGTTGACGTAGGGATTGATATCTCTACAGAGGAGCTTCGTTCTCAATATGATGCGGTTATCCTATGCCTAGGGGCGCAAAAACAGCGCCTGCTTCATATGGATGGCTCTGACGCTGAAGGAATTCACCTTGCGATGGACTACTTAACAGATGTGACAAAGAGTCTTCTCGATTCAAATTTTGAGGACGGTAAAGCATTGAATGTGGAAGGCAAAGATGTCATTGTCATCGGCGGTGGTGATACAGGAGCTGACTGTGTAGCAACAGCTATTCGGCAAAACTGTAAATCCGTCTATCAATTTGGCAAACATCCATCCTTGCCGATTAATCGCACGCAGGATAATCCTTGGCCAAAAGATCCGAATGTCTTTACATTGGATTATGCCTATGCTGAAGTAAATGATGTGAAAGGGTACGATCCTCGTGAATACTGCATCCAAACACAAAAAATTGTGAAGGATGCGAACGGGCATGTAAAAGAACTTCATACGATCCAAATGGAGAAAATTCTAGGGGATGACGGCTTCCATTATTTTAAGGAACTTCCGGGAACAGAACGTGTCTGGCCAGCTCAGCATGTCTTTGTTGCAATTGGGTTTGAAGGTGTGGAGAAGTCGCTGCCTGAGCAGTTCGGGGTAGAAGTCGTGAATAACCGAATCCGTGCTTCCGTAAAAGACTTTGAGACGAATATTCCGGGTGTTTTTGCAGCAGGAGATGCACGCCGAGGTCAAAGTCTTGTCGTATGGGCTATTAAGGAAGGGCGCAGTGTAGCAGCAAGCGCACATTATTATTTGCAGGAATCACAAGTATCGGCTTAAATAAAAGAAGAACCCAGCGGTATAAGATTTTCTATACCGCCGGGTTCTTTTAACTTTATAGAAAAAGCCAGCTGTTACGCTACAATTATAGAGAGAAAAACTCGGCTAACTATAAAAGGGATTGTTCTTAAGGATGAAGAACTTTTTCCTCTTTGAGCTGGACAGGTAAAATAATGGAAAAAGTGCTTCCTTTGCCTTTTTCACTGAAGGCTGTAATTTCTCCTTGATGTGCTGCTATTATTTCCTTGGCAATCGATAGGCCCAGTCCCATGCCACTGCCTGTATCCGTACGTGCTTCATCAGCTTTATAAAGCCTGTTGAAGGCCATAGCTATCTCCTCTTTGTTCATCCCAATACCGGAATCTGAAATATGGAAAATGATTTTATTTACATTACGCTGCAGTTTAGTATTTATCTGGATTGTTCCTCCTTCAGGCGTAAATTTCATCGCATTTTGAAGAAGATTTTGGATTACTTGGTTCATCCGGAAAACGTCAATCGTTATATATGCTTGTTCAGAAGCCGGCAGGGCAGGAAATGAATCGACGATAAATGATAAATTATTTATTGTAAAGTCATGGATAAACTGCTGCTTAATGCTTTTTAAGTAAAGCGCTGCATTTTCCTCTACAAAGTGATATGTTATTTGGTTCTCCTCCAATTTAGCTAGCTCAAATAAATCATCTGTGAGCTTTTTCATAAATAGAAGCTTATTCATTACAAGATTTAAATATTTTTCCTTGTTCTCCTGAATCAGCCCATTTTTCAGCATCTCTACAAAACCGAGAGCGGTCTGCATTGGTGTTCCAAGGTCATGAGAAATGTTGGACAAAAGCTTACGGCGGGATATTTCTACCTTTTTCAGCTTCTGGTTGGATGCAGCCAGTTCCTCATTAAGCTCATGAAGAGCCCGTGTTCTTTCGCTAACAATATGCTCCAGGTTACCATTTAAATGAATAAGTTCATCAGAAACAACTTCTAGACGTTTATAAGCATCTGCCATTTGATTGGCCATTGTAATGATTTGAACAAGGAAAAATAAAAATACGCCAAAATAGTACAGCAACGTGGCAGAAGAGCCGCCTATATAATAGAACCAGTCATTCATAATTACTAATACTACAATAAGAGAGCCGATAAAATTCGCCCAAGCCCACTGCCGCTTACGATAAATAGCAAGCGGATAAACATAAAAAATATGATAAGAAATCGCAAGAAACACATAAGTAAACTGAAAATAAATTGTATAGGTAAATATATCAGGCGGTGTAGCTAATAGGAAGAAAGAATAGCCCATCCCCAGATAAACTAAAACTTTTGTCATAACAGGCTGCTTCTCATTCGGGAATATATGAGAAATATAGTAAATGAGCAGTAATATACATATACTGATCGACAAGTATTCCAATTTGTAAACCGTAAAAAACAGATGATCCGGGATAAAATAGCGCAGGATATACCCATCTGTAACGGCGAGGCGAATGCTGAACATTAGGCACATACCGCTAAAGTAAAATGCCATAATGTCAGTACGGCGGAAAAAATAGGTGAAAAAGTAAAACGTACTCATTATAAGCAAGCTGCCGAGAATAATCAGCTCTGATGTAACAGCTTGAGCATTTTCTTTCATGATGACGTCTGAATGGCCGATAACAAAAGAATCCCATATTCCATTACGCCGCTGGTGAAAATTAGAGACTTGAACAACAAGCTCTAGAGTAGCACTGGACGGAGTGATCGTAATCATTTGAGACATTGTCCATGGTTTTTCCGAGAGAGCGCTTGTTCCAACGATGCCGGACTCAGCACGAGGCTGACCATTTACCCATACTTTATAAGCGGAGTTGCTGGTAGGGATTTGGAGTGCCAATGGCTGATCAATCGCTTGCTCATTTAAATGAATGAGTAAGCGATAGGTAGCAAATCCTTCATTCGGGTAACTACCTGTGCCTTCAGAGAGTCTCGACCATTCCGAAGGGACCTTCACGTAAGCAGGCTCTTCCAAGTAATTGGGGATTTGCTCAGGTGTCAGCAGAGCATTCCAATAAAAGGACCAATTCCCCTCCAGTGATATGCTATCTGCTGAAGGAGAGGGGATCCACTCTTTTAAATCCACTTCTCCCTTTTCTGCTGGAGAGGCGGCTTGAGTATAACTTGAGAAAGGCCAGAGCATTAAAAAGAAAAAAAGGAATAAAAGGCATATCAAATTATGCTTCACCATGCCCATTAAACATAAAACCGCCGCCCCGAATTGTTAAAATATATTGCGGGTTCGAGACATCCTTTTCTATTTTTTTTCTTATATTGCTAATGTGGACATTCACTGTCCGTGTATCACCCATACTATCATTTCCCCACACGCCGCTATACAGCTCTGAAGAACTCCAGATTTTATTAGGATGCTGAGCTAAAAATAAAAGCAGCCGATACTCCTTCGAAGACAAAGGTATTTCCTCATTCTCAATGAAAACCTTTTGTGTATTCTCCTCGATCTTCAACTCATTGAAGGTAAGGACGGGCGTAGTGAAAGGAGTAAAGGCAGCCTGCAAAATTGCCTGATGGTAAATGGGCGCACGGCGAAGGTTAGAACGAATTCTTGCCAGTAGTTCCTCCATAATAAATGGTTTTGTTATATAATCATCTCCTCCAGCCTCCAGCCCCTCTATGATATCGAAAGAACCTTTTTTGCAACTGATGAAAATGATGGGCACATTCGAAATTCTCCGTATTTCTTTACATGTCTGGATCCCGTCAATACCCGGTATCATTATATCTAGTAAAACAAGATTGGGATTCTCTTTTTCAAATAGGAGGAGACCTTCATATCCGTTTTGGGCGAAAAAAGGAGTAAAGCCGTGACTTATTAAAAACAGCTCAAGTAATTCGCATATGGATAAATCATCTTCTATGATTAATATTTTATTTTGCATTTCTTGCCCTGCCCTCTGTGAATATTTAGTTTTATATATAAACCGGAATTTGGAAATGTTATACGTTTATTATACTTAAAATTAACATCAATGTAAGAGCTGGTTTAAAAGAAAATTACTTAAAAATTTCTATTATATTGATAATAAGAAGAGCTGTATTTCGCTGGAGAAAATAAAGGGAAGTGATGGGAGGTTTAACTTGTAATGAAGAGAGAAATAATTAGGGAAGTTTGAAAAGGGCAAGGACTGTACATATCAGAGAGAATTACTATATTATATAGGAATGCAAACTGATATTGATTCTCATTTATTGCTTTCTTATTGAAAAAATAAAAACGAAAGATGCTTTCCCTATTATTATATGAAATCTCATTATGATATCGTTTTCAAAGAAAATTTAAAGGGTATTTAATTAAAATCATTCTAAACTATTTGCAACTCGATTCTATTTCAGTTAAGATGGTTTATGATGAAAATAAGTAATGGAATATCCATTCAATTGAACATATGGAGGGTAACTTATGGCAACTTTAGAAATCAAAGATCTTCACGTTGAAATTGACGGCAAAGAGATTTTAAAAGGTGTAAACCTAACTATTAACACAAACGAAGTACATGCGATCATGGGTCCAAACGGTACTGGTAAATCTACATTAGCATCTGCAATCATGGGTCACCCTAAATACGAAGTAACACAAGGTGAAGTATTACTTGATGGCGAGAACGTATTAGAAATGGAAGTAGATGAGCGTGCGAAAGCTGGTCTATTCCTAGCGATGCAATATCCTTCAGAAATCTCTGGTGTTACAAATGCAGACTTCCTGCGTTCTGCAATCAATGCACGCCGTGAAGAAGGTGATGAAATTTCCTTAATGAAATTCATCCGTGAATTAGATAAAACAATGGACTTTTTAGAAATGCCGGAAGAAATGGGTCAACGTTACTTAAACGAAGGCTTCTCTGGCGGTGAGAAAAAACGTAACGAAATTCTTCAATTAATGATGATCAAGCCTACTTTCGCTATTCTTGACGAAATCGATTCAGGTCTAGATATCGATGCATTGAAAATCGTTTCAAAAGGTATCAATGAAATGCGCGGTGAAGGCTTCGGCTGCTTGATGATCACGCACTATCAACGTCTATTAAACTACATCACACCAGATCACGTACACGTTATGATGCAAGGCCGTGTCGTAAAATCGGGCGGTTCTGAATTAGCTCAACGCTTAGAAGCTGAAGGCTATGAGTGGATTAAAAAAGAATTAGGTATTGAAGACGAAACAGTTGGTCAAGAAGCATAATTAAGGAGGACGAAAGAGATGACGGTTGAAACTAAATTGGCGTTATCAGCACAAGAAGTACGTTCGTTCTCGCAAAACAACAACGAACCGGCAGCATTTGCTGATTTCCGCGTTGCAGCTCTTGAAAAGGCAGCTGAACTAGCGCTACCAAAACCAGATAAAACGAACATTACAAAATGGAACTTTACAGAATTCCCTGTGCACACGGTGGAATCAGCAAAGTTCGCATCTTTAGAAGAGCTTCCTGAAGAAGTGAAGGCAATAATCGACATTGAAGGTCAGGAAAATCTTTATATCCAACGCAATAACACACCGGCTTTCATTAAAGTATCAGAAGAGCTGACATCAAAAGGTGTGATTTTCACGGACATTGAAACAGCAATCCGTGACCATGCTGAATTAGTAGAAAAATACTTCATGACAACTGCTGTCAAAGTGGATGAGCATAAGCTGGCTGCTTACCATGCAGCATTAGTCAACGGCGGGGTATTCGTTTATGTACCGCGCAACGTAATTATTGATGAGCCGCTTCAAGTTGTGTTCCTAAACGACAACGAAGAAGCTTCATTATTCAATCATGTTTTAGTGGTAGCTGAAGAATCTTCGGCTGTTACATACGTAGAAACGTATGTTTCGACTGTAGAAGAAGCGAAAGGTCAAGCAAACATTATCGCGGAAGTAATCGTAAAAGATAATGCACAAGTTACTTTTGGTGCTGTAGATGTATTGGCAAAGGGCTATACTACGTATGTTAACCGCCGTGCACATCTAACACGCGACGCAAAAATTGACTGGGCTCTTGGCCTAATGAACGATTCAGATACAATTGCTGAAAACATTACACACCTAGTAGGTGACGGTTCTGCCGCTGATACAAAAACAGTGGTAGTTGGCCGCGGCACGCAAAAGCAAAACTTCACTACAGAAGTTCGCCACTGGGGTAAAAACTCTGATGGGCAGATCCTGACTCATGGTGTAATGAAAGAAGCAGCACAATCTATTTTCAATGGTATTGGTAAAATCGAACACGGTGCAACAAAAGCAAACGCTGAGCAAGAATCACGCGTATTGATGCTTTCTGAAAAAGCACGTGGCGATGCCAACCCAATCCTTTTAATTGATGAAGACGATGTAACAGCAGGACACGCAGCATCTGTTGGACGTGTTGACCCGACTCAATTGTACTATCTGATGAGCCGCGGAATTTCGAAAGCAGAAGCAGAGCGCCTTGTAATTCACGGATTCCTTGCGCCAGTTGTTACTAACTTGCCGATTGAGGGCGTTAAAAAGCAGCTGACGGAGGTTATCGAAAGGAAAGTGCGATAATGAATCAAGAAATTAAACGCTATTTTCCAATTTTGAATCAAGAAGTAAACGGGCATCCACTTGTTTACCTTGATAGTGCAGCAACGTCTCAAAAACCAATTCAAGTCATCGAAGCGATGAGAAAGTACTATGAGCTTGATAATTCAAACGTCCACCGCGGTGTTCACACATTAGGAAACCGCGCTACGGATCTGTATGAAGGATCACGCGAAAAAGTGCGCAAATTCATCAATGCAAATTCGACGAAAGAAGTCATTTTTACTCGTGGTACAACGACTTCTCTAAACACGGTTGCTGGAGGGTATGCTCGTCAAACGCTCCAGGAGGGTGATGAGATTGTGATCTCCTATATGGAGCATCATTCAAACATTATCCCTTGGCAGCAGGTTGCAAAAGAAAAAGGCGCTGTGTTAAAATATTTGGATTTAGAGGCAGACGGTACGATTTCACTTGATACGGTTCGTAAGACCATTACGCCGAAAACAAAAATCGTATCTGTTATGATGGTTTCAAATGTCCTAGGTACAATAAATCCAATAAAAGAGATTGCTAAAATTGCCCATGAAAATGGAGCGATCATGGTCGTTGATGGGGCACAGGCTGTTCCCCACATGAAAGTTGATGTTCAGGACATCGATTGCGACTTTTTAGCCTTCTCAGGCCATAAAATGTGTGGTCCTACAGGTATTGGGGTATTATATGGAAAACAAGCAATCCTTGAAAACATGGAGCCGGTTGAATTTGGCGGAGAAATGATTGACTTTGTAGGCCTTCATGACTCGACATGGAAAGAGCTTCCGTGGAAATTTGAAGGAGGTACACCAATCATTGCGAGTGCAATTGGACTTGGTGCAGCCATTGATTTCCTAGAAGAAATCGGCCTTGAGAAAATCGAAGCATATGAGCATAAGCTAGCAGCATATGCGATGGATCAAATGGAAACAATTGATGGCCTGTCAATTTATGGACCGCGTGATGCAAACAAGCGCTGTGGCTTGGTAACATTCAATCTTGATGATGTACATCCACATGATGTAGCAACAGTATTAGATATGAATGGTATCGCTGTACGTGCTGGGCATCACTGTGCCCAACCGCTGATGAAATGGCTTCAAGTAACAGCAACAGCCCGTGCAAGCTTCTATATGTACAATGATGAAGCAGATGTTGATGCACTTGTTGCAGGATTGCGTTCGGCGAAGGAGTATTTTAACGATGTCTTTTAACAATAACCTTGACCAGCTGTATCGCTCAGTTATTATGGATCACTATAAAAACCCGCGTAACAAAGGGTCTTTGGAAGATGAAAGTGTTACAATTGATATGAACAACCCAACTTGCGGTGACCGTATACATTTGACACTAAAAGTAGAAGACGGGATTGTACGGGACGCAAAATTCGATGGCGAAGGCTGCTCCATTTCCATGTCTTCCGCCTCTATGATGACACAGATTATCAAGGGCAGAAAGAAAGAAGAAGCACTTGAACTGGCGGAAATTTTCTCGAAAATGATGCTAGGTGAAGAGTTTGACGTAGATAAATATGATTTGGGAGATGTAGAGGCGCTACAAGGTGTCGCGAAATTCCCAGCACGTATTAAGTGTGCAACGCTTGCTTGGAAAGCAATGGAACAAGGTGTTAAAAAGGGTAACGAGTAGTTATCGCAATAGTAACAAACTGTCAGGCTAAAGCGCTGTTTTGCCCGGGAAGTGAGATGGGCAGCTGTTTGATCGAAGATAGCTGCATCTCAGACCCGCATTTGGCGCAGGTGATCAAGCGCTTTAGCAACTTTTCTATAAACGAACGGAGGAGACAACATGGCGAAAAAGATGCCTGATATCGGCGATTACAAATATGGCTTCCATGACAAGGACGTATCAATTTTCCGTTCAAAACGTGGATTGACTGAAGAAATCGTTCGAGAAATTTCAAAAATGAAAGAAGAGCCGGAGTGGATGTTAGAATACCGCTTGAACGCTCTAGAAATCTTCTATTCAAAACCAATGCCACAATGGGGCGGCGACCTTTCTGCATTAAACTTCGACGAAATTACGTACTACGTAAAACCGTCTGAAGCTACACAAAAATCATGGGATGAAGTACCTGAAGAAATCAAACGTACATTTGATAAATTAGGTATCCCAGAAGCAGAACAAAAATACTTGGCAGGTGTATCTGCTCAGTACGAATCTGAAGTAGTTTACCACAACATGAAACAAGACCTTGAAGATATGGGTATTGTATTTAAAGATACAGACTCAGCGCTTCGTGAAAACGAAGACATCTTCAAACAATACTGGGGTACAGTTATTCCAGCAGCAGATAACAAATTTTCTGCCCTTAACTCCGCAGTATGGTCAGGTGGTTCATTTATCTATGTACCACCAGGTGTGAAAGTAGAAACACCATTACAAGCTTACTTCCGTATCAACTCTGAAAACATGGGTCAATTCGAGCGTACATTGATCATCGTTGATGAGGGTGCACACGTACACTACGTAGAAGGATGTACAGCTCCTGTTTATACAACAAACTCATTACACTCAGCAGTAGTAGAAATCATCGTTAAGAAGGATGCTTACTGCCGTTATACAACGATCCAAAACTGGGCGAATAACGTTTACAACCTAGTAACAAAACGTACAGTTGTTGAAGCAAATGGTACGATGGAATGGATCGATGGAAACATCGGTTCAAAATTAACGATGAAATATCCAGCTTGTATCCTTAAAGGTGAAGGCGCTCGTGGTATGACATTATCTATCGCATTAGCTGGCCGCGGTCAGCACCAAGATGCTGGTGCGAAAATGATCCACTTAGCACCAAACACATCTTCAACAATCGTATCAAAATCGATTTCAAAACAAGGCGGTAAAGTAACATACCGTGGTATCGTTCGCTTCGGTCCTCGTGCTACTGGTGCACGTGCGAACATCGAGTGTGATACATTAATCATGGATAACGAGTCTACTTCAGACACAATTCCATACAACGAAATCTTAAATGACAATGTATCTTTAGAGCACGAAGCAAAAGTTTCAAAAGTATCTGAAGAGCAATTGTTCTATCTAATGTCTCGTGGTATTTCAGAAGAAGAAGCGACAGAAATGATCGTAATGGGCTTCATCGAGCCATTTACAAAAGAGCTTCCAATGGAATACGCAGTAGAGATGAACCGTCTGATCAAGTTCGAGATGGAAGGTTCTATCGGATAATCCAAAAAAATCGAGTGCTCATTGCACTCGGTTTTTTTTGAATTTTGTTATTTAATATATCTCTTATGCTTTATCTAGAAATAATAGGAACCCACAATTCGTGTTTTCGTTTATGCTTTGGTCCGTAATAGCATTCGATACAAGGTAAATTAGCTAACTCGTATCCCGAGGTTGGAACCCACTCTGTATATAATCTCTTCCATGCCTCTACAATATTAGGGAAAACCACCCATGTGTTTGGAGGAATCGTGAGAATCTCCATATCGCTTGGCGGCTCGTCATCATATCTTACTCCCATAAAATAAGCAAACTCATCATCTGTGATGGATGCTTCCTTCCCGCAAATCCCTAGAAGCCCTTCAAGTGAACATTTTGGGTTTTCCCATGACATATCGATCAGCTCCTGCATAAAGCCATCTTTCTTGGCGCTGTTCCACAATGTAGGAATTGTCTTAAAAGCTCTAGCTGTTTTGACAGGGTTGCTTCTTCCAATGATTCGCAGTTCAAAATCAATGTTTTCTATTCTGTAATCCATTTCTGTGTCTCCTTTTATGGAAATTTGGAAAGAGATTTTAGGAAAGGCTTTTAATTCTACTCCATGTTTTCTGGCGGAAGAAGGAGTTAGACCGTGTGTCTTTTTGAAAGCACGTGTAAATGAATCTACAGATTCATATCCATATTTTGCTGCGATATCTATTATCAGCACATTGCTTTTTTGAATTTCAAATGCCGCAAGAGTTAGGCGTCTTCTTCTTATATATTCAGAAAGCGATATACCAGCAAGAGAAGAGAACATACGAGAAAAATGATACTCCGATGTATGAGCAATCTTGGCAATGTCCTTATAGTTTATATCTCCTTCGATATTTCGTTCAATATAATCCAGTACGTTGTTCATTCGTTCCAGCCATTCCATAAAATTTATCTCCCTCAAGAAAATAATAAATAAGTGAAAGCCATTTTTCCCGACATCTACTGCCTAAAAAAGTCGTATGTCCCATTTTAGAATCGACATCCCAGCTATCTATGCAGATTAGTTATATATTAGGGAAAATTTTTATAAATGTATATATTGAATTATAATAGAAGGCTGGTCGAATTCATCCTCTATAAAGAGTATTTGTAAAGGTATTTTAAGTAATGGTCATTGATTTTGGAAAAATAAGGAGGTTATTCAGAGGGAAAAGTAAGACATAATATATGATATTTCTAATAAGGAGGGGGAGGTATATTAGGAATTGTCCCCGCTTACTCTTCCTATAAGAATATAGGAAGAGCAAAATGAAGTATTTTAACTGAATGATTAGCTTTCATTCTGAAATACAGCGACAGCGGAAAAACATTTGGTTTGGGAAATTGTAAATAGCCTGCTAATAGCAAACTTTAATGGTTAGTATGATTTTTACCTAGTGCAGCGAGCATTATATCAGGCACATCCGTAAAAATAGCATCCACACCAGCCGTTTGCAGCTGTCTTGCAATCGTCTCATCGTTTACCGTAAAAGTACGGACGATGGCGCCATTGCTGATAGCTTCTTTTATAATTCCACGAAAAGTATGGTAGTAAGGAATATGCAGGGCATCACCAGGCAGGGATTTTACATACGATTCAAGCTGAACAATGAGGGAGCCAAACAGCACGCCAGTTTGAATCATAGGCTGCAATTGATGAAATCGCTGGATACTCTCATGATTAAAGGAAGACACAATGATACGTTCCTGCAATCCAACAGCATTAATTTCCTCGGAAATGAGGTTTTCTATTCCTTCGTATTCAAAAATATCGGACTTGATCTCAATATTCAGGATATGTTCTGTCTCCTTGAAAATAGCAAAGACTTCTCCAAGTGTAGGAATTATTTCACCCGCAAATTGTTCTCCAAACCAACTCCCATAATCATATTGCCGCAGCTCGTCTAGTGTCATATCCTTTACAAAACCAGAACCATTTGACGTACGATCAATTGTTTCATCATGAATAACTACCAGCTGCCGATCTGCTGTCAGATGGACATCAAACTCTACACCAAATACGTCCAGCTCCGCTGCCTTATGGAAAGCGAGCGGTGTATTTTCCGGAAACTTCCCACTAAATCCCCTATGTGCAAATAGCTTCATTTTTGTTTGTCCCTACTTTCCTTTGAAAAATAGTAAAACTTCTTCGTTATTTAGAATATAGTGATTCAAAGACCGACACAACCAATTTACAGAAAATTCATACGGAGTTAACGGTTCCTTGATATCAGCCTTTTATAATGTCCTTATAAGGAGCGTTAGCCCGTCGAGAAGGGGGAGAAGAAGGTGCATGGAAAGAGTTAAGCTAGAAAATGTAAAAAAATCTTATGATAAACAGACGGAAGTGCTCCGTGACATCAATGTAGAAGTAGAGCCGGGAGAGTTTTTTGTCCTAGTAGGTCCGTCTGGATGCGGAAAGAGTACAATGCTTCGGGTCATTGCTGGTCTGGAGGAAATTACAGCAGGAAACTTGATTTTCGGAGAAGAGGTCGTCAATGACATTCATCCGAGCAAGCGTGGAATTACGATGGTGTTTCAAAATTATGCTTTGTATCCACATATGACAGTAGCGGAAAACATCGGCTTTGGTCTCCAAGTGAAGAAGCTTGGAAAACAAGTTCGCAAGGAGAAGATAGAAGAAGTAGCGGGCATGCTTGGCTTAAGTGATTATCTAAACAGGAAGCCGCGTCAACTGTCGGGAGGGCAACGCCAGCGTGTTGCCCTGGCAAGAGCCATTGTAAATGAGCAGCCAATTTGTTTGATGGATGAGCCTCTTTCGAACCTTGATGCGAAACTGCGTGCCCATATGCGATCTGAGCTTCGGCGTTTGCAGAAAAAGCTGGGCTTTACAATGATTTATGTTACCCATGACCAGGTAGAGGCGATGACCATGGGAGACAGGATGATGATTTTGGATAAAGGAGTCGCCCAGCAAATCGGCAGCCCGATGGATATTTATAATTTTCCGGAAAATACCTTTGTGGCTACATTTATTGGCTCACCCCCGATGAATCTGAAAAAAGCAAATGTACAAGCAGCCGCACATACCATTCAGCTCAGTTCCATGATTACCATTCCCATTGAAGCACAGCTTTCAGAGAAACTGCCGGAAAGTGTTATTTTGGGAGTGCGACCGGAGCACCTGACACGGCCAGCAGAGGGAAGCCGGGTTTACAAGGCGCCAGTTGTCAATGTCGCACTTTTAGGGAACGAAACGTTAATTTCTCTCGATTTGGACGGAGAAGAATGGATTTGTAAATGGGGAGGGCAATGGCATTATAAAATCGGCCAATCACTTGAATTTTCTATTAACGAAGAGGAAATTTGCTTGTTTGATCCGGAGACAGAAAAAATCATCCAAAAAGGGATGAAAGGGTAAGGGGTGGAGTAGATGAAGCTGTGGAAACGGTCTGTAAACGTGAGAGTAGGGCTGCTTTACCTCCTTCCCTCCATTATCCTCTTTAGCATGTTTGTGTTCTATCCGATGGCAAAAACAATTTATTTAAGCTTCTTTTTAACGAATCAAAATGGCCTGCCTGTCTATTTTAATGGCATAGAAAACTATACGTATATTTTTTCATCGGATGAATTCCGCAATAGTATGAAGGCGACCTTGTTATTTGTCATCTATACCGTACCGGTGAGCGTATTGATCGCGCTTATCATGGCCATTTTGGCAAATGAGAAGTTAAAAGGAATCGGCTTTTACCGAACAATTTTTTCTTCGACGATGGGTATTTCTGTGGCAGCATCAGCGGTTGTATGGCTGTTCCTATTTCATCCATCGGTGGGGGCATTTAATAATATTTTAAAAGCGATCAATCTGCCGGCAGTTCAGTGGCTGCTGGATCCTGAATGGGCCTTGCTTTCGGTTTCTCTAACGACAATCTGGATGAATATCGGTTTTAACTTTCTCGTCATTCTGGGAGGATTGCAAAATATTGATGAAAGCCTTTATGAAAGTGCAACGATAGACGGGGCAGGCTATTTTACAAAACTGCGCCGAATCACCATTCCGCTTTTATCTCCTACATTATTTTTCATCATTACCATTTCGTTAATTAATACATTCCAGAGCTTTGGCCAAATCGATATTTTGACCAAGGGAGGGCCCATCCAGTCGACCAACTTAGTTGTGTATTCGATTTACAAGGAGGCATTTGTTAATTATCAGTTTGGTACAGCTAGTGCACAGGCCATTGTGTTGTTCGCTGTCGTACTCATTGTTACCATACTGCAATTTAAGTTTGGAGAAAGGAAGGTTCATTACCAATGAAGATGCCACTTTCTCAAAAAGTATTATTCTATATTCTGCTAACTATTTTCGCAGTACTCGTATTTTTTCCTGTCGCCTATGCCTTTTTAATTTCATTTATGACCCCGCAGGAAGTGCTTATGGGCAATATTTTGCCGCGCAGCTTCTCGTTTGGGAACTATGAGCAGGCTTTCGAGCGTTTGCCGCTGCTGAGATATTTATTGAACAGTTTTGTTGTTTCTACCATTGTCATGGCCGGACAGGTGCTAGTATGTGCTATGGCTGCCTATGTCTTTGTGTTCCTGCCGTTCCGGGGCAGCAACCTTATTTTCTTCCTGTTTATTTCAACAATGATGATTCCATGGGAGGCAACGATGATTCCGAACTTCCTGCTCGTTCAGGGGTTTGGCTGGACCAATACGTATATGGCATTAACGCTGCCTTTCTTCGCATCGGCATTCGGTACGTTTCTATTACGCCAGCATTTCTTAACGATTCCGTATGAGCTGTATGAAGCGGCCCAAATTGGGGGCGTTGGAAAGCTTAAGTTTTTCTGGAAGGTCGTATTACCGATGTCTAAGACGAGTGTTATTACACTCGGTGCCTACAGTTTTTTAACGACATGGAATATGTATTTGTGGCCTCTCCTAACGACAACGAATGATACGGTAAGAACCGTACAAATCGGGATTCGCCAATTACAGTCAAATGAAAGTGCCACTGACTGGGGAGTAGTAATGGCAGGGGTCATGATTATTATTTTGCCTACTTTAATCCTGCTATTTTTAGGTCAAAAGCAATTGCAAAAAGGATTAACGCAGGGAGCTATCAAATAAATAAAAAGGGGTTCAAAGAGATGTCCAACTTAAAAAAGCTATTTGCATTTGGTTTGATGTTTGTCCTCATGCTCATTATTAGTGCATGTAACGGTGAAGAGGCTGCTGATGAGAGTGATCAAACAAAAGGAGAGACGGAAGAAAATACGGCACCAGCTAACGGCGAGAAAGTGAAGATAGAGTTTTGGCATGCGATGAGTGGTCCGAACCAACAGGCCATTGATGATATTGTAGCCGACTATAATGCTTCACAGGATAAATATGAAGTAGAATCACTGTTCCAAGGCAGCTATGAGGAATCTCTGACAAAGCTGCGCAGTGTCGGCGGTACAGCGGATGCTCCAGCTATTATGCAGGTATTTGAAGTCGGCACGAAATATATGATTGAAAGCGGATACATCGAACCAGTACAGACATTTATCGATAAAGATGGATATGATATTAGTCAATTAGAAGAAAATATCTTAAATTATTATTCTGTCGATGATCAATTATATTCAATGCCATTTAACTCATCTACTCCTGTTATGCTCTACAATAAAGACGCATTTGCAGCCGCAGGGTTAGATCCTGAAAATCCTCCTGAAACATTCGAGGAGGTCAAAGCGGCGGCTGAAAAGCTGACGAATGGGGATATGAAGGGCTTTTCGATCCTCTTGTACGGCTGGTTCTTTGAAGAAATGCTGGCAACACAGGGCGGTCTTTATGTAGATGCGGATAATGGCCGTACGGGAGAAGTAACAGAAGCGCTGTTCAATGGTGAAGAAGGGCGCCGTGTATTCGAATTCTTGAAAGAAATGAATGATGCAGGTACTTTAGGTAACTTCGGTTCAGTATGGGATGATATCCGGACTGCTTTCGTTTCTGGCCAGGTAGCGATGTATCTTGATTCATCTGCGGGTATTTCCGGTGTTGTAGAAAGTGCTCCATTTGAAGTAGGGGCAGCATATATCCCTCACTCTGAGGAAGCGGACCGAAACGGCGTAATTATTGGCGGAGCTTCTTTATGGATGATGAACGGTATTTCCGAAGAGGAACAAGCTGGGGCATGGGATTTCATGAAATACTTGCAGACAGCACCTGTCCAGGCAAAATGGCATGTGACAACAGGGTACTTCGCAATCAACCCCGCTGCATATGACGAAGCGATTGTAAAAGAGCGCTGGATACAATATCCACAGTTCCAGGTAACAGTAGACCAGCTGCAGGATACAAAGCCTTCTACAGCGACACAAGGAGCGCTTATTTCGGTATTCCCTGAATCAAGGGAGCACATTGTGACAGCGATCGAAGAACTGTATCAGGGCGGTGATCCGCAAGCGGTGCTCGATAAAGCAGCAGAATCTACAAATCGTGCTATCGAAATTGCGAACAAAACGAGCGGTAATTAGTTTTATTGCATAAGCAGAAGAATGAAGGAAACAAAATGGATCGAGTTTATGAAAGGAAGGCAGGGCTAATTTTATTAGTCCTGCTTTCCTTGTTTTAGAAAACCTACTTAATCTTAACGAAAAAGGGAAACGGTTTGTTTTTTCCTGTATACTTGAAGGAAAGAAAAAAGGGAGTGCAAATAGTTTAAAGCAGGAAGCATATCATAAGACGATCATCTAATATTAGGTGCTACGTTATTTAGAAAGGCGGCTATACAAGGCATGGGGCATGAAATCGATATTAGTGAACTTAATGAAGAGCAGATCATCTATCTGAGCTCTCCTGTGATAGAAACATTAGCACTGTTCAGCTCGCTTATTCAGGTGAAAAATGATTTTTTATCTGAAGAGAGGGTGTCGTTAGAAGAGGCTTATAAAAATAATTTTGCGGTGATTTATTTAAAGAGGTTCCCTGATTACAGCGTATATAACCTTTTTAATTTACTTATTCCTATACCTCATTTTTCCTCTGTAGAGTTATTTGCCGAGGGTTTAAAACATATGGCGCCAAGCAAATTTCTTTATTATTTTTTTGGTGAGAATATACCGTTAGATACAATCACAACACTATGGGAAAAACCTGAAATCATTTGGAAGTTAGAAAATAATTCCTATTGGCAAACGAATGAAGTAAGAGCGCTCTATGAACAATGGATTCCCCAATTGGAACGTTTCAAGGAGGAACTGGCGGAGCTTTTATTGAACATTTCAAAAACTACTGTGTTTCAAGAAATGTGGCAGGAACGCAAACCGCTGATGGATGCATCAATACGGGAGCTTGAGCAATTGTCGATGTCTTCATTATCCTTGGCACAGTATGTAATGGGAAAGACCTTTAGGCATACAAGCTTGTACAAAATGTATTATTTCATTCCGAGCTATTGCATGACGCCTGCACGTATTCGTATCTTTGATGAGTCTGTGTGCATGGTGATTTATGGTTGTGCGAACGCTTTGTCAGATGATCGAGAATCAAGTGAGGAGCTTGCAGTGCGCTTAAAGGCACTAGCAGATCCAAACCGGCTGCTCATTCTTCGGCTGCTAGCTGTTAAAAAGGAATATGGGGCAAAACTGGCTGAATATATAGGTCTTACTACAGCCACTATCTCGCATCACTTAGATATCCTAAAAAAAGCGGGGCTTGTGAAAGAGGAAAAGATCGGCACCATCAAATATTTTGCAGTGGACAAGGAACAGGCAACAGAAATGCTGCAAAGCCTGCAGCATCTCGTAGGAGAATAACAGGGTTCTACAGGACCTGCTATAACGAATCCTAGCGAAAAGAGGCAGGGCAGTATTGGCAGCGAGGGGAGTGCCGCATTCTTTACATTGCTGCTGACTGAAGCATTGTTGCTAGGTGTCCTATTATTCATTTTGGGCCTGTTCAGCATCAAACTAGCCAAAGCATTAGCGAGAAAAAAAGCTTCTATTAGAATTAAGCTGATTTTCATAAAATTTGCTCCAAGTTGGAAATGGTCCCCATAGGAGGGGCCATTTTTTATATTTCTTATCTCATAAAAAGAGTATGCCTTTTTACTTATCTTTTACTTTATTCATATAAAATATCATATAAAATATCGGGCCGGTCAGTGATGATGCCATCAATGCCATGTCTAATAAGTTTTTTCATCGCCCGGGGCTTGTTTACTGTATACACATGAACCTTCAATTGCTGATCATGGGCTGTTTGGATAAGGCTCTCTGTAATGGCTCCTTGATGGACAATGATGCCATCAGCATACTGGCTAATTTCCTGAAGCCTCTTTGCTGTCAATTCACTTGTTGCATCTTCAGTAAATAATTGAAACAATTGTAGAGAGCTGTTTTGCATATGTAGCAGGCGCAGGCTTCTTTCTGAAAAAGATTGGATGATAATGGTTTCATCATTCAACCGGTCAGCTATTTGCAGCTCTTTTAAAAGCGTTGCTTCCACCCCGTCTCGTCTGTTCTTTGTTTCGATGTAAAGTTTCTTATCGGGATATTTTGCCAGCACCTCTTGTAACGTAAGGATGGAAGATATACCAAATTCATTTTTTCTCTTTAATAATTGCAATTCAGCATATAGATAGTCCTTAATGGCACGTCCGTCTCCATAGGAGGGAATAGCATCGTGTTCAACAACTAATACGTCATCCCTCGTCATCTGCATATCGAACTCCAGGTAGTCAGCTCCTTGAGCAAGTGCAAGGTCATATGCTTCAAAGCTGTTTTCAATTGCATAGTAGGAGGCTCCGCGATGAGCAATGATTAAAGGTTTGTTTGTGAATGGATTGTGGAAAATCAACAACAATATAATAGCTGCTAGAATAGTAGATATTAGTAAATACCATTTTTTCAATTGCCTCAACGCCTTTCAAAATAATAGCTTGCCTATAGGATAATTTGTAAAATTGCTATTCGGATAGGCTATAATAAAGTGAAACTTCAATCGATGGGAATTTCCCTTCCTGCTGACAATGCAAGATAAATAAAATAAGGAGGCATTTTCATGATCTATATCGGATTAACGGGATGGGGAGATCATCCAACACTTTATTCAGAAGTGACATCTGCCCGTGATAAATTATTTGATTATAGCGGCCATTTTCCGGTCGTTGAAGTAGATACTTCATTTTATGCGATTCCCAACCGAGTAAATGTGGAAAAATGGTGCAATGAAACGCCTGAAAACTTTCAATTTGTATTGAAGGCCTATCAGGGCATGACAGGCCATCTACGGGATGATTTACCGTACGAAACAAGAAATGATATGTTTAATGCCTTCATTGAATGCGCAGATAGCTTCCAGCAGCACGGAAAATTAGCGATGATCCTCGTTCAGTTTCCGCCGTGGTTTGATTGCTCTGCAAAAAATGTCCAATACATTCGTTATATTAAACAGCAATTAGCGCACTTCCCAATTGCTATCGAATTTCGTAATCAAACATGGTACGCCGGTGAAGTGAGAGAGAGAACGCTTGAATTTTTACAGGAACAAAACCTCATTCACACGGTTTGCGATGAGCCGCAGGCAGGAAGCGGCTCCGTACCTCTCGTTCCCGCGGCGACTTCCGATAAGGTGCTTCTGCGGATTCATGGACGTAACATTCATGGATGGCGGAATAGCGGAAGCAACGAGAACTGGCGAAAGGTACGCTTTTTATACGATTATAACGAAGAAGAGTTACAAGGATTGGCCGCGCATATTCGCATGCTTCAAAATCAGGCAAAGGATGTCTATGTACTTTTTAATAATAACTCTGGTGACCATGCTGCGCCAAATGCAAAACGTATGCAGCAAATCCTTGATTTACAGTTTGAAGGGCTGGCACCGAAACAGTTGAAGTTGTTTGAGGGAGATTTTTGATGGAATTTTTTGTGTTGTTTGTTATTGCGGTAGCTTCAGGAATTGTAGGGGCGCTTGTCGGTCTGGGAGGCGGTATCATTCTAGTACCTGCCACTCTGTATATTGGAAATAATGTAGAGATGATTTCGGGTATCACACCTCAAACGGTTGTCGGATTATCCGTTATTATGATGATTTTTACAGGACTGGCTTCCACTCTTTCGTACATGAAGACAAAGACCGTTGATTTTAAGTCTGGTTTTATCTTTTTTATCGGCAGCATGCCGGGGGCAATCATCGGTGCCTGGATCAATAAAGGTTTAGATTTACCTTCGTTTAATTTATATTTTGGTATTTTTCTTATTGTGATCGCTGTAATTTTGATGATCCGTGATAAATTGAAGCCGGTAAAATGGTTTGTAGAGAATGGATGGAAGAGAGAATATAAGGATAGAGAAGGAAATAGTAAGGTTTATGGATACCCAATTTGGTTTGCTGTCCTATTATCCTTTTTTGTAGGCGGTGTATCAGGATTATTTGGCATCGGCGGCGGCGCAATTCTCGTGCCGGCTATGCTGATCTTGTTTCATTTTCCGCCGCATGTTGCAGTGGCAACGAGCATGTTTTTAGTGTTTCTGACGGCTCTTGTCAATTCGGCAAGCCATATTACGCTTGGTAATGTTCCATGGCTTTATACGCTTCCTGTTATTCCGGGGGCGTATATTGGAGCGAAGGCAGGGGCTGTTATTAATCAAAAATTAAACTCTACTGCGTTAGTATACGCGCTGAGGATTGTTTTATTATTAATGGGAATACGTTTAATTATGGAGGCATTATTTTAGAAGGAGTTGGCGGAGGTGCTTGAGAGGATTCATATATTTCACACGAATGATTTACATAGCCATTTTGAATACTGGCTTCGTATGCAAGCATTTATAAAAGAGCAGCGTCAGCTATTGGCGAGCAGGGGGGAGGCAAGCTTCCTGCTCGATGTCGGAGATCATATCGATCGTTCAAATATTTTTACGGAGGCAACGCTCGGTAAAGGGAACGTGGAAATGCTCAATACAGCTGCTTACGATGCTGTAACGATAGGGAATAATGAAGGAATTACACTGGCATTTGATGATTTGACAGCTCTTTATGAAGGAGCGGCTTTTGATGTAGTAGTTGCCAATATTAAAGCGCTTACCGGTAAAAATCCGGACTGGCTGAAGCCTTATACAATTTTAACGACAATGCACGGAACAAAAATCGGGGTAATCGGTGCAACAGCCCAATATGATGTTTTTTACCGAACATTGAACTGGGAAGTAACAGAGCCGCGAAAAGCATTAGTTTTACTCGTCCAAAAACTTCGACAGGAAGTCGATATGATTGTCTGTCTATCACATCTCGGCATTTCAGATGATGAATTATTGGCAAATGAGTGTCCCGATATTGATGTTATTTTTGGAGCTCATACGCACCATACGCTGCCGGAAGGAAAATTTGTCAATGGCGTTTTACTGACAGGCGGCGGCAAGTTTGGACAGTTTACAGGGCATCTGACAATTTTCTATGACCATGCTGAGAAACGCGTAACGGCACTGGAAGAAGAGTTAATCGAGAATGGACAATTGGCGATGGTATCGGGAGAGGCGGAGTTTCTGTTCGGGTTGTCAAAGACAGGGAGTGCCTTAATGAGCGAGCCGGTGATCCAATTACCGAAAACATACTATAAAGAGTGGTTCCACTATTCTCCGTTATCCAATTTATTTGCAGAAGCCGTTTTTGATTATACCGGTGCCGACTGTCTTATGTTCAATGCAGGGATTTTTGTAGAAGATTTAAAAAAAGGAAATGTCAGCCCGTATGAAATGCACAAAATTTTGCCCCATCCAATCAATCTATGTCTGGTTGAACTTACTGGAGCAGAATTAAAGGAAATATATGTGCAGGCGCAAAATGAAGAATGGTGGCACCTTCAGCTGAAGGGTCTTGGTTTCCGAGGTGTCGTATTAGGCAAGCTATTACTGTACAATCTAAAAATGGATCGGCAAAGACAGCTGTTTCTAAATGGGAAAATTGTTGATCCTGCGCAGTCCTATACATTAGCAACACTGGATTTATTTACATTTGGCTACTTTTTCCCGTCTTTTAAATATGCTAAGAAGCATTATTATTTACCGGCTTTTTTAAGAGATATCCTGCTATCCTACTTGCAGAAATCAGGAAATTAGCAGGTCACCTTTTCTATTTAAGTAAATCAGATTATAATTTATAGTATGGAATAACAAAGATGGGAGTTTATTGGACCAATGCGCTTAATATCAATCAATGTGCTGAGGGCGGGCATGGTTGTTGGGAGAACAATTTGGAATGAGGCTGGTCACCCCCTTTTACAAAAAGGGGCAGTGGTGACAGATGGGATATTGTATCGTCTAAAACAATTAAATATCCATTATATTTATATAGAGGATCGGATCTCATACGGAATAGAAATTGAAGAAACAGTCGAACCAGCTTTACGCAAAAAAATTGTCAATAACATCACAGATTCTTTTCGTTCAGTAAGAGAAGTAAAATCTGGCCAAGCCTCTTATGTGTTGGATCAGCAATCAAAGGCAATCGGCAATATTGTAGAGGATTTGCTAAATTCCATCTTGAATAGTGAAGAAATTTTAATGGTTTTGACAGATGCTTATATGTATGATGAGTATTTATATCAGCATTCCTTTCAAGTAACTCTTTATTCGTTGGCTATAGCAAAGGAAATGGGCTATTCCTATGAAGACCTCCGCTTAATTGGTATTGGAGCTCTTTTACATGACGTAGGGAAGCTAATGATACCTAGAGAGATTTTATTAAAGCCTAGTCGTTTAACGAATGAAGAGTATGAGACGATGAAGGAGCATACAAAACACGGGTTTGAGCTGCTGCGCAATTTGCACTCTGTATCTTTGCTTGTTGCACACTGTGCATTCCAGCATCATGAGCGACTTGATGGCAGTGGTTATCCGAGAGGTCTTGTAGATGTTGAAATTCATCCCTTCGCCAAAATCATTGGAGTAGCCGATGTATTCGATGCTGTCACGTCGAATCGTGTATACCGTGAAAAGCTTCTTCCTTCACAAGGAATGGCAATTATCGAGGCTGGCAGCGGTACTATTTTTAGTCCGCAGGTAGTCGAAGCGCTGCGCCGAAGTGTCGTTCATTATCCGAACGGGACGATTCTTTTGTTATCAGATGGGCGCAGAGGCGTTGTATCAAAACAAAATACGGGGTTTCCGGAAAGGCCGAAAATTCGTATTTTTGAGGAAGATGACGAGATCCTTCCAGCTACATATGAAATCAATTTAGTCGATTTTCCAGACATATTAATCGACAAGGTGGAGCTTGAATATGTGACGCCTGTCGAATAGAAAAAATCCCCCATTCATATGGTAGAATAGGGGGGCTTTTTTTGTTTCATAAAAGGCGTAGAATGCGTTTCAAGCGAGGAAAGAAGGCTTCTACAAGGCTTACGCTATTATTTGTTAGTTTACTTATTATGATCATCGTTTCACTTTATTTTGTGAACAGCCGCATTATGCCGGTTTATCTGGATTACGCTGAGATCCAGACAGAGAAGGTCGCATCCTATGTCGTCAGTAAAGCAATTAATTCAAGAACATCAAGTGTATTGGATGTGAATGATATTATTGTCGACCTTCCGCCTGGTACGAGTGAAATGGTGACAACAAAATTCAATACAGATATCATCAATCAAGTACGTGCCGAAACAACATCTCTTGTTAAAGAATATTTAGAGCAGGCAGAAAACGGTGATCTTGCGCACTTACCTAATCTTGAAAATGTTGAATATGATGTAGGGCGTATGGAAGCAGGGGACGGTATTGTATTCTTTGTGCCAATGGGGCAGGCATTGAATCTTCCGATATTAGGGAATCTAGGTCCTCGAATTCCTATCAGGTTTCATATCATTGGGAATGTTCATAGTGATGTTCAATCGACGATTCGAGAGTTCGGCATTAACAATGCCTACGTAGAGGTAAGTATACATTTAGAAGTGAACGTGCAAATTATTATTCCATTTGCGAGTAAATCTGCTACAGTAGAACAGTATATTCCAGTGGCAATCGGTCTAATTCGAGGCACTGTGCCGCACATTTATACAGATGGCGGGGGAGAGGGTGTTCAGCCATCTCTAGAGGTACCTGTACCGTATGATTAATAAATCGCAGGATAATTTAAAAAGCTGGTTGTTGGTTACCTCGAATATATGATACATTGACATCAATAGAGTAGTGAAAATTATGGGACATCGATAAGGGGCGAATTTCATGACATCTTGCAAACCAACGAATAATAAAGAAGAGCACTTACGCAAACCAGAATGGTTAAAAATAAAGTTAAATACAAATGACGAATACAAAGCGCTGAAAAAGTTAATGCGTGAAAATAATCTGCATACCGTATGTGAAGAAGCGCGCTGCCCTAATATCCATGAATGCTGGGGTGAAAGACGTACGGCAACAATGATGATTTTAGGATCAGTGTGTACGCGTGCCTGCCGCTTTTGTGCGGTAAAAACAGGCCTTCCAACAGAGCTTGATTTAGCGGAGCCGGAACGTGTAGCAGATTCAGTAAAAATTATGGATTTGAAGCATGTCGTCATCACAATGGTGGCACGTGATGATTTAAAGGACGGAGGCTCAGGCGTGCTTGCTGAGACAATTCGTGCCATCCGTCGAAAAGCACCGTTTACGTCTGTAGAAGTATTGCCATCTGATTTAGGCGGGGTAGAAGAAAACCTACAATTGCTGATGGATGCTAAACCGGATATTTTAAACCATAATATCGAAACAGTTCGCCGCTTGACGCCAAGAGTAAGAGCAAAGGCTAAGTATGAGCGTTCACTTGAATTTCTGCGAAAAGCAAAAGAAATGCAGCCGGATATTCCGACAAAATCGTCACTTATGATTGGCCTTGGAGAAACATGGGAGGAAATTTTGGAGGTAATGGACGACTTACGTGCAAATAACGTGGATATCATGACGATTGGACAGTATTTACAGCCGACGAAAAAGCATTTGCCAGTAAAGAAATACTATTCACCGATTGAGTTCGGCAAGCTTCGAAAAATTGCAATGGAAAAAGGCTTCTCTCATTGTGAAGCAGGCCCGCTGGTACGAAGCAGCTACCACGCTGATGAGCAGGTGAATGCTGCAGCGAAAGAGCGGCTTCTTCATGATACACAAACGAGTTGATTTCAAGCCGTAGTTTACTTAACATGGTGATAATAGATTGGTGGTGGATTCATGATACTTGTAGAAGGCTATATGTATGAATTGTTGGAAGATGTAAGGGAAGGCTTTAAAGAAGAGGACTTTTTAGCTCGTTATTCGGACATTTTAGTGAAGTATGATTATATCGTTGGCGACTGGGGCTACGGACAGCTTAGATTGAAGGGCTTCTATGATGATAAAAATCAGAAATCAACATTTGATACGAAAATTAGTACGCTGCAAGATTACTTGTACGAATATTGTAATTTCGGCTGTGCGTATTTTATCGTGAAAAAGGTCGGGAAGGCGCCCGCACCTATTCAAGAAGTAGAAACAGAACAGCCCGTAGAATAAAAAGAGATGGCAAATGCCATCTCTTTTTTCAGTCTGATTGCTGTAGATAGTGACTGAGACCAGACAACTTCTGAAGCCAGGTGATAATGATAAGAAGGTGATTATTTTTAACTTATAGAAAAACCTATGTATTTCTATAGCTGCTTAAGGAAGCAATTAATCTTTCTTATCCTAATAATTCACGTAAATATTCCCGTAAATCTGCTGCTTCTTCCTCAGTGCGGTTGTATACATGCTCTAGGTAGCCAGGCTCCTCTACATCATCAGATCCAATGATGGCAAATCTGCCGAACTGGATATCCAGCACAAGCACTTTTCCAAAGAAACGGCTGCTTTGCAGAATCGCTAGATCATAGCGCTGTGTTCGCCCTGTAAAACTTACAAAGCGCGTTTTTGTATCTTCTACATCGTCATATAAGAAAAATCGTTCCATTATTGCGAAAGCTCCTTCCAATTCTAAAGAATATGGTACTATAGATAAGAAAACAGTATCAACATTTATTGATTGGAGGCAGTACATCATGTACTTCGTAGATCGTAACAAGATTACGTTAAACTTACAACATATTAATGAACTAATCGCCATATTGGAGGATCATACAGGCTGGTTGGATTCAACGGTCAATAAACTTGCGCTTCAACGTATCGGTCATAACTTGATGGAATCGATGATGGATGTTGGCAACTTAATGATTGATGGCTTCATCATGCGTGATCCGGGGAGCTATGAAGACATTATCGATATCCTTGTCGATGAAAAGGTTATTACCGAGGAAATGGATGCTCCGCTAAAAGCAGTTGTCGGATTACGTAAAATGCTTGTACGCGAATTCATTCAAGTCAATGATCAAGAGGTGCTGGATGTATTAACATCAAGCCTGCCTGCTATAAAAGAATTTCCGCCAAAAGTACAGGATTATTTAACAAATGAATTAGGTCCTGTTTCTGCTTTTTTACCCGAGGATAAATAAGATGAAGCGTTTTTGCTTTGATTTAGATGGGACAGTCTACCGGGGGAAATTGGGTATCCCTACTGCTGTTGAATTTATTCATCATTTGCAGGCTGAAGGAAATGAGCCGTTTTTCGTAACGAATAATTCATCGAAGACACCGGAGCAATTACAGCAGGCGCTTGCTGCAATTGATATTCAGGCTAAGCGAGAGCATATCTATTCCAGTGCATTGACAACAGCTAAATATGTAGCAAAAAACTATGGGACAGCAAAGGTTCAGGTCATTGGCTCTGAAGGAATTCGACATGCGCTGGAGGCAGAGGGCATCATTGTTTCGGAAGAGAATGAAGTAGACGTGCTTGTCATGGGCATCGACCGGTCAATCGGCTATGCCCGTATTGCAGATGCCTGCTTAACAGTACAACGCGGTGCTAAACTGATTGGAACGAATGAAGATATTCGTTTCCCGAGCGAGGAAGGCTTCTTGCCTGGAAATGGTTCCTTTGTTCGCATGGTTGCTAATGTTTGTGGAGTGGAGCCATTGTTCATTGGGAAGCCATCACCTGTCATGCTGGAAATGATTGCAGAAGAGCATGGCCTGGTGCGTGATGAACTTGTGATGGTAGGAGACAATTATGATACCGATATTTTATGCGGTATCAATTTTGGCTGTACGACTGTCCACGTGAATACGGGTGTTACTCCTATGGAAATAGTGAAAGGAAAGCCGACACAGCCAACATACGTAGTGGAGGATTTATCCCAGTTACCGCATCTTGAATAAAGATGCGGTTTTCTTTTGTTGATATAGGGGAAAAAAGAAAAAACGCTGAAAGAATCAACGTTTGTTTAAAGGAATAGGAAATAATAATGGTCAATTTATAGAGTTGCCTGCATATTTGTACCAGCTGCTCGAGATCACTCTAAATCGTTCTTCGAAGAGCTCATATTAAGCATCTGTTGCAGCTAATAAGGAACAAATATACTTTTTCACCATAAAGGATTTTCTTCAATATATGCATAGATTTTTTCTGTCAGTTCGCCAGGTGTGTCAGCTTCGACAAGGTCGCCATTAACGACGGCATAGAAGTTGCTTGCACATTTCGTACAGTAACTAAGACATCCGTATTCTAATACGTCGATATTCGGGTCTTTTTCTAATGCTTCTAATGTTTCCTGTGCACCATTTGCCAAATTGCTAATACAGAACTCAACCATAGGATTCATGCCTTTGTCACCTCACTCATTGTATGCTACTAGCATTTATATTTTTAGTCAATCCACATTACTTGTGAAAAGTTTCACAAAATGACGATAACATATTGTGAAACTTCTCACAATCAGCTATACTCGTTTATGGAGACTTTGTGAACATACTAGAATGATGGAATAAATAAAGGAGAACATTATGAATAAACTAGTTTTATTAGGCGGCGGTTATGGAAATATGCGTGTCTTACTGCGCCTTTTACCGAATAATTTACCAGCCGATACAGAAATTATTTTAATAGATCGTACCCCTTTCCATAGCTTAAAAACAGAGTTTTATGCGCTAGCTGCAGGTACTTCTACAGACAAGGAAATCCGCGTGGCATTTCCAGAGCATGAACGTTTACAAAAAGTGTACGGTGAGGTAATCCGCATCGATCGTGAAGAAAAAGCTGTATATCTAGAAGATGGACGGGTTATTGAATATAATGATTTAGTTATTGCATTAGGCTGTGAAGATAAATATCATGGTGTACCGGGAGCAGAAGAGTATACGTACAGTATTCAGACAATTGCTAATTCCCGCAGTACATTTGAAAAGGTTTGCGGGCTGCCGCCAGGTTCAACAGTAGCAATCGTAGGCGCTGGGCTTTCTGGGATTGAGCTTGCGAGTGAATTGCGTGAAAGCCGTTCAGATTTAAAAGTTAAATTGTTTGACCGTTCCCACCGCATTTTACGCGACTTCCCGGAAAAACTGAGCAACTACGTGAAATCCTGGTTTGAGAAGCATAACGTAGAAGTTATTGCACAATCAAATATTACACGTGTAGAACCGAACCGCCTATACAATCATGACCAAGTGATCGAAGCAGATGCAATTGTATGGACAGCAGGTGTTCAGCCAGTGAAGATTGTTCGTGACATGGAGGCGGAGAAGGATAAATTTGGCCGCCCGATTGTTACTCAATATTTCAATTTACCGGATGATGAGCATATCTATGTAATAGGTGACTGTGCTTCCTCTGATCTGCCTCCAACGGCACAACTTGCGGAAGAGCAGGCAGAACGTGTGGTGAAAGTATTAAAAACACGCTGGAGCGGTATGACATTGCCGGAGAAGATGCCGGATATTAAGCTAAAAGGCTTTATGGGCTCTTTAGGCAAGAAACAAGGCTTCGTGCATCTTGCTGATACAACAGTAACAGGACGCATTGCCCGCCTAATGAAATCGGGGCTGCTTTGGATGTACAAACGTCAAAACGACAACTAAATTACCAATAAAAATAAAAATGCTTTCAAGGACCTTTCCTTGAAAGCATTTTTAGTATAGAACCAATCATTTGTGAAACGGGAATAGCTGATCATTCTAGACAGCGTAAGCAGCTGAGAATGTGCTTTTCTTCTTGTTAATCACATACTTCGGGTGTACCTTCGCGTTGAGGGGCACGGAATGAAGTACCGCATCCGCATGAAGCAATAGCATTTGGGTTATCAATTGTAAAACCGCCGCCGAGCAGAGATTGTTTATAATCGATTGTCGTCCCTTGTAAAATAGCGGCATCCTCTTTACTTACAATAATTTGCAGGCCGAATTGTTCATCTGAAAAGTCATCATCGCTTCTGTTGTTATCGAAATTCATGCCGTATGAAAGACCGCTGCAGCCGCCGCCGCGAACTGCGACGCGTAAATATGAGCCTTCTTCTTCGTTATGTTTCATCATTTCCTTGATCTGGAAAGACGCAGCCTCTGTTAAAATGATTACTTGTTTTTCATTTGTCATCACAGTCACCTTCCTTTCCTCTATCATATCAATTGTGTTTCCCTTATGACAACAAAACTGATTTGAAAATCAATCAAATAAAATTGATACTTATCTGCTAAAAATTGTTATAATAGGCATAATACTAATCTATGCGAAGGAATGAAAAAAGATGGAGATTTCACCCTACTATGAAAAGAAAGTCGAATGTCTGCATTGTAAAAAGAACTTTTCAACACTAAAAGTTCGTTCAAAATTCATCAAAGTCTCAGAAACAGATACAGACTTTATGCCCGTTTATGCAGAGGGTGATGTTCCAGCTATGTACTATAATATCTTTGTTTGTGAACATTGCGGTTTTTCATTTACAGAAGATTTTTCACGTTATTTTGCTCCCGGAACGGGAGAAGAGATCGAGAGGCAGATTACGGATAAGTGGGTACAGCATGATTTTAAAGGGGAACGTACAGTTTTTCAGGCAATTCAAGTATATAAGCTTGCTTTATTATGTGCGAATATCAAAAAAGAAAAGCATGTAGCAAAGGCGGGTCTTGCCCTTCGAGTAGCCTGGTTTTACCGCTCTCTTCACAATGAGATGCAGGAGAAGCGTTTTATGGCAATTGCACGTGATCAATATATGGAGTCCTTCTCTACAGAAGATTACGCAAGTACACAAATGTCCGCAGCACGTATCATGTATATGATAGCAGAATTATCCCGTCGCCTGAATGATATAGAAAACGCTACACGTTTCTTTTCAAAAGTGATTGAAAGCCAGCGTGTGGGTGGTGAAGCCAAAGTAGTAGAGATGGCGAAGGAACGCTGGGAAGAAATACGGGCTCATCGTGAGGAAACAAATACAAAATAAATAATTAAAAGCGGCTTCTTGACAGTGCAAGAAAGCCGCTTTTATTTTGTTAGTATGGCACAGCGCCGATCATTAAAATACTTGTTCTACTTCAACGATTCCTGGTACTTCTTCTAAAAGAGCGCGCTCAATACCAGCTTTTAATGTGATTGTAGAACTTGGGCAGCTGCCGCATGCGCCTAATAGACGTAATTTTACAACACCGTCTTCGATGTCTACTAATTCGCAGTCACCGCCATCGCGTAGTAAAAATGGACGTAATTTATCTAAAACTTCTTGTACTTGTTCTTTTTGTTCGATATCTGTCATTTCACTCGACTCCTTTCACTAAAATCATTATAATGTGAAGAAAACAAAAAATCCAATACTTAAATACTGAAAGGTCGGAAGAAAAATGAATGGACCCAAAGCAATCGTTGAAGTATATGGGGCTGACATTATATGTGCCAGCTGTGTAAATGCACCGTCTTCTAAGGATACATACGAGTGGTTACAAGCAGCAATTTCCCGAAAGTTCCCTGACCAGGAAGTAGAATACCGATTTATCAACATTGAAGAAACACTTGAGAATGAGCGTGACATTGATTATGCCAGCCGAATTCAAGAGGATGAATTTTTTTATCCTCTTGTTCTAGTAAACGACGAAGTAGTCGGAGAAGGTTATGTGCAGATCAAGCCGGTATATGAAGCATTAGAAAAAGTAGGATACAGCGCACAATGATTCTCACATTATGATAAAAAGCCGCTTGAATAAGGCTTGTTATTCAAGCGGCTTTTCTCTATACTTATTTAAGTGTATAAAACTTATCGTAATACTATGTTTTGAATTCGTTTTTTGAATTAGTCGAAAATTTGTTTTATGATGGAAGTAAGATGTTAAAGGGGGTTCAAATCCTATGGATGTTTTGAACGTATTAGATAAGCTCGATCAAATGGAGGTTTTTTTTGAACCAATCTATAGTGCTGATGAACATAGTATCGTTGCTTATGAGGTAAGCGGGCGTATTGTAGAGGGAGAAACAGTAATCGATATAGCAACATTTACATATAACGAGGACGTACCAGCGGAAATTCGTGCAGAAGTAGAACAGCTAGTCGTTCGTCAGGCAATCGAGAAAATTATAGGAGAAATCGAGCACATTGATTTATATATCCCATGTAACCCTAACCTGTTAACAATTGATTTTGGGGAAAGTTATTTTTCTTTGTTGAAGGAATTAGTTACTGAGGAGAACCTTCATCACATTACCCTTGTTATGAACGAATATTTATTTGCTACTGATTTACAACAACTTCATCACCTTATAAAATATATCCAAACTTACGGCGTTAAGGTAGCCTTATCTAATGTTGGCGCTCATAGTCATCTGGATTCATTGTTATTGCTTGAGCCAAGTGTACTTTGCATCGATGTGGATCAGCTGAGCTACAATAAGTGGGGCAATCAGAATTATGTATTCACTACACTGCGGGCATTGGCACTGAAAATGGGGGCATCCTTGATGGTGAGCAAAGTGGATACAATCTATCAATTACAGCACGGCTGGAAAAATGGGGCACGATATTACAAAGGAGCATATCTTGAGAAACCGTCGAAAGATTTTGTTCCCCGAGATACGCTGAAGCCTCGGTTCCGTGATGAATGTGAGCAGTTTATCGCAACGGAAAAAAAGCTGATCAAGCATAAGCTGGAAGAAGTAAAGCTGCTTGAAAGAAAAATTATTTCTAGTGTGGAAACAGTTATACCAACGAGTAAACAAGCTGATAAACTTATAGAATTGGCCAATCAATTACAGGATTACGCTTTTAGACTTTACATTTGTGATGGAGAAGGATTTCAAACGACTCCGAACATTCGATGGAAAAAAGATCAATGGGTAGTGGAAAAAGAGGCACTGCGAAAAAATTGGAGCTGGCGCCCTTATTTTCTAGAAAACTTGCTGAAAATGCGTCAGGAGCAGATTTCAGACCTTTCTAATGCCTATTCGGATATCGAAACAGGAGAACTAACACGTACATTCAGTATGGCTCTGCCAAATAATGAATATTTATTTATTGATATATCGTACGATTACCTGTATGAACATAATATTGTGAATTAAATTGCTGCAAGCCGCTCATCCTATTTTAAAAGATGAGCGGCTTTTCAGTGCTCAAGATTGCACACGTTTTCTTTCTTTCGCTAACACTATACTCATTTCTGAGATTTATTTCCGATTTTTCCTGCCTGCGAATTTAGAGTGTTGAAATTACTACCTAAAAGGGCTAATATAGTATGTAGGTATTTTTGTCGAAAATATGTAGACCTAGCGTAACAAACTATTGAAGTATAGAATTGTACTTCATTTTTTGTTTGCCATGCGCTGGTACAAAAAAATTAAAGGGGTTTTGATTTCAGTGAAAAGACCGACAATTTTAGTATTAGGCGCAGGATATGGTGGATTGACTACCGTTGTTAATTTGCAAAAAATGATCAGTGCGGACGTGGCGGAAATCATCTTAATTAACAAAAATGATTACCACTATGAAACAACTTGGTTACACGAGGTAGGTGCCGGTACAATTTCTCCGGACAAGGCCCGTTACCCAATTTCTAGCGTCATTAATAATAATGTGCGTTTTGTACAAGCAACAGTTGAAAGTCTTGATGTAAACAAGAAAAAGGTTGAAACTTCTGCTGGCGAATTCACATATGATTATTTAGTCATTGGCCTTGGATTTGAAGGGGAAACTTTCGGTATTCCAGGATTAAAGGAATACGCTCTTTCTTTAACAAATATCAACACAGCTCGTCAAGTGCGTGAACACATTGAATATCAATTCGCTTCATGGTCATTAGATGAAGTAAAAGACGATAGCAAATTGACAATCATCGTAGGTGGTGCAGGCTTCACAGGTATCGAGTTTTTAGGTGAGCTTGGCAACCGTATTCCTGAGCTTTGCAAAGAGTTCGATATTCCACAAGAAAAAGTGCGTGTACTATGTGTAGAAGCAGCTCCAATGGTACTGCCAGGATTTGATCCACAACTTGTAGAATATGCAAAAACGCAATTATCTAAAAAAGGTATCGAATTCTCAATCGGTACACCGCTTGTTGAAGCTACTCAAGAAGGTGTTAAGATTAAGAAGGGCGAAGATGAGTTTGAATTTATTAAAGCTGGTACAGTTGTATGGGCTGCAGGTGTTCGTGGAAACAGCTTAATCGAAACTTCAGGCATTGAGTCAAATCGTGCGCGTATCGCTGTTCGCAAGGACATGCGTGCTCCAGGCTTTGATGATGTATTTGTAGTAGGTGACTGTGCATTCCTTCTGAATGAAGAAGCAGGGCGTCCATACCCGCCAACTGCTCAAATCGCTATGCAACAAGCAGTAAACATTGCAAAAAACATCAAGCATTTAATGAACGGTGAAGATACAGAGACATTTGTATATGATGACAAAGGCGCTGTGTGTTCTCTAGGTCATGATGATGCAATAGGTAATGCAATGGGACGTAAATTCACTGGTAAAACAGCTTCTGCGCTTAAGAAAGTTGTTGATGACCGTGCGCTATTCTTAGTAGGTGGCGTAGGGTTGACATTGAAAAAAGGTAAATTTAAATTTCTTTAATTGAAACGGTAAGCAGGGGAAGTTTTAACACTTTCCCTGCTTTTTTTATAGGCAAAAAACAAAAGGGAAGGGAATATTTTTCTTTAAGGAGGAGAGCCGCTATACTTAATAGTAGAATATGTAAAAGGGCTGATAGAGAGATGAAAAAAGATCGTGGAAAAATATGGCTAGGTGTTTGTGGGATTGTAGAGAATGACAACGGGGAATGGCTGGTTGTCAAAAAAACGTATAGCGGACTGAAGGGGCGCTGGTCTCTGCCAGCAGGGTTTGTCCAAGAAGGAGAGACGATTGATGAGGCAGTCGTGCGAGAAGTAAAGGAAGAGACAGGGATTGATTGTTATGTAAAAGGCCTTGTCGGATTTCGAACAGGTGTCATCCGCAGTGAAATTAGCGATAATATGGCGATTCTCTATTGTGGTCAGGCAGAAGCCTCACAATCGATTATCGTACAGGAACGGGAAATTTTAGAGGCACATTGGATCTCACCGAAGCAGCTTGCGGTCGATGAGCTTTCAAATATCATGTTGAAGGAAGTAGCCCGCAATGATGTGAAAAAAAATATGATAGATTTTGTTGATAATATCATTCCGGAAGAAATATTTGGTTATACACAGTACAATCTATTCATAAAAAAATAGAATAATAGGTAAAGATATTACACTAGAAATGGTGTAAAAATAATTATCTGATTATTTTAAAAATAATTTCCCTCCTTCCTTCATACGTTGCAATAAGCATAAAAGAAGGAGGGGTGTTTTATTATGAATGCGATTTCCATTGTTATTGGAGCTATCTGTATACTCGTTATCGGTTATCGCCTATATGGTTACTTTTTCACGAAGAAAGTATTAAAAATCAATGAAAAAGAGCCGACACCGGCGCATCAGCTAAAAGACGGGAAGGATTATGTACCCACCAATAAATGGGTGGCGTTTGGTCACCATTTTGCGGCAATTGCTGCGGCGGGGCCGCTGGTAGGACCGGTGCTTGCCGCTCAGTTCGGCTACCTGCCGGGGCTGTTATGGCTGTTAATCGGTGCTGTTATTGGGGGAGCGGTGCACGATGCAGTAGTGTTATTTGCCTCGATGCGGAGAAAAGGCAAGTCATTGTCTGAAGTGATGAAGGAGGAGCTAGGACCAGTTGCAGGCTTCTGTACAGGGCTTGCTATGCTGTTTATTATCACGATTACAATGGCGGGACTCTCGCTAGTTGTATTAGGAGCACTAGAGCGTAATCCATGGGGAACCTTTGCTGTTGCTATTACGATTCCAATCGCTATATTGGTAGGAATTGCATATAAGAAAACAGGCAATCTGCTTACAACTTCTGCAGTAGGGTTTATCTTGTTGATGATTGGTGTATTTATGGGGCCTTATTTGCAGGGGACATGGCTTGGAGACTTGCTGACGTTAGAACGCGATACTTTAGCACTTATTTTACCGATATATGCGTTCTTCGCAGCTGCTTTGCCGGTATGGATACTGCTGGCACCTCGTGATTATTTGAGTAGTTTTATGAAGATCGGTGTATTTATTGCCCTGATTATCGGTGTATTTATTGTAAATCCTGTTATTCAGTTTCCTGCTGTCATTCCAGACTTTTTAGGAGGCGGAGGGCCTGTCGTAGCAGGACCGGTATGGCCGTTTGTGTCAATTACGATTGCTTGTGGAGCCATTTCGGGCTTCCATGCATTTGTCGGCTCAGGAACGACACCGAAGATGCTGGATCGGTGGGAAGATATCCGTGTCGTTGGATTTGGGGCGATGCTGGTAGAAAGTTTGGTAGGGGTTATGGCGCTAATTGCAGCTACCTCTCTTTACCCGGGTGACTATTTCGCTATTAATTCGGCGCCAGCCGTTTTTGCTACGCTAGGTATGGACACAGTGAATCTAAATATGCTGGCCGAGCAAATTGGTATGGATTTAGAAGGACGTACTGGGGGCGCTGTCACATTAGCTGTAGGGATGACCTATATTTTTACAGGAGTTCCTTGGTTTGCCGATATGTCTTCGTACTTCTACCAGTTCGTTATCATGTTTGAAGCTGTATTTATTTTGACAGCCATTGATGCCGGAACGCGGGTAGCCCGCTACCTCATTCAAGATTTCTTTGGGGAAGTATATAAACCGTTAAAGAAAACAGATTGGATGCCCGGTACCTTATTTGCCAGTGCACTTGCCTGCTTTATGTGGGGGTATTTATTGTACTCAGGCGATATTAGCTCTGTTTGGGCATTGTTTGGCGTATCGAATCAATTGATGGCTTCAATAGGACTGGTATGTGGAGCGACCATCATTTTGAAAATAGCAGATCGGCGCATTTATGTGTTAACCTGTATCATTCCACTCGCGTATTTATATGTAACAGTAAATGTGGCGGGAATTTGGATGGTAAAGAATGTCTATTGGAACAGTGAAGCAGGGGGCTATTCTGTATTGAATGGGGTCCTGTCCATCGTTATGCTGATTCTTGGTCTCATCATTGTGCTGACAGCTATCCGTAAATGGAAGGATTTATGGAATAGTAAACGATATGTCAATGGTGTAGCAGTGAATGGCAGAATGTAAACGGATGCCCTATAAGCGATTGCTTATAGGGCATTTCTTTTTCTATGTAGAGTGATTGAGCAGTGATTACCCCTATGTCCGTTTCTTGACGATATAATTATATCCATTGAAAGCACTCTCCTTATAATGTAAACTAATGTAAGGAAAACTGGAGGGTTTACATAGAATGAATGATGTTTCTTTAGTCCAATTAATTATTTCGGTCGTACTATTTTTCGTTATGTTCTTCGGGATCGGCTTTTTGCTGAATATGCTGCTGCGTATGACATGGCTGATGGCCATTGTGTATCCGGTTGTTGTTGTCTTTATAGTGGATGAAGAAGGAGTGAGCTTCCTTGATTATATTTTCAAGCCAGGCACAGCTTTCCCAGCACTGATGGACAAACTTCAGGCATTACAAATCGTAGACATTTTGATTTTATCCGGTGGTTTTGCCGGAGCAGTCGTGGCAGGAATTGTCATGATTTACTTACGTAAAGCAGGATATAGAATGTTTTAACATGCATCAAAAGATGCATGTTTTTTTTATATCACTGTATTATAACTAAGTAATATAAAAATATATTGTTATATAACAATAGGCCCGCTATAATGATTTTAAGTAGAAATATAATATTAGTAAATGGAGGGGAAAAAATGATTACATTTCTAGTATGTATTGTTGCACTGATTGCAGGTTATTTTACATATGGTAAATTTGTAGAAAGAGTATTTGGTCATCAGGAAGCACGCCCTACACCTGCATACGTAAACGCAGATGGAGTAGATTATGTACCTATGTCAACGCCGAAAAATTCACTTATCCAATTATTGAATATTGCCGGAGTAGGACCTGTATTTGGCCCAATTATGGGGGCATTGTATGGACCTGTAGCTTTTTTATGGATTGTTATTGGCTGTATTTTCGCAGGGGCAGTACATGATTATTTAACTGGAATGATTTCGATTCGTAACCGTGGCGCTCATCTGCCGGAACTGGCGACAAAATTTTTAGGCAAATATATGAAGCATGTCGTTAATGTATTTGCGCTTTTGCTACTTGTACTTGTAGGAACAGTCTTTGTTACATCGCCAGCGACTTTGCTTTATAACCTGATGGATGCGAAAGTGAGTCTGGCAGTAATTACGTTTGCTATTTTTGCTTATTATATTTTAGCAACACTGCTGCCTGTAGATAAAATCATTGGAAGAATTTATCCATTTTTTGGTGCTTTACTCGTTATTTCCGCTTTAGGTATCGGGATTATGATGTTGATTACCAAGGCACCTATTCCTGAATTAACATTACAAAACATGCATCCAGGAGATTTGCCGATTTTCCCAATGTTATTCTTTACGATTACTTGTGGGGCGTTATCAGGGTTTCACGCTACACAATCACCAATTATTTCTCGTACAACGCAAAATGAATCACAAGGACGTAAAATCTTTTATGGCATGATGATTGCTGAAGGAATCATTGCAATGATTTGGGCTGCTGCTGCAATGAGCCTGTTCAACGGATATAATGGCCTGAATGAAAAGTTAGAAGCTATAGGAACAGCTGGAGTTGTATCAGAAGCATCCATTTTAATGTTAGGTTCTATTGGAGGGACATTGGCTGTACTGGGAGTTATTATTTTACCGATTACTTCAGGAGATACAGCATTTAGGGCAGCTCGGATGGTGATAGCAGATTATTTAAAGGTAGGACAAGCTAAAATCATAAGCCGACTTTGGATTGCCGTCCCGCTATTTGCTATTTCTTACATCCTAACAAAAATTGACTTCAATATTTTATGGCGCTACTTCTCATGGGCGAATCAAGCTACAGCTGCCATTGCACTATGGGTAGGCGCTATGTACTTAATAATCGCAAAGAAAAATCACTGGATTGCCTCGATTCCGGCTGTCTTTATGACTTACAATGTATTTGTCTATATTCTCTATGAAAAAATCGGCTTCAATCTGCCATTAAATATTTCCTATATAGGAGGAGTAGTGCTGACATTGATTGTTGTTGCAGCGTTTGTCATGCGAGCAATGAATGTACGCGGTACAGAGTTCCTGCTGGATGAGGATGTTTCATATTTTAAAATAAAGAAAGTATAGAAAAAAGCGCACCTTACTTCAATGAGGTGCGCTTTTTTGGTGGAAAATCATTGAGTAGAATAATTGTTAATGCAGAATAACAGAATAAACGGCGCAGCTAAAGAAAATACCTGCCAGTGCTCCTGCCAGCACTTCGCTTCTTTTGTGACCGAGCAGGGTTTTTAATTCCTCAATTTTTTCTTCTTCATTCATATTAGGCCAGCGTTTGATATCACGGAAAAAAATTTGTAAATCACGGCGGATTTCATTCAATGCAGCTGCATGTTGTCCAGCCTGATAACGGATGCCGCTCGCATCGTACATGACAATCGAAGCAAACATGGCTGCAACCGCAAATAGAGGTGTATCAAATCCTGATTCAAATCCGACTGCCGTGGCTAAGCTGGTAACGGCCGCTGAATGGGAGCTAGGCATACCGCCTGTAGAGGTAAGAAGTGACCAATTCAATTTTCTCGTCATAATTAAATGGACGGGTACTTTTAGGATTTGGGCAAAAAGGATTGCTAACAAGCTTAAAACAAGAGGTGTATTTTCCAGCAAGGCCATTAACCATCGTTCCTTCCCTATGGATAGTTGCCCTCATCATAACATATTTTGAAAATGGTGAAAAATTATGAATTTCGTTATCCGAAGTAATAGAATAGAGGTATAATAGGATGGATAAAACATTTAGGAGGCAGTAGCATGAAAATCGAAACAGAAAACAGAACATTCGAAACAATTTCAGCAGGAACAATCATCGTTGGTGTTCAAAAACACCGTGAACAGATGAAAAATTGGGATGAGTTTGGTGGCTTTTTTGACTCGGCCCTAGAAGAGTGGATTCGGACAGGGGAAATTAGTTCCGACCGGAAGAAATTGACGAAGTTCCCGGTAGCAACGGCAAATGAACAGCTTAAGCGAGTGGTATTTGTAGGGCTTGGAGAAGGGAAATCATTAACGGAAGAAGAGCTAAGAGAAGCGTTCGGTCTAGTAGGGAAGGAACTGAAATCACTAAAGGTGAACGACTATGCCATTTGGCTGGATTCGTTTGTGACACCGGTATTAGAAGAAACGGATGTTGCATTCCTGGCTGCTGAAGGCATCGGCATGGGCTTCTATACAGTACCGAATTACAAAACGTCCTCTAACGAAATCGATACATATCTTGATCGTGTAGAACTTGTGACACAGGCAGATATGGAAGAAGTGGCATCAAGCTTTGATGTAGGACGTATTTATGCAGAAGCAGTAAATGAAGCACGTAGTCTTATTAATTTACCGCCAAATCTTTTGACAGCAACAGATCTTGCAGACTATGCAGTAGAGCTGGCCAAGCAGTATGATTTCGAAGTAGAAATTCTTGATAAGGCACAGTTGGAAGAGTTAGGGATGGGCGGTATTTTAAGCGTAAACCAAGGCTCTGTAGAAGAGCCGCGTATGATTACGTTGAAATATAAAGCAAAGGATAGCTGGGAAGATGTTGTCGGCTTTGTTGGAAAAGGTGTGACATACGATACCGGCGGCTACTCTTTAAAACCGCGTGAAAGTATGGTTGGCATGAAAGGCGATATGGGCGGAGCGGCAGCAGTCCTTGGAGCGATGAAAATCATTGGAGAGACACGACCTAACCGTAATGTAGTAGCAGTTATCGGTTCTACAGACAATATGGTGTCAGGCACTGCCTTTAAGCCGGATGATGTGATTACAACTTACAGTGGTAAAACAGTAGAAGTGCTGAATACGGATGCGGAAGGACGTCTTGTATTGGCTGATGCTATAACTTATGCAAAACAGCAGGGAGCAAATTACCTGATTGATGTTGCTACGTTAACAGGCGGGGTCATTGTAGCGCTTGGCATGGATAAAACAGGTGCCTTAACAAACAATGAAGAGTTCTTTGAGAGCTTCATGGAGGCAGCAGTTGAAACAGGAGAGTTCGTATGGCGTCTTCCATTAACGGAAAAAGATAAAAAGCGTATCCGTAAATCAGATCTGGCAGATTTAAATAATTCACCTGGCCGTGACGGACATATGATTTTTGGCGGCGGCTTTGTTGGTGAGTTCGCTGAAGATACACCGTGGATTCATCTGGATATTGCCGGTACATCAGATGCTTCCGGATCTCATGATTTAGGACCAAAAGGCGGTACTGGGGTTATGGTACGTACATTAGCAGCTTTTGTTGAACAATTTTAAGTAATATCAAAAGGCGGTTTCCCGATTTAAAATGGGAAACCGTTTTATATTGGGTTCATATAAAAACGATTACCCAGATAATTGGGAGACAAAAAGAAGGGTTTCAACAGCATGAAGCCATTCCTCTTTATTTCAACTTTTTAATACTTCTTTCAGGCAGAAAGGCTAACTGGATTATCAATATGGAGCCGCCGATATATCCCGCATTTTTTGGAATGACCGCTATTTCTTCTAGGAAAAGGGCTATTATTTATGCAGAGCAGTAGGGATATCCGGCAATTACCACTGTAAAGCAGCATTTATTTTAATAAAAGGAAATCCATCTTGGGAATAGCTTTTAAGCAAGAGAGCAATTATTCATATCTTGAATTATGTCAGCTCAACATTTATCATCCTGCTCTTTAGGCAAATACCAATATAGAACGGTTCTTTTCTCATACTCTACAATAGAGGAGGGATTCTATGGCAAGATTTTACGGTAGGGGGCCCGGCCGCACGTATGGAGGACCATATGGGGGCCCAGGATTTGGCAATTTCGGAGGACCATTCTTAGGCGGCTTCTTAGGAGGGGTCCTTGGAAGTGCGTTTGTACCAAATTACCGACCATATCCATATTACGGGAACCCATATCCATACCCATATCCGTACCCATACCCATATCCATACCAGCCATATAGACCATATTAAAAAAGCACAAATCCGCCTTTGGTGGATTTGTGCTTTTCTTACTTAATGCCTTGTTCTTTTTTCATGCGGTTAATTTCTTCTTCTAAATCATCATGCGTTGTCCCACTCCACGGTTTTACCCCCGCAATGTAAGAGGAGCGGCTCATAATATGGCCTCCCACAGGACCTGTAATAAAGATAAAGAGAATCCCTAATAAAATACGGGCATTGAAATGATCCTCAATAAGCCAAAAATGCAGGAACACACCGATTAAAATACACATAACCCCGAGTGTGGCGCTTTTAGAGGCTGCATGAGCTCGTGTATAAAGGTCAGGCAATCGAAATAACCCGATGGCTGTGACGACGATAAATAGCACGCCGACTGCTATAAAGAAAACAATTAATACATTAGCGAGAATTGTCACGTTCAATGATATCTCCTTTCTCTATGAATTTAGAGAAAGCAACTGTACCGATGAATGATAAGATCGCCAGCAGTAAAATAATTTCTAGGAAATAGCTTGTTTCAACCATGATGGAGAACAAGCCTACTAGTGAAATGAGGCAGACACCGATTGTATCCAGAGAGATGACCCTGTCAGAAGCGTCAGGCCCCTTTACTAGACGATAGATGATAACAATCATTGAGAGTGTAATGAGGACGATTGAGCCCCAAATAAAGTATGTCATGCACGGCTCACCTCCAGAATAGCCTTTTCAAATGAATCACGTATCGATGCAATTGTTTCATCAATATCTGCCGCATCGATCGCGTGAATATATAAATATTTATTATCATCAGAAATATGAACAACAACTGTTCCAGGCGTAAGGGTAATCAAGCTGGATAAAAGTGTAAGCTCCCATTCTTCAGTTAATGCTGTTTCATACTTGAAAAAAGCCGGCTGCATATCCAATTTTGGTTTTAATACAACTTTTAATACAGCAATATTTGCGAGAACAAGCTCCTTTAGGAACAGCAATGCTAATTTTATAATCGCCCAAATTCTCTCAAGATAAAGGCGGCCATTGAAGAAACGCCGCATAATAATGAGAGCTAAAGCTCCCAGCAGAAAGCCGATTAGAAACCCGTTGGCACTAAAATTCGCGGATAGAAACATCCATAGAAATGCTAAGGAGAAGTTAAGCAGAATTTGAAAGGCCAATCTATTCTCCTCCTTTCATGACTGCATCTACATATATGCTTGGATCAACTAGGATTTTCGCAGCATTATCCATAAACGGGACGAGCCATTCCGAACCGACCCCGTAGGCAACGGATATAATAACAAGTATGGCAGTTGGGAAGAACATACGGTTATAGCGGTGCTTTTCCACAGTAACACGTTCGCCTTCTTCACCCCAAAATGCATAAATAAAGATACGGATTACCGACAGCAATACAATCAAGCTTGAGGCTAGCAGGAAGATACTGCTCCAAATATTGCCTGCTTCAAAACCACCCTGCACAATTAGCAGCTTGCCGATAAAACCACTTAAAGGCGGGATGCCAGCAAGGCCGAAAGCAGCAATTAAATAGAACCACCCGAGCACAGGGTATGTTTTCATCAAGCCGCCCATTTTACGCAAATTTGAAGTGCCAGTGACATAGATGACCAAACCAACCAGCATGAACAATACAGCCTTAATAATCATATCGTGTACAAGATAGAAGAGGGCGCCTTCTAATCCGGTTTCATTCATTTGCGCAGTGCCGAATAAAATGACACCGACCGCAATCACGATGTTATAAATAATAATTTGTTTTACATTAAACGTAGCAAGTGCGCCAATGCATCCTGCCAAAATTGTTAACACGGCTAAAATCAACAGAATCTCATGTGTATACGAAACATCATGTACGAAAAAGAGCGTGTATGTACGCATAATCGCATAGACCCCGACCTTTGTGAGCAATGCACCGAACAATGCAAGAACAGGGATAGGGGCTGCTCCATATGAGCTTGGCAGCCAGAAATAAAGCGGGAAAATCGCTGCTTTTAATCCGAATACGAGCAAGAACAGAACAGCAATTGTCGTAATGATGCCAGGCTGATTAATTTCAGCAATTTTCACTGAAATATCTGCCATGCTTAATGTTCCTACAACAGAATATAAATAAGCTACCGCAATAACGAATAAAGCGGAGGAAATGACGTTCACTAAAATGTATTTGATGGACTCCCGAAGCTGTCCTTTCTCTCCGCCTAGTACAATCAGCAGATATGAAGACATTAAGAGTACTTCAAAGAATACAAACAAGTTAAAAATATCGCCTGTTGTAAAGGCACCAGTCACCCCAGTTAAAATGAACATGAGGCCAGGGTAGTAGAAAAACTGTTCCCGTTCCCGGCCGATGGATTCAAAGCTGTACCAAGCAATGAAAAAACCAAGCACGAAAGTAGTGAATACCAGTAATGAAGACATACCATCAGCTACCATCGTAATGCCGTAAGGTGCCGGCCAGTTTCCAAATGTTATGGTTTGTACTCCCTCATTCTTTACCTTTACCATAACAAGCAATGCCATAAATGCTGCGCAGAAAAGTGTCAGCAAAGAAAGAATCCGCTGAAGTCGCACCTTCTTGTGTAAAAACATTAAGACCATTCCCATGAAAAATGGGATAAGGATCGGAATTAACAGGAAGTTAATCATCTTCATCACTTCCTTTCATCTTAGTCGTATCATCCGTCCCAAGCTCTTGATAAGCACGGTAGGCGAGTACGAGGAAGAACGCCGTCACTCCAAATGAAATAACAATGGCTGTTAAGATCAGTGCTTGTGGCAGGGGATCTGCATAATCTGTTACACCCTCACCTAGCACGGGAGGACTTTCCCCTCCAAGACCTCCCATCGTCAAAATGAGCAGATGTGCACCGTGGCTCAACAGCCCAGTACCGATAATAATCCGCAAAAGGGAGCGGGATAAGATTAAATAAATTGCGGCCATAAACAGGAATCCGCATACAAAAGCCATTACAATTTCCATTATTCATCCTCTCCTATCGTTTGAATAATGGTCATCGTCACACCGACAACAACGAGAAATACACCAAGGTCAAACAACGCTGCAGTATGAAGCGATGTCTTTCCAATCAGCGGCAAGTGGAAATAATCAAAAAAGTGAGTAAAGAAAGGCTTTCCCTTAAACATCGGAAAAGCGGCCGTTCCTACTGCCAAAATTAATCCGGCTGCCGTCATATACATATAATTCACCGGAAGAATCATCTGTACTGTTTTCAAATCATAAGCAATTACGAGAAGAACGATTGCACTCGACATTAATAGACCGCCTACAAATCCTCCTCCTGGTGTATAATGCCCCGCAAAGAAAATATGGACAGCAAAGAAGAAAATGATGAAGAACACGAATTTGGAAGTAAACTGAAGGATTAAATTATTCGTTCTCATTACTTTTCTCCTTTCTGCTCAAGCGAAGTTTAATCATGGCATAAATACCCATACCGGCAATGCCGAGTACCGTAATTTCAAATAATGTATCGAATCCACGATAGTCTACCAGGATGACGTTTACAATATTGCCGCCTCCAGCGAGAGAATACACCGTTTCTTTATAGTAACCGGAAATGGATTCAACTAATTTTTGTGAATGCGCAGATAACGCTAATAACGTCACCATAGCACCAACACCAATTGCAATGATTGCACGTCCCACTTGGAATCGCATCCGCTCTTCAACCCGGCTAAGCTTCGGTAGATGATAGAAAGCCATCAGGAATAATGCAACAGAAATCGTTTCAATAACTAATTGTGTCAACGCAAGATCAGGTGCATTGAAAATAACAAAGAATAGGGCCACTGTATAGCCGACTGCCCCCAGCCCAACAATCGCTGTAATGCGGGATTTTGCAAACAGGGTAGTGAGCGTTCCTATTACTAATACAGCAATCAGGGTAATATCATAGATTGCAATTGGGGAAACGTTTTCAAAAGATAAGGCAAATGCATCCTTGATGAAAAGTGTTCCTATGACAATACTGACAATGGCAGCAAACATGTATGTCAAATATTTGCGGATTGACCCCGTCATATAAAGATTTGAGAAACGCTCCATTAACGTATCTAGTACCGTATTCATCATAAAATCATACAGTTTATTTAGCGACAGCCATTCAGGAATTATACGATAAACCTTTTGCCACTTAGGAAGCAGAAGGAATAATAGTAATCCAACTGCAACTATGCCGACTGTCATCCAGAACTCGGGCTTGAATCCATGCCATGCATGTACTGCAATATTCACTTCATCAGGCGAAGAATATAAAAACGGCTGAATTACCGCAACAGCAGGTTTCACAAATAGATCGCCGATTAGATTCGGAATGAAAAAGATTGAAACGACAAGGACGGCTAGAATGACTGGAGAAACGAGCATACCAACCGGTGCTTCATGTGGTTTTTTTGGTAATTTCGCCGCTTGTAATTTCCCAGTAAACGTTTTAAATACAAAGTAAAAGCTGTAGACAAACGTGAATACGCTTGCCACCCAAGCAATAATCGGGAACAATACGCCAAATGTTTCGAAGTTGAATAGGCCAAATTCTTTCACTGAAAGCATACCCGTCAAAAACATTTCCTTACTCAAGAAGCCATTAAATGGCGGAAGACCTGCCATAGAAAAGCTGCCGATTAATGCTACTGTAAAGCTGACCGGCATTAGGCTCATTAACCCGCCCAATTTTCTAATATCTCTTGTCCCAGTCTCATGATCTACAATCCCGGCAATCATGAATAGACTTCCTTTAAATGTGGCATGGTTGATCAAATGGAAGATTGCTGCAAATCCGGCATATTTAAAGACCGTGCCTGCTGCATCTTCGACATGGAAAGCCATTGCTGCTACACCTAAAAGCGACATAATAAGACCAAGCTGACTCACTGTAGAGAAAGCTAAAATCCCTTTTAAATCGGTCTGCTTAGAGGCAAATAGGGAGCCCCAAAACAGAGTAAGTAATCCAATGCCGGCAACAAGCCACACCCATACTTCAGAAAGAGCAAAAATTGGTGTAAAGCGTGCAACTAAATAGATTCCGGCTTTTACCATTGTGGCTGAGTGAAGATAAGCCGATACAGGTGTCGGCGCCTCCATGGCATCTGGCAGCCAAATATAGAATGGGAACTGCGCAGATTTTGTAAATGCTCCTAGTAAAATTAATACAAGCGCTAGTACAAAATAATCATGTGAAGCTATGCTAGGTGCCTGAACAATTAACTCCCGGATGGAGAATGTGCCGCCCATCAGTGATAGAAGAACGAAACCGCCAAGCATCATCAATCCGCCGGCAACTGTAATCATCATCGATTTTAAAGCGCCGAAACGAGACTTATCGCGATTGAACCAGTACCCAATCAACAGGAAGGATGAAATGGAAGTCAACTCCCAGAATAGATAAAGAGTAATGACATGGTCGGATTGAACGACCCCAAGCATTGCCGTCATAAACATTAATAAATAAACATAAAAGTTGTGTAGCTGCTCCTTTGTTTTATCCAAATAGAAAATAGAATAAAGAACAACTAACGAGCCGATTCCTGTTATCAGGATGGAAAAGAGTATACTCAATCCGTCCAAATAAGAACTGAACGAAATATCGAGAGAGGGAATCCACTCCATAACCGCAACGGCAGACTCTCCATTAATCGTTTGCTTGATGAACGAGGTATAATAGCCGAGTAAAGCAAGGGGGACTAACAATACAAACCATCCCGTATGTATGGCCCGAATTTGCTTAAATAAAAAAGGCAACAAAATTGCTGCAATAATCGGGATGAATATGGCAAGCACTTGCATCACCACGCCTCCTTTCAAAAAAAATTTTCTCAATAGCACAATTATAACGTACTTCAAAGACAGATGCATACCCGTAATCTCTTTCAGGAGTTGATAAGAGCGGGGTTTTTTCAGTATTATTAAATATGTAGGAATAAAGAAAAATGGGGTAAAAAAAATTATGAAAAATCCATATTTATATGGCTATCTACCGCTTTTTACGATTTTGCTTTTTAGTTTGACATTTGGCATTTATGTAGTGACAGAATCAATGGGGATCTTGCAGGGAATCGGTGTATATGCCGGCATGCGCGAATTTTTGTCGGAGATGGAGTTAAAAGTGTTTTTACTAATTCTATTTTCTCTTTGCTTTTTTATGTTATTTTCCGCCCTTAAGTTAATCGGAGAGACTGTCCATGAATTAGGCATGCTTTTCTTTTCGAAAGATTATAAAGGGGAGACAATGAGCGCAGCACGCGGAGGGTATGTCATCTTTTTCATTGGAGCACTACTGTCTGCTTTTGGCATTCAATCGGCCATTGTACTGCTCGCTGTAGCTGCATTGACTGTAGCGGTTTATTTTGTCTATACGATTTATAAAATGAGCTTTTTTATGAATATGACAGGTTTAATTGGGCTGATCTTTTTTGAAATACTATTTTGGGTATTATTTAGTACTACGATACTATACATAATTATCAAGCTATATAACGGCATTATTGCAAGCTTGCCGTTTGTATAGACCAAATACCTTTACATATGAAAAGAGGATCACCATTTAATGGTGATCCTTCTTTAATCCATGATAGCATTGAATATTTTAAAATGAATTCGGTACTTTTCAAGACTTTGCATATTACGAGGTTCATCGTAGCCAATCCAGACAGCGGTTGTATAATTTTCTGTCAAACCGGCCAGCCAGAAATCCTTATAGTCATTTGTCGTACCTGTTTTGGCTCCAATGTAGGAGGTATTAGTAGACAGGCCCGCCCCCGTACCTTTCCGGACAACATCGGATAAAAGAGTCCGCATATGCCGTACCGTTTTCGTCGACCAAATGACATTACGCTCATCCGGCCATTCATAAAGGATATTCCCCTCTAAATCTGTCACTTTCCGAATGGCCCTTGCCGGTAAATAACTACCATCTATAAAGCTTGTATAAGCATCAGCCATCTCCAATGAAGTTACACCATAGGTCAACCCGCCAAGTGCTGCAGAGTAGTTGCGGTCCTCTTCGACAATTGACCGGAAATTAAAGCGGTCAATATATCCAAATGCTTGCTCCAGCCCAACTTTATTTAAGAGGCGGAGGGCACTAGTGTTATAGCTCCAGCTAAAGGCAGTAGAAATCGAGACATTTCCGTATATACCGCCGCCGTAGTTCTGCGGGCAAAAATTGCCCAGGCAGTAGGGAGCACCGCTGATTGTCGATGCTGGTGTGTAATCCAGCAGCTCAATAGCCGGCGCATAGTCGATTAACGGCTTGAAGGCAGAACCCGGCTGTCGAGGGGTCTGGTAGACTCGATGCAGATTTAGTTTTTCATAGTTTTTACCTGCAAACATACTAACGATCTCACGTGTTTCATTATCGATAATAACGGCACTTGCTTCAATATCATAGGGGGAAAGAATTTGATCCACCGCTGCTTCATCGGCTGCCTGTTTCTCAGGCAGAAGAGCAGTGTAAATATTAATACCTCCTGCAAGTAATTGATCAATACGAGCATCCAACTGTAACGAGATAAGATTGCGTTCCTCCGTATTATCCGTTTTGGATAAACGCTCATCAAATCCTTCTGTATGTGACACTAGCCAGCGTAGCTCCTGTAATACATATGTGCTATAGGCTGGGTGATGCTGCATTTTCTTTTTGATATGCAGTTCGATCGGCTGTTGTTTGGCAACTGCCGCTTCTTCGGAAGAAATAATATTGTTTTTGGCCAGCGTATCAAGCAAGCGTTCTTGCCGTGCCTTTGTATTGGCAAATTTCGTTACAGGGTCGTAAAGACTAGGATTGTTAGGGATGGCTGAAATGAAAGCCAGCTGTGCTACAGACAACTCACCGAGCGGACGGCCGAAGTAGTAGGTAGCTGCACTGGCAATGCCATAAACTTGATGGCCAAAATATATTTCATTCAAATACATCTCTAATATTTCTTCTTTCTCGTAGACCTGTTCAAGCTCGTAGGCATAAAATAACTCCATCAGCTTGCGCTCATATGTCTTTTCCTCGGACAAATAGCGCATGCGCACAAGCTGCTGGGTAATCGTACTGCCGCCCTGCTGCCTGGATTTTTCAGCAGAGTTAGCCATAACAGCCCGTGCAATAGCACTTACATCAAAGCCGATATGATGAAAAAAGGCAGTATCTTCACTATAGATAAATATATCTTTTACAATTTGCGGAAATTCATCATAGTTGAGCGGCTCACGCCATTCGACGTATTCCTCGCTGAATAACGTACCTTCACTATCAAGCAGCGTTACAGGCAGCTGAGCCTGCATCTGCGGAAGGTGGATAGATGCCTCTATTTTTTCCTCATGTGCTTTCGCAGCGGCTACTTCCTTCCATACTTCATTCCCCACAAGCAGCAGTAAAAGTATGGAGCAAAGGATCAGGAAATACCCGAAAATCTGTTTCATATGTTTTCCTCCAACAGTTCACATATAGCAAGAATACCATAGTTTTACTGTTCGTTATACGTGATTTTTAAGGAGATCATCCATATGCTGCTTTGGCATTTTCTGAATAAAATAGATGATGACAAATGCGATGAAAAAGAGCAGTCCAGTCGAATAAAAGACCGCTGGAATGTCCCATGCCCCGCTTATAACACCGCCTAATACAGGGCCTATAATATTTCCGAGGAAACGGAAGCTTTGGTTATAGCCCATAATTTCCCCTTGTACATCGATCGGTGCTTCACGCCGAATTAGGGCAGATGTAATAGGGACCAGGCCTCCAACGACTATACCAAACAAAAGGCGCAGCACCATCAGCTGCCAAAGGGCAGTAACGAATGCTTGGGGAATGATGAATACCACACAAGCGATGAGTAAATATTTTAATACTTTTTCATACCCGACCCGGTCGCTCAATTTCCCCCAGAAGCGGGCAAACAAGATGTTGCCAAGACCCGTTGCACTAAAAGTAATTCCTGCAAGCAGTACTACCTCTTCAGCAGGTGTTAAGTGGGATACATATAGAGATAGGAGCGGCTGAATACTAAAGTTTCCGATTTGGATCAATGAGGTCACCATCATGACATTCAAGATCAGCCGATGATGGAAAATTGCCCAAACGACATTTTTTCGGGAATAGACAGCCGACTTTACCTTACGTTCTATTTTTGGCTCATGGACGCTGAAAATAATTAAGAAACCAGCAATGGCAATCGTAATAGCCGTGATGATAAATGTATAACTGAAACCTACCGCATCTGCCATTGCTCCCCCGATGACAGGACCGAAAAGTGTCCCGCCGACACTGCCCATTTGCAGCGTTCCAAGCGTTTTACCAGCTACTTCCTTCGGTGTATGCTTACTTATAAAGGCTATCGAGGTAGGAATGAAACCTGTCACTACTCCCATGAATAGTCTCAAAAGGAAAAACTGCTCAACATTTTGCACGTACCCCATAAGAAAAATGCTGGCTGCAATCCCGAAAGCATTAATAATCATGATTGGCTTATAGCCGTATTTATCCGCAATTCTCCCCCAGATAGGAGACATCAGGAATGCTGTGATGAAAGTAGCGGCGAAAACAAGACCTGCCCATTTCTGCACGTAACTTTCAGTAAAATCTCCCATCGTATCTATATAAAGCGAAAGAAACGGCATAATCATCGTTGCAGAAGCGGCTACAATAAAATTAGAAATAAATATGATGATAAAATTATGTTTGTTAGTTTGCATTGTATCTCTACTTCCTATCTTTTGTGAAAATTTCATCTATTTAGTATAACTTATTTCGTGAGACGAAGGAAATGTTCTGTTTGATTCAATACCTTTTTCCTACATACCCATTGTGCATGCACTTTAATACGTCTTTTTATAAAATGATCTGTATCCTTGCGAAAGAAGGTGCAGATTGAAAATGAATCCTGAATTCCAGCAGAGCTAAGCGGAAAAAAAAAGCAAGGTGTGTTACACTAAATCGAGGTAAGAAACACCTAGACTTATTTAAAGGAGAGACAAGTATGCTTCCACAATTAACAAAAGAATTAAATGCCGGTGAAGTACTGGTAGAAATGAAAACAACAATGGGGTCATTAAAAATTAAACTGTTCCCGGAACAGGCTCCAAAAACAGTAGAAAACTTTTTAGGTCATGCCAAGTCAGGCTATTATGACGGTATTATTTTCCACCGTGTCATTCCAAACTTCATGATCCAGGGAGGCGACCCAACAGGCACAGGTATGGGCGGCGAATCAATTTGGGGCGGTACATTTGAAGATGAGTGTGTCCCTGAATTATTAAACATCCGTGGAGCTCTTTCTATGGCGAATGCTGGACCAGGCACAAACGGCTCTCAATTCTTCATCGTGCAAGCTCCGCAAGTAGAAGTATCTATGCTGAAGCAAATGGAAGTGCGCGGCTGGGGCAAAGAAGAAGTAGATCTTTACAAAAAGAACGGCGGTACGCCTTGGTTAGATGGCAAGCATACTGTATTCGGACAAGTAGTCGAAGGTATGGATGTTGTTGACAATATTGCGAAAGTTGACCGTGATATGCGCGACAAACCAAACGAAGATGTTAAAATTGAATCGATCACTGTTTTTGAATAATAACGAAAGAAGTGTGAGATTATGGAAAATTTGATCCTCAATTGGGGGTTCCTATATTTTCCGGAAGATAAGTCCACCTACATTCCGGCCGCTGTTGAAATGCTTTTATTATTCGTAGTCGTTTTTTTATTATTCAAATGGCTGCGTAAAAAATCGGCGAAACAAGCTGCAGAGGCAAAACAGCTGGAAGAGCGTGCATTAGCAGAACGCGATAAACGAATGCAGAAGGATAAGGAACAATCATAGGAAAAAGACAAGCCTCAAACTGCAGGCTTGTCTTTTTTTATAGCAAAATGCAGAAAAAGTGTATAGAAGAAAGGAACAGCTATGGTAAAGATCACGAGCCCATTCCAGCCCCAAGATGCCCAGATAGGACTCAGAAGTGTACTCCCTGTTGCTACTCCAACGTAATAGGATACAAGGTATAAGCTGGAGGCAAGCCCTTTTTGTGACTCTGCCGTAGAAGAAACAGTACTTGCTGTCAAAGAATGGGCTGTAAAGAACCCAAAGCATGTAATGCAAAGTCCTGCTACGACTCCTGGTATAGAGGAGCTTAGTGTCAGCGCAAGCCCGGCCAATAGTACAATGATTGCTGTATTGCGAAGAAAATATAAAGAAAACCGGTTGGATAGATAGCTGGCGGTCGGTGCACCGATAATACCGAAACCGTAAGCAAAATAAAGAGATGAAATGGAATCTAGCGGCATCCCATATGGCGGTCCGGTTAAATGAAACGGTAAATATGTCCACATGCCAGTAAAGGACATCTGTAACGCAATACCCAGCCCGAACATCAGAAGCAGCAAAGGATTTTTCATATGCTGATAGAATCCGAGAAAATCTGTGCGCAGCGTCCGTTCACCTGGTGCAAAATTCTTTGATTTCGGCAAAGAGAAAGAAACGAACACAAGAACTAGGACACCGAAGGCACTTAAATAGAGGATTGCATGCTGCCACGTTTGATGCTCTGAAACATAACCCGTAACAACTCGTCCAATCATTCCGCCAAGCGCATTGCAGGATATATAGAAGGCAGTTACTAAAGCACTGTGCTTTGTATCAATTTCTTCTGCAATATAGGCAAGAGCGGCAGCCGGAACACCAGCAAGCATGAATCCCTGTACAAAACGGATTACAGCAATCATTGGAAATGAATGTGCAAAGGGAATGCAAAAGAATGTGAGAAGAGACAGAAAAATGGATAGTTTAATAAACAGAACCCGCCCGTGACGATCGGAAAGAAACCCTAATACAATCAGCCCCGCAATGAGTGAGATAGTCGGCAGAGACATCGTCAAGCTTGCTGCGGATACAGAAATATGAAATTCTTCCGTAAAGAGAGGAAGGAGAGGCTGAGTTGAATACATGACCGCAAAAATGAACATCGATGCAAGACCCAAACTCAGCACAATCATCCAATAGGAACGGTTCTCTGGTGTATATCCCTTCATAGATACCCCTCCCTACAATGTCTATCTTTTTTAACCCTGATTTATAGAGTTATACTTATATCTAGAATTCCTTTATATCTAAAACATTATAAAGTAGGAAAGGTTTATTCAAAAGCCTTTTTAAATCTTTGGACCCCGTCTTTTATTGTTTCAAATGGGGCAGCAACATTCATCCGTAAAAATCCGCGGCCTGCTTCCCCGTATTTAGTACCTGGTTCGAGTGCTAGCTTTCCGACTGTTAATAGACGTTCCATTACTTCTTTTTCTTCTATTCCTGTAGCACGGTAATCAATCCATAACAAGTAAGTTGCTTGTGGCTTTGCTATTTGGATACCTGGAATTGCAGTCAGCTCTTGGATAACATAGTCCATATTTTTAGATAAGTAGTCTAGTAGTTCATCGAGCCAAGCTTCTCCATGTGAATAGGCAGCTTGAATAGCTGCAGAAGCAAATGTGTTCAGCTCGAATTGACCATGGGCAAGGGCATGCTGCTCCAATTTCGCACGGAAGTTTCGGTTTGGTACGACCATCATGGCAGCCTGGATACCTGCGATATTAAATGTTTTCGTAGGAGCGATGCATGTGATAATGCTTGCTTCATCCGCACGTTTTACCGTCAATAAAGGGATGTGTTTGCTGCCGTCAATCAGCAGATCAGCGTGAATTTCGTCTGAAATAATAATGACATTATATTGAATGGCAAGCTCGACAAGGCGCTCCAAGTCTTCCTGTGACCATACGATTCCTCCTGGATTATGAGGGTTACATAAAATATACAGTTTTACCCCTTGTTTAAATGTCTCCTCTAGCTGGTGGAAGTCATAATGATAAGTCCCGCCATTTTCCACTAGATCACATGAAACGATTTCTCGCTGCTGGTGCTTTGGTACATTAAAGAATGGGGGATAGACAGGTGTGGAAATGGCAATTTTATCTCCGGGTTCAGTAAAGGTTTCTACTATGCTGGCAATAGCCGGTACAACCCCCTGATTAAACAGAATTGTCGATGGATCAATCGTCCAGTGATGACGTTTTTCAAACCAGGAAACAATGGATTCTTTACATTCGTCACAAACATAGGAGTATCCAAAAACGGGATGCTCCAGGCGTTGATGTAAAGCATCAATGATTTGTTGTGGAGCGGCAAAATCCATATCTGCCACCCACATCGGTAAAATTTCTGATGCATCAGCAAGACTATAAACTGTATCCATTTTGTCCCACTTTACCGAGCGTGTGCTTCTTCTTACGTGTGCTTCGTTAAAAATCGACATACTATCACTCTTTTCTTTAGTTAGTATGATAGTTATGTTATCATACAAAATAATGAAAAGAGTAGTCAGGGGAGTTACCGTGGAAAATATTGAAATGAATAAAAAAGCTGTTGCGATGCTTGCAAAGTGGGATCCATTTAAAATAGGGGAAAATGGTTATGATACGGAAACGGCAGATGTAGTTGCAGCTCTTCAAGTAATCGATGATCCAAGTAAGCTCGGAAAAGTCATTCAGCAAGTATATGAGCTTTCCTTTGAACAGTGGATACCTTTTGAGGATTGTGTTGAAATCGCCCGCAAGCTAATTGCGATCAAATATGAAGCAAAGTGCATTATTTAAAAAACTCGGCTTTTGCCGAGTTTTTTAATTCTGTAGTGTATCCATTAAGTTAGAGGCTGGGACTTCCAAAACATTCGAAAGTTTTAGGATTGTCTGAATGGAAGGTGTTGACTCACCTTTTTCGTACATAGATAATTTTTCAACTCCAAGTTGTGTTTTCAGTGATAAATCCTCAAGAGACCAGTTCCGTTCTTCCCGCAGCTGTTTTAATAACTCATGTAACGCAATTCTCATCAAGCGAGCACATCCTTTCAAATTTTTACTATATAAGTTCATTATAATACGTAAGCATTCCGGTAAATGCCCCTTTTTTGTCTAAAAATTGAAACTTAAAAGCTGGACTCGGAAGATGAAGAGTCCAGCTTTTTTTATGCAAAAGCGCTTCTTATTAAAATTACCAGAATAGCAACCGGTGCAACATAACGTACAATCGTTAGCCAAATTGTAAAGAGAAGTGAAGAGGAGTGCAGCTCTTGTTGCGAAATCTTTTTCGAATAATGAAAGCCGGCAAATAACGAAATTAGTAATGCACCAATCGGCATTAATATACTGCTTGTTATATAGTCGGCAAAATCAAAGAAATTTTTCCCCATAATCGTAAAGTCGCTCATCACTCCGTAGGATAGGGCGCTTGGAATTCCGACAAGGAAGATAATAGCAGCGAAGATCCACGAAGCACGTTTACGGCCTTGCGTCTTCTGTCCAATCCCAATTGCTACTACAACTTCCAGCATGGCAATAGCGGAAGTGACAGTTGCGAATAAAATTAAAATAAAGAAGATGATCAAGAACAAGCCACCCATAGGCAATTGCTCAAATACGGCAGGTAGAATGACGAACACAAGCCCCGGTCCTTGCTCTGGGGAGTAGTCAAGTGCGAAAACTGCCGGAAAAATGACGAGACCAGCCAATATAGAAATAATGATATTCATAATTGCCACATTACCGGCAGAACTTACGATATTTTCCTTTGGAGATAAATAGGAAGAGTAGGTGATCATCGCTGAAACGCCGACACTAAGGGAGAAGAAAGCCTGTCCGAGTGCCAATAGTAACGTTTGAATATTTAAATATGACCAATCCGGTACAAACATGAATTTTATGCCTTCCATGGCACCATCTAAAGTAACAGAGCGGATAAATAACAGGATAAAGAAGATGAATAGCAGGGGCATCATCCATTTACTCGCGACTTCAATACCGCCTTTAATGCCTGCTTGAACAATTAGTAAGGTTAATAACATGAATGCACCTTGGGCAATGAGTACTTCGAAGGGATTTGCGATGATATCGCTAAATAAAGCAGCGAAGTCCAATCCCTGTCCTGTTAATTGTAATGTAACAGCTCGGAATAGATAGCTTAAAATCCAACCACCTACAACGCTGTAAAATGATAGTATAATACCGCATGCTATAAGCCCGAGCCAGCCAACCATATACCATGGCTTTCCAGGAGCCTGCGATTTAAATGAATTGATCGGATCAAGCTGACCACGGCGACCAATCATAAATTCTGCAATTAAAATCGGAAGTCCGATGACGACTGTACATAGAATGAACAGCAGAATGAAGACACTTCCTCCATTCGTTCCTGCCATATACGGAAATTTCCAAATTGCCCCAAGTCCGATTGCGCTACCAGCTGCTGCTAGTACGAAACCGATCTTGGAGGCGAATTGATCTCTTGATGACAAAGTAAAACCTCCTTAAAAGTAAAAAACGTATTCATTTTAACGCATTTCCTAATGAAAACATAGTTATTCTCTAAAAATTTCTGAAATTTATCTACTGACTTTAAAGTAAGGGAAATAAAGGATAGAAAAGTAGATGAAGATAAGCACAAATGATATACGGGACATTCTTTGTGGCGTATCTTCCGATATGTTATAATTTAACATGACATTTTCGTATATAAGTAAAGAGAAAGTAGGATTAAGCTATGGCAAAAAAATATGAAGTAGGTGACGTGCTAACTGGTAAAGTTACAGGTATCCAGCCGTACGGGGCATTTGTGGCATTGGACGAAAACACACAGGGGCTTGTTCATATTTCAGAAATTACGTATGGGTTTGTAAAGGACGTTCATGATTATTTAAAGGTTGGAGATGATATTACAGTAAAGGTGCTGGAAGTGGATGATGAGGCAAAGAAGATCAGCTTATCGATCCGGGTATTACACGAAGTACCCCACCCTAAAAAACGTGAGCAATTACCGCGTAAATCACTCCAAGATCGTGTAGATGAAGATGATGCCAATGGTTTTCAAGTGCTAAAGAGTAAGCTTCAGGATTGGATTAACCAAGCGGGCGAGTAACAAAAATGTATTTTATATTAAATAAGGGCGGATAAATAGGTGCGGAGATTGTTTTTCTCTGTACCTTTTAATTTTGTATAAAAAGGGTAATCACTTGATGAGGCATAATAAGTTTACTATATGGGCATATGAGAAATGAGAGCTTCCTTTAAATGTGAATGTTAGCAGAGGAGATAGTATATGAATTCATACAACAAACATGAACCACTCACCGATTTTTCAACTGCTGAAAATCGATTGGCTTATAAACAAGAGCTTGAGAAGTTAGGGTTGGAGCTAGGGAAGAACTATCCGCTTATCATTGGGGGAGAGCGCATTCCGGCAGAGAAAAAGTTCATATCCTATAATCCGGCAAAAAAATTAGAAGTTGTGGGTACGGTTTCTAATGCAACAATCGGCCATGCACAGCAGACAATGGAAGTCGCACAAGAAAAGTATAAAACATGGAGAAATGTAAAGCCGGAAATCAGGGCAAATATTTTATTTAAAGCTGCAGCAATTCTTCGCCGCCGTAAATTTGAGTTTTCCGCTTTACTAACGAAAGAAGTAGGGAAGCCCTGGAAAGAAGCGGATGCTGATATAGCTGAAGCGATAGACTTTCTAGAGTATTATGGGAGAGAAATGCTGCGGTTGAAGAGTGGTGAGCCAGTTCAAAGCCGATTGAGCGAGCTCAATCGTTATGAATATATTCCACTGGGTGCAGGGGTAGTTCTTCCCTCGTGGAACTCCCCATTCGCTAGTATGGCAGGTATGACTGCAGCCGCTATTGTAACAGGGAATACAGTACTACTGAAGCCCGCCTCTGCCGCTCCGGTTATTGCTTATAAGTTCGTAGAAGTCATGGAGGAGGCAGGGCTGCCTGTAGGTGTGCTGAACTTTATTCCGGGAAGCGGTGCAGAAGTAAGAGACTATTTAGTTGACCATCCGAAAACAAGGTTCATCAGCTTTACAGGTTCCCGAGAAGCAGGTCTTCGTATCAATGAAAGAGCATCAAGATTAGTGCAAGGTCAATTTTGGATAAAGCACATCATTGCTGAAATGGGCGGAAAGAATACAATCGTAGTGGACCATGAGGCAGATTTAGAGTTTGCAGCACAGTCTATTGTGCAATCTGCCTTTAGTTTTTCGGGTCAAAATTGTTCCGCATCTTCTCGAGCGATCATTGTAGAGGAAGTGTATGATCAGATAGTCAGTGAAGTAGCAAAATTAACGAAAGAGTTAAAAGTGGGCGATCCAGCTGATCCTGAAAACTCTCTAGCACCTGTTATTGATGATGATGCCTTTAAGAAAATTACAGAGTATATTGAAATAGGAAAATTAGAAGGACGACTTATAGCTGGAGGAGGAAGTGATGACTCTGTAGGTTATTACATTGAGCCGACTATTTTCGCTGATGTGGATCGTTCTGCTCGTATTATGAAAGAAGAAATTATTGGGCCTGTATTGGCGATGAAGAAAGCAAAGGATTTTACGGAAGCTCTTGAAATTGCAAATGACACTGAGTGTGGATTAACAGGTACAGTTATATCGAATAACCGCATGCATATAGAGCAGGCCTGTATGGAATTTCATGTAGGGAATCTTTATATTAACCGAGGGTGTACAGGTGCCGTTGTTGGCTATCAACCTTTTGGTGGAATTAAATCTGGTGTTACTTCAAAAACAGGAGGATCAGATTACTTAAAGCTTTATATGCAAGCAAAAACTATATGTGAAAACTTTTAACTGTAAAGTGACATGACTGCGTCAATCAATAGGTCGAAAATCACTAATTATTCATGTTAATTAACACTTAATGTAAGCGCACCCATGACTAAGTAAACAAAATCTTAAAAGTGTTCAAAATGTGACAAAATAATAGCCAATTCTTATAAGAAGTATGTTACAATGTTGGCGTTATCAATAATTAAATTTAAAGAGGCGAATATATAATGGCTGAAAATTTAAACCTATTCACATCAACACAGGAAGTTATTCAAGAAGCGTTAGGCAAGCTTGGCTATGACGAAGCAATGTATGATTTACTGAAAGAGCCGCTGCGTCTGCTAACTGTGCGTATCCCTGTAAAAATGGATGATGGCACTACAAAAGTATTTACTGGTTATCGTGCGCAGCACTCTGACGCAGTAGGTCCAACAAAAGGTGGTGTACGTTTCCACCCAATGGTTAGCGAAGAAGAGGTAAAGGCGCTTTCTATGTGGATGACATTGAAGTGTGGTATTGTCGACCTTCCTTATGGAGGCGGTAAGGGCGGTATTATCTGCGACCCGCGTCAAATGTCTATGGGTGAATTGGAACGTTTAAGCCGTGGTTACGTTCGTGCAATTAGCCAAGTAGTAGGTCCTACTAAGGATATTCCGGCACCGGACGTTTTCACAAATGCACAAATTATGGCATGGATGATGGATGAATATAGCCGAATGGATGAATTCAACTCACCTGGTTTTATCACAGGTAAACCAATTGTTCTTGGTGGATCGCAAGGCCGCGACCGTGCAACAGCAGAAGGTGTTACGATTGTTATTCAGGAGGCGGCGAAAAAACGTGGACTCGATATTAAAGATGCACGTGTCGTAATTCAAGGTTTCGGTAACGCAGGAAGCTTCCTAGCAAAATTCATGAGTGATTTAGGCGTGAAAGTTATCGGTATTTCCGATGCATACGGTGCTCTTCATGATCCAAACGGACTTGACATTGATTACTTATTAGATCGTCGTGATTCATTTGGTACTGTTACAACGTTATTTGAAAATACAATTACAAACAAAGAGCTTCTGGAACTAGACTGCGATATTTTAGTCCCAGCTGCTATAGAAAACCAAATCACAGCTGAAAACGCACATAATATCAAAGCTGATATTGTGGTGGAAGCTGCAAATGGCCCTACAACAGCAGAAGCAACAAAAATTCTAACAGACCGTGGAATTCTTTTAGTGCCGGATGTTCTTGCATCAGCTGGTGGTGTAACAGTATCCTACTTTGAATGGGTACAAAACAATCAAGGGTACTATTGGACAGAAGAAGAAGTGCGCGAGAAATTGTACCGCAAAATGGTAGATGCATTTGAAAATGTCTATACAACAGCAACAAACCGAAACATCAATATGCGTCTGGCGGCGTATATGGTAGGTGTTCGTCGTACGGCCGAAGCTTCTCGCTTCCGTGGATGGGTCTAATACGTATAAAATAGAGCTATGTGAGTACTCACATAGCTTTTTTTTATGGATAGGAAAGGGCAATCTTACTAATATTAAGCAGAAGAGGTGTTAGGAAATGAATAGTTTTACGTTTTGGAATCCAGTCAGGCTACATTTTGGAAAGAACAGTATTGAGCAGTTAGTAAAAGAAGTGCTTCCATATCATAAAGTGCTGATTGTTTATGGAGGAGGCAGTATTAAAAAGAATGGTGTCTATGAGGATGTAACAAAGGCATTGGCAGGAAAAGAAATCTTCGAACTTTCCGGTGTTGAACCTAACCCGCGTGTTTCAACAGCTCGCAAAGGGATCGAGATTTGTAAGCAGGAAGGGATTGATTTAGTTCTGGCAGTTGGCGGCGGATCAGTAATCGATTGTGCGAAACTAATTGCTGCAGGAGCTAAAATTGAAGAGGATGCTTGGGACCTGGTTAAAAAGAAGGTTATTGCAACAGAAGCTCTTCCACTGGGAACAGTGCTAACTCTGGCTGCCACTGCATCGGAAATGAATTCCGGATCTGTTATTACGAATCTAGAAACGAAGGAAAAATTAGGTTGGGGCAGCCCGGCTACTTTCCCTGCATTTTCAATTTTAGATCCAAGCTATACGTTTACCGTACCAGCAGATCAAACAGTAAATGGTGTGGTAGATACGATGACCCACATCTTCGAACAGTATTTTAATAATGCGACAAATACCCCAATTACAGACGAAATGAGTGAAGGGATTCTACGTACAATTATTGAAGTAGCACCAAAAGTACTGAAGGAGCCGGACAACTATGAACACCGTGAAACGCTGATGCTTGCTGGTACAATGGGGCTGAACGGTTTCTTATCAATTGGTTCTCGAGGAGACTGGGCAACTCATAATATTGAGCATGCTGTTTCAGCCTATTATGATATCCCACATGCAGGCGGTTTAGCGATCCTTTTACCAAACTGGATGCGTCATAATCTGCAGATCAATCCGGCACGTTTTGCTCGAATGGCAGAAAAAGTCTTCGGTGTAGAGCGTCAAGATCGAACTGAGGAAGAAGTGGCAACGGAAGGGATTGAACGTTTGAGTGCATTTTGGAAGTCGATTGGGGCTCCGAGTCGTCTAGCGGATTATAATATTACTGATGCAGATTTCGATGGCATCATTGAGCACACAATGTTTAATGGACCTTTCGGAAACTTTAATAAGCTCGATCGGCAAGATGTTCGTGCTATTTTAGAGGCATCCCTGTAAGAATAAGGCTTTATACGCAGAAATAGCTATTTGCTAGGAGAGTATGTAAATCCGAAACGTAAAGGATTAGTTAGCTGGCGTTAACAGGTTAGTCTTTAGGTTAGCTTATAATATTAAAGCAGGACTTCCTTGATAGAAGGAGTCCTGCTTTATGATTATTGTTTCCAAAGTGTCACTTGGTCGTCCTCATCAAATGCAATCGTTACTTTGGTAACGCCTTTTTGAGCCATGATTAATTTAGTCAGCTCATCGCGTACGTCATCGAGATAGGCGAGTGATAATTCTGGATTTGTCTCTGCCACTAACTCCACATGAAGAAATTCCCCTTCTTTAATAACCTCAATACGGGCAATATCTTTTACATGGGGATCTTCCATCACAAGTTGTCCAATGTGAATCATCATCTCTTCATCTGTCTCACCGATTGCGCCTCTTGCATTATCAAGGAAGACGCGGCCCACTACATAAAACATCATGAGTCCGATAATCATCGATACAAGCCCTTCAATACGATGGAAGCCTGTAAAGTAGGCGATAACAATAGCAACAAATGCCAGCACATTCCCGCTTGTGGCTACTAAGTCTTCCATCCATACAAGCTTGGTGGCGGGCTTAGCCCGGTTTAAATATTTCGCTGATATAGGAACAGCCATGATTCCAGTGTGTTCAACATTTACTTCATGTAAAACTTCTTTGGCTGCTTTATGAAGGACAAAGCCTTCTAAAGCAATTCCGATTGCCAAGACGCCGAGAGCAATAAGTACGCCAGTGGATTCATCAGCGGGATGCATAAAATGATGCCACCCCTCTTTAATTGTTTCATAGGAAAGGATGGCTACAATAAGCACGGCACCGAGACAGACGAGATTGACAACCCTTCCGTAGCCGTTCGGAAATTTTGGGGTAGGAGCCTTTTTAGATAAAGCTGAACCAATGTAAACAAAGAATTGATTTGCTGCATCCCCGAATGAATGCATCATTTCTGCAAACATGGCGACATTACCGGTAAAGAAGAAGGCTGCCCCTTTAATGATGCCTAAAAAAGAATTGACTAATGCAGCGATAAGAGAGGGTCTGTTCCCTTCTTTTAATAGTAGGAAAAACTGTCCCATATATCGTCCTCCTTATTAGTAGAATAAGTTGCCCCATATAGCCTTCTCCCATACATTAAAAATCAATCTCGATTCGCTCGATAAATTCAAGCTCATGTAAAATCGTGTAGATCCAGAATGTATCCTTTGGGATGAGAGTGGAGAAGCGGATGTTTACCTCATGGCGAGAGATATCATCCTTCATAGGGAAATCGCGTATGCCGACATGCTCAATCACCAGATCATGCTTGGTCATTCTATCAATTAGCACTGGTAGTTTCGAAATATCAGTAATCATCATCTTCAATGATAACTCTCGCATACGTAACCTTTTTGGCCCGATTTTGATAAGAAATGGAGCGATTAATTCGATACCAATTACTACAATGAGCACAGTCGCGAATGCCTGAAAATAAAAACCGGCTCCTACGGCAATCCCAATACCAGCTGCTCCCCAAATCATGGCAGCTGTCGTTAAACCTGTTATACTGTCATTTCCTCTGCGTAAAATGACACCGGCTCCGAGAAAGCCTATACCACTCACTACCTGAGCTGCCAAGCGTAACGGATCCATCGTAATGTTAATATCATCTCTTGGAGGAGTCATATACGCTGTTTCAATAGAAATTGTTGTAAGTAAACAACTGAAAGTGGCAATAACAAGACTGGTCTTTAAACCGACTGGCTTCTTTTTTAATTCCCTTTCAATACCGATTATTAAACTTAAAGTACCGGCAATCACTAATTTAATTAATATTTCAATAGACAACGAATCACTTAGTAAGAAATCCATATTAATCATCCTTTCTTATATTTCGTATTGCGAATAAACATAGTTGGTGTAAAATAAATGAGGCTAAGGGGGTGAGTATATGTTTAATGAAAAGGCAAGACCATACATAGCGATTATTATCGGAGTTGCCTCGGTTTCAATGTCAGCGATTTTTGTTAAACTGGCGAATGCTGAATCGGCTGTAATTGCTTTTTATCGTATGTTCTTTTCGATCCTTATTATGAGTCCGGTGTTTTTCTTGAAATACCGTGGGGAAATAAAGCTGCTTCATAAGAAGGATTGGATTTTCTCGACAATTGCAGG
>JAPSKP010000029.1 GCA_031181585.1 Lysinibacillus sp.
GTTTTCTGGGCGTGATTGGAGCGCTATGCTGGTATCGTGGATTTCCTATCCTTCATATACTCGCGCTGGGGGGAGTGGGGCTGCTAGCGTTTGGTTTTATTAGCTGGCAGCTAGAAAAGCTTGAAAGTCCATTAGAGCACCCTATATCGCTGACTTTTACAGATACGTATACAATCAACGGACAAACACTGAGGGGCCTGATGAAGGATACACAGGGGCGTTCTATTTATATTGTCTATACATTTCGTTCTGAAAAAGAAAAACGACAGTACGAGGCGGTCCCGCTTGCTGGAATGATTTTTTTAGTGGAAGGGGAAATGGCAGAACCAGCACAGCCTAATCACCGCTATAGTTTTTTTATGGGGGATTATTTGAAGAGTAAAGGAGCACTTGGCATTTTTGAGGTGTCTTCATTAAAAAGAATCGAAGAAAAAAAGACAATTTTACAGAGTATTTACAAGCAGCGGTTTCAGTTAAGCCAACATATTGAGAGGACATTTCCCGCTTCATTATCTGCTGAAGCGCAGGCACTGCTGATTGGCGTCAACGAAGGAGTAGAGGCAGAAATAGAACGTGCTTATCAGAAGCTCGGTATTACGCATTTGTTTGCCATCTCTGGGCTGCATATTGCCCTTGTCTCATTGCTCTTTTTCCAAGGCATGCTGCGGATGAGGATGCGTCGTGAATATGCTGCATTCCTTCTTCTTATCATTCTGCCGGTATATGCCTTGCTGGCAGGGGGTGCACCGTCCGTATGGAGAGCTGTTTTAGTTGTAGAGCTTGTGATGCTGGCCAAGTACTTTCGCTGGCGTCTGCCAATGGACGATGCGCTGGCCATTAGTTTCATTGTTTTCGTGTTATGGCAGCCAGGTGCTATTTATCAGGTTGGATTTCAGCTATCTTACTTAGCTACGGCAAGCCTTGTGTTCTCAGGTCCAATTCTAGCAAGGGCAAATACGTGGTGGATGCAGGGATTTCTTATGACTTTTGTTTGTCAGCTGCTCACCTATCCGCTCCTGCTCTATCATTTTTACGAGGTTAGTCTATCTTCTTTTATTGCTAATATTGTTTTTGTTCCTCTCTTTTCATTTATTATTTTGCCAATTAATTTACTGCTGCTGGCTGTCTCGTTTTTACCGGGGCCTATGGGGAACTTGTTATTTAGCTTATATGAACCCGTTAGAGCGTTTTTGACAGAGTTGATTTTGTATTTACAGAATATCCCGTATCAGATGTGGGTACCTGGAAAACCAACGGGCATATGGCTGCTTATTTTATATACAGGTGTTTTTGTGACACTGATAGTGCTGACGAAGAATATGCAATTTCCGCAGGCGGGTGTCTACCTGCTTGTGCCGGCCATTCTGTTTCATGCCAGTCATTATATGGAGGGGGATGCCGTTGTGACCTTTATTAATGTAGGGCAGGGAGACGCTGTTTTAATTGAGTTGCCCAATAGACGCGGTGTCTATTTGATTGATACAGGCGGGCTCTTAAGATTTAGTCAGGAGCCTTGGAAAGAGAGAAGGAATGAATACGAAGTGGGTGCACAAGTGGTAGTTCCATATTTGAAAGGAAAGGGTATTGCAGCCATCGATAAATTGATTATCACGCATGCGGATGCAGACCATGTAGAAGGAGCGGAAGAAGTAGTGAAGGAAATAAGGGTAGGGGAAATTCATATTACACCAGGTTCTTATAAAAAGGGAGTAATGAAGGATTTATTACAAGAGGCAAAGAAGCAAAAAATCCCTATAAAAGAGCAGATGGCAGGGGGAGGCTGGAAAAAAGCGAACGTTCAATTCAAATATATTTGGCCAACAGACACCGAATATGAAGGAAATAATGACTCCCTTACATTGCTAATGACGTATGGGACGTTTAAAGCGCTCTTTACAGGCGATTTAGAAGAAGATGGAGAAAAGGCTATTATAGAACGAGAAGGCTCGGAAATCGCAGAGATAGATGTTTTAAAGGCTGGTCATCATGGAAGTAAAACCTCAAGCAGTGAATCATTCATTATTCATACGAGTCCTGCTCTTACTATTTTCATGGCCGGCAAGGATAATCGGTATGGTCATCCACATGAGGAAGTAGTTGAACGGTTTACAGGCAGGGATTTGCCTTTTATGACGACTGGACAGGAAGGTACCATAGAAATTAGAGTGAATAAAAAAGGCGTGAGGATGCGAAGGCAATAAAGTAAAAGGGCGTATCTTAAAAGCATGCTGCCTTTAAGATACGCCCTTTTCTTATACGTTAACTTAACGCATAGCCACTTCTACAATTACCGCAATGATGAACATTGTAGCAAAGAATCCGAATGAAACTACGAAACCGATTGCTGCATCTGGGAAGTCGTTCCCTTGCATTGCGCGTCCGCGTCCCTCGAATGGGTTTTCTGTCACGTAATTTGGATCAGAATGTCCTGCCATAAATATCCCTCCTACTCTTCCATCATTATAAGTCAACGCCTAGTAAAAATCTATATCTAAAGCAATAATTTCACAGTACCAGTAATCGCAAATTCGCCTTAAAATATTCACATTAACTCCCTCGAAAGTGTATACTAGATGGTACAGAATCGAGAGGGGGCCACTGTCCGTGAGTTTTACAAAAGCATGGCAAAATATAAAAAACGGGCAACTTGCACCTGTTTATTTACTGGTTGGAGAAGAATCCTATTTTATAGATGAAACAGTGAAACGTTTAAAAAAAGCAATGGGTAATGAGGAAGAAGCCGATATTATGCAATTTGACCTTAGTGAACAGCCGCTTGATTACGTGATTGATGAGGCGGATACAATCCCGTTTTTCACAGAGCGTAAGCTTATTATCGCCAAAAACGCGTCTTTTATGAAAGCTGCTGAAAAGGGAAAAGAGAAAATTGATCATAATATCCCACGACTTGAGACTTGGCTGAGTAATCCGAGTGATACAGCTGTGACGGTTTTTATTGCCCCGTATGAAAAACTGGACGAGCGTAAAAAGGTGACGAAACTGATGAAGCTGAAGGCACTCGTTTTGGAAGCAGTAACACCACAGGATAATGATTTATACAGCTGGATAAAAACAGAAGTAAATGGATATGGAAAGGATATTTCAGATGAAGCGGCAGTGAAGCTCGTTGAAATGGTAGGCGCTAATATGCTGCAGCTGCAGATGGAAATTGAAAAGCTCTCTTTATATTTGGGAGAAGAGATTGAAATTACAGTGGAGCTCGTGGAAGATTTAGTGGCGAAAACACTTGAGCATGATGCCTTTAAAATGCTAAACGCTTATTTGTCGCATAATCAGAGAGAGGCATTATCTATTTATCATGATCTGCTGAGGCAGAAAGAGGAGCCGATTGCTCTTGTTGGATTACTTGCGTCCAATATCCGAACGATGAGCAACGTCTTCTATTTAAATAAAAAAGGGTATGCACAGCATCAGATCGCCAAGCAGCTAAAGATTCATCCATACCGGGTGAAAATGATGTTAGAACAACGTCAAAAACCGTCAGAGCAACGTCTGCTGCAGGCGTTGTATAGTCTCGCGAATGTTGATCTGCAGCTAAAATCAGTCAGCGGGAATCGTGAACGTTTTCTTGAAATGTTCCTAATGAAGCCACTGTAAGAAGTTTCCGATTTTCGCTTTTGGGTATACAAAATATAGCTGATCTTATAAGGAGGCTGTATGTATGCAAAAGGAAACGGGAGTTATTTATGTAGCTCATTCTACACAAGAAATGCTGGATAAACTTGAAGAGTTTGAAGAGATGCAGGTAGCGAATCGAATGATTCATATCATTACGAGAGATGCGAGGGAGTTTGCCAGCCTGAAGTGGGATGCAAATATCCGAACACACGAAACAGACAATTGGCTTGCTGATTTATTCGGTGGAGATGACGATACCGGTTTAAGTGTGATGGATCTTTCGGAGTCAGAGAAAGCGGAGTACAAAAGGGAGCTCGAAGAAGGAGCGATTATTATATATTTGGAAGGAGAAATATCCTTTGAGCCTGAAAAGGTACATGGGGACCTTGCCGTTACACGTGATGAATCACCAGATTTTGTTGAGCCTCCCCTCACGGAACCTCGCTTACAATCATATGATGACCCAGATAAAAAAGCGTAATTATATGTGCAGACACAAAAGTAATAGAAGAGATGAATATAAATGAGCTATTCCATCAATTTTTTGTGGAATAGCTCATTTTATTATAATAGATCTTTAGAGCTTGGTGAATAATAGAAGCATCGGTATGTAAAAAGGCCGGATGCCTGGGCATCCGACCTTATCGTTCATCATTATGCTTTTTTAGCTAAACGAGATTTTTTACGAGCAGCTGCGTTTTTATGGATAAGACCTTTAGAAACAGCTTTATCAAGAGCTTTAGAAGCAGCAACTACTAATTCTTGTGTGTTTTCAGCACCTGTAGCGATCGCTTGTTCAGCTTTCTTTACAGTTGTACGCATAGCTGATTTTGCTTGAGAGTTTGCAGCGTTTGCTTTCTCAGCAACTTTTACGCGTTTGATAGCAGATTTAATGTTTGGCATAACTTTCACCTCCTAATTATAGGTACGAGATGAGTATTCTCACTTGTTTCATGTGTCAATACAACAAAAATCATTCTACCAAAGGAAGAAGAGAATTGCAATACATAAATGCAAAGAATATTTACTTGACAGTTAGAACATACTGATTTTTGAGGTGAAATTATGACAGAAGTAAATTGGAGCAGAACAGATTTAATTGATGAATCGGAACAAGTTGTGCAGCATCATTCAAAAGAAAAGAAGCGTACGCTGGAGAAAACAGCCGGTGTCCTGATGGAAGAATGGGATGAACAGCGTGTAAAGATTGCGAGGGTTAGTGTAAATGAAGAAGGAGAGGCACAGATCCAGAAAAAGGCAGGTATTTATACAACATTATCTATCCCGTCTCTAACAGTAGAAGATACGGAAGGGCTGCAGCAGCTTGAAAAAGTATTGACCAAGCATTTAAAATCGCTTCACGATCCGTTAAAGCTTACAAAAGAAGATAAGATTTTAGTGATAGGCCTAGGCAATAAAACGATCACACCTGATGCAGTAGGACCTGTTGCAATCGATTCGATGCAAAAGCATTTTGAAGATGAACGAAATGAACAGTTCATTATGTATGCTCCGGGTGTAACGGGACAGTCCGGCTTTGAAACAAAGGAATTCGTTGAAGCGCTTGTCAATAAAATTAAGCCGGGTTTAGTAATCGTCATTGATGCGCTCGCAACTCGCTCAAGTGAACGTCTATGCCGCACGATTCAACTCACAGATACAGGGATCCATCCTGGTTCCGGGGTAGGGAATCAAAGGGCTGAAATTTCAAAGGAATCACTCGGAGTTCCTGTTACTGCTATAGGTATCCCAACAGTAGTAGAGGCGACAGTGCTTTTGGCAGATGCAATTGATACCGTTTTTCGTACGATTGCTGGCAAAATTGCCGAGAAAAATGCTCCGTCAAGCAAGCTGTCTGTGACACCGTGGCAGCCTAGAGCCTCTACACCGATTGACTATAATTTACTGAAGCCGATTTTTGGAGAATGGTCTACATGGACAAAGGGAGATCGTGTTCAGCTTCTTCAAGAAACGTTTCAAAATAGAGAACGTTTAATTGTTACACCAAAAGAATGCGACATCTGGCTAATGCATTATGCAATGCTTGTCAGCAATAGCTTGTTCCGTTGGATTAAAGCTATTTAAACCGTTCTAAACGTACCATCTCTTCCATAAGATAGGGGGGAGGAGATGGTGCGATGAATAATATAAAACGATTTCTACTTTTTCTGTTGATACTATTTTTAATGCCGATTATTACCGGGCAACTACCGTTTCCAAACAATGAATATGAATCGGTTCATGTGCCAAAAGAGCAAAAACTAGTTTATGCCTCTACTGAATTAGCAGTACCGGAGAAAAAAGTATTACTCGTATTTACTCACTCCCATGAAGCGTATAAACCTATCGTGGAAGCAAGTACCGGCATGCAGGAAGTATATAATGAGCAATTGAATATCTTCTCCCTGCGTGAAATGATGGAGGAGTACCTTTCCTTCCAAGGGCTGCAACCTAAAACCTTGCCAGTCGATTTGATGACAGAGCTAAAAAAACAAGGTAAAACGATTTCATCTGCTTATAAGGTAGCTCGTCCATTTATTGCTGATGAAGTTGCCCTCCAGCCATATGATATGATTCTTGATGTACACCGTGACTCAGCCGGCAAAAAAGTAACGACATTAACAGCCGGTGATCTTTCTTATGCTAAAGTGGCATTTGTTGTAGGGATGGAGCATGCGAATCATAAAAGTAATCTTGCCTACTCTGAAAAGCTCCATACAGTCATGAACAGCATTATCCCTGGAATATCTCGAGGAGTCATGAAAAAAGAGGGTGAGGGTGTGGATGGTATCTATAATCAAGATCTTTCCCCTCAAATGGTGCTTGTAGAGATAGGCGGGATAGATAATACCGAGGAAGAAGTGACACGTACACTATCCGTCTTATCAGAAGCGGTAGCGAAAGTACTGCAGGAAAGCTGATCCCCTTCTTATCAATGAATGTATAGAGGGGTATCCATGAAGAAGTACAAAGGAACACTTAGGAAAAGCCTATTTTAAAATCTAAATAAGTGGAACAACACGTAATATAGCAGTCTGAAAAGGCATGAAAACGGCAGCGCCCGAGTTCATGCCTTTTACTATTAGTAAGCTTCTCGAGCAGCCGGTGATGTTTCGTGTAAATATTTAACCATCAGAAATCGCTTTTTAGAACAATCCATGCATTACTGAACGAAAAAGGCGGGTTTGCCAGGATTCCTTCTGTTCCAATGTTGTAGTTTTTATGATGTTCATAGTATAATTCAGTATAGTTTAAATTCATTCAGCCAAATTTCCCATTGAGACAGCAGTGGAATCAAATGTAGTTTGGCTATTTTTTATTGAGGATTAATGCCTGCTGAATGAATTTATTGCCTCCGGTGGATGTCACGGACTTTAAAGAGAGTGGTGAAACGAGCCTGTTTGTGAGGGGGAGGGAAACCTGTGTCTTGTATAGGCACATCTTAAAGTCTAGGCGCAATTACGCCGAGGCGTAATTGATATAGGAGTGGACAAATACATGAATCGAGAACAACGTTTAAAACGACAAGAGAATATCCGTAACTTCTCTATTATCGCGCATATTGACCACGGGAAGTCAACACTGGCAGACCGTATTTTGGAACAGACGAAATCCGTCACACAACGTGAAATGAAATCGCAGCTGCTGGATTCCATGGATCTAGAGCGTGAGCGCGGTATTACGATTAAATTGAATGCCGTTCAATTAAAATATACAGCAAAAGACGGAGAGACATATACGTTCCATTTAATCGATACACCGGGACACGTCGACTTTACGTATGAGGTATCGCGTTCTTTAGCAGCCTGTGAGGGAGCTATCCTTGTAGTGGATGCAGCACAGGGGATTGAAGCGCAAACGCTTGCAAACGTATATCTGGCGCTGGATAATGACTTGGAAATTCTACCGGTTATCAATAAAATTGACCTGCCGGCTGCTGATCCGGAGCGTGTGCGTCAAGAAGTAGAAGACGTTATCGGTCTAGATGCTTCCGAGGCGGTACTTGCTTCCGCAAAGGCTGGAATTGGGATTGAAGATATTTTAGAGCAAATCGTAGAGAAAGTACCCGCTCCACAAGGAGATCCGGATGCACCATTACAAGCATTGATTTTTGACTCTGTTTATGATGCATATAAAGGAGTTATCATCTCGATCCGTATTATGAACGGTACAGTGAAGCCTGGCGACAAAATTAAAATGATGGCGACAGGTGCAGAATTTGAAGTTATCGAAGTCGGTATCCATACACCGAAGGCAGTGCCGCAAGCAGAACTTACAGTTGGGGATGTAGGCTATTTAACGGCTTCCATTAAAAACGTAGGGGACACGCGTGTAGGGGATACGGTTACATCGGCTGTGAAAGGGGCAGCGGAGCCTCTGCCGGGTTATCGAAAATTGAATCCAATGGTATATTGTGGACTTTACCCAATTGACACAGCAAAATACAATGATTTACGTGAAGCATTGGAAAAGCTGGAGCTGAATGACTCGGCATTACAATACGAACCGGAGACTTCTCAAGCACTAGGGTTCGGTTTCCGATGTGGATTCCTAGGTCTATTGCACATGGAAATCATTCAAGAGCGTATTGAACGTGAATTTAATATCGATCTCATTACGACAGCGCCTTCCGTAATTTATGAGGTGCATATGACAGATGGTGAATCAATCAAAGTGGATAACCCATCGATGATGCCAGATCCACAAAAAATTGACCGAATTGAAGAACCGTATGTGAAAGCGACAATTATGGTACCGAATGATTATGTAGGGGCAGTTATGGAACTTTGCCAGATTAAGCGCGGTAACTTCATGACGATGGATTATATTGATACAACACGTGTAGCGATTCAATATGAAATCCCGCTTTCGGAAATTGTTTACGATTTCTTCGATCATCTGAAGTCAAATACAAAAGGTTATGCATCATTTGATTATGAGCTGATTGGCTACAAGCCATCGAAACTTGTGAAGATGGATATTCTATTGAACGGCGAGCAGGTTGATGCACTAAGCTTTATCGTTCACCGGGACTTTGCATATGACCGAGGGAAAGTGATCGTAGAGAAGCTGAAAGAGCTTATTCCACGCCAACAATTCGAAGTACCGATACAAGCGGCGGTTGGTCAAAAAATTATTGCCCGTTCAACAATCAAGGCCATTCGTAAAAATGTATTGGCAAAATGTTACGGTGGGGATATCTCTCGTAAACGTAAGCTGTTGGATAAGCAAAAAGAAGGTAAGAAGCGCATGAAGCAGGTCGGTTCGGTAGAAGTACCGCAGGAAGCGTTCATGGCGGTTCTGAAGATGGACGATACGAAATAATACTTACTGTATCAAGGTTTAGCGGTATATTGGTTGGCATTAAAAAGTTGAAAAAGGTGGCGTTTGCCACCGATATGCCACCACTTTAAAAATATCGCCAGTAATTATAAGTCTTTAGCGAGGGAAGCCGAATATATTGGCGGCTTCTTTCGCTATCTTTTTATTAAATGGACATGGCGGTCTGCTGGAGAAGCTGACCTCTATGTCCTAATTTTTTTGCAATGGTGCTAATAGGTGTGCCCTTTTCCATAATATTGTGGTGTAAAGAGTGATAATTGGATACGATACTGAACTTGCTGTTCGTGAACCCATGTATGCAATGTTTGGTTGTACGCCGTATTGACAAAAGTAATTGGTTATTTGAATCAGTATTAAATATAAGAACTTTTCTGTAAAGTCTTGTTAATTTAATTGACGAACCCTTTCCTAAAGCGTTAAGTTAAAATGAATAAAAAATGGAAATTGTTCTTCGGAGCTTATAAGGGGATATGCAAATGAATGAAATCATTGTAAAAAAATTGTTGGAAATAGAAGAGAAATTTCAAGTGAAAATTTTATATGCCATTGAATCTGGAAGCAGGGCTTGGGGCTTTCCTTCAAAAGATAGCGATTATGATGTTCGATTTATTTATATTCACCAACCAGAATGGTATCTTTCCATCGATCCACAGGGGATTGGGGGAAAAAGAGATGTAATTGAAGAGCCGATTAATGATTTATTAGATATAAGTGGGTGGGAAATTACGAAAGCGCTAAGGCTTTTCAGAAAAAATAACCCCCCTCTTTTAGAATGGTTAAAATCCGATATACTTTATTATCAAAAATATTCATTCGTTGATAATATAAGATCTTTGGAATCTAAAGTGTTCTATCCCAATGCTATGTTGCATCATTATTTAAATATGGCAAAAAATAATTATCGTGAATACTTACAGGGAGAGCAAGTAAAAATTAAAAAGTACTTTTATGTACTTCGGCCGTTATTAGCCTGTAATTGGATAGAGAAATATAATATGACACCGCCAATTCGCTTTCAAGAATTATTGGAAGACATCATTCCTGATAGCGAATTGAAAAACGAAGTTGAACATCTTTTAAAGCGTAAGTTACAGGGAGATGAGTTAGACATTGAATCTCGTGTTGAAGTAATTAACAATTATATAGAACATGAAATAAAAAGAATTGAGAAATATGTTAAATCGCTTAATGTTGAATTGAAGGATCCGACAAAATTATTAGATGAATTATTTAGACATACATTGAACGAAGTGTGGAACTAATTGTTTAGTAATTGAATAACGAAAGAGTTATCTAGTTATTTTACGATATGGGTTTTTAATTTTACTTTAATTAAATCAAAATGAACTGAAAAAAGTTATTGAAGAGCCGTAAATGATAGTATGATCCTCCTTTTGCATAAAATTCTCTAAAAACAATTTGGGAGACGCTGTTATATCGTTTGTTGATATACGAATAGGAAAGTGATTGATGTTTAAGAAAGAAAATTTTCCCAAAAATCTAAAAGCTGCTAGGCGAGTAAGGATCAATTTGTTGAACAGCTTATTGTATAAGAAGCCTTAGCTAAATAAACTAAAAATGACCACTCTGTTATGGAGTGGTCATTTTTAGATACTTACTTAAAAGTTAGTACATTCGTGCTCTATAAAATTGCTGCATTTTTATAATAATTCTATTTTTAAAAATTTCTGAACAAAAATGATAGAAAAGAAACATTCCACATCGCTGCACCCTAACAAATACAATAATTACAATAAAATATTTATAAGGTAAAAAATACTAATACCAAAAATTTCATATTAAAAATAATTTTATTTACAGAACTTTTATTAAATTTATGCTTGTTAGAAAACAGAGTTAATAGTAATATTAAGTTATAAAGAGAAATAGTGCTAAAAGCTTTCCGATTTAAATGGCTGTTAGTACATATGTTGCGTTCATTAGAGGTAATGTCAAAATTTAGGTTTTTTGTTTTTGGTATTAGGATATCAATGTCACAACTAGGGCGTGGATGAGCACTGGCCATAATAGCTGCTAATTTATTTTAGGGAGATGATGTAATGACAAAGCAGATCGAAATTAATGTACCAGAGTGGTTCAAAATGGATGAATTGGCAACATTGGATACAATTGTTAGCCCAACTTCGGAAAATGTAGGCATATTAGTAGCAGGTGAAAACTTGAATTATACAAAAACTTGCTGCCCAACTGTTCGTTTATATTTAATGCAATTGATTGATGGAAAATTTGAGGTGACAAAGGAATTGGATGCGTTTCCATTCCATTCTAGAGATGAAGCTGTTCATTTCTCTGGAAAGCTGCGAAATATGAATGCAATTGATCTAGTAATGTTAATGAATAAAGAACAACCGATTTTTACAGCCTAAATATTACACATTTTCCGTATTCGCAAAGCAGCGAATACGTTTTTTTTGCATGAAAATTGTATTTTATCTCTGAATAGGTACAATGAAAAGGAACAAAGTAAAAATGAGGGAAGTGATTGTATGGCGCGAGGAGTGTATATTCATATCCCTTTTTGTCATCAAATATGTAATTACTGCGATTTCAATAAAGTCTTCTTTAAAAATCAGCCTGTTGATGAGTATATAGAAGCTGTAGGAAGAGAAATGGAGATGGCTGTAAGCAGAAAGCCAGAAGCATTTTCGCATATCGAGACAATTTTCTTAGGCGGTGGGACGCCAACAGCTTTATCGGCAGGACAAATTACACGTCTACTAGAGCTGGTTCGTACACATATCCCGATGGAGCATGTTATGGAATTCAGCTCAGAAGCAAATCCCGATGAACTTTCTGAAGAAAAGCTATCAGCCTTACTAGCAGGCGGAGTCAATAGATTGAGCATGGGCGTTCAATCATTCGATCAGGGCTTGCTGCAGAAAATAGGACGAACGCATTCCAATGAGCACGTATATGAAACGATTGCATTAGCAAAAAAGGTCGGCTTTACCAACATAAGTATTGACCTAATGTACGGTCTTCCTCACCAGACAATGGAACAATGGGAGGAAACATTACGGTTAGCACTCGATCTTAAGCTGCCTCATTATTCAGCATACTCGCTCATTGTAGAGCCAAAAACAATTTTCTATATACAATATGCCAAGGGGCGTCTTGCTTTGCCAACTGAAGACCTGGAAGCGGATATGTATGATGTATTGATGAACGAAATGGAGGCCCGTGGTCTTGATCAATATGAGATTAGTAATTTTGCCAAACCAGGATTTGCTTCTATTCATAATAAAATTTACTGGGACAATGATGAATATGCAGGTTTTGGAGCCGGGGCACACGGTTATGTTGATGGAGTAAGGTATTCTAATCACGGCCCGATCAAAAAATATATTGAAGCAGTTGAATCGGGTCAGTTGCCAATTATCCATGAGCATGAAGTATCCCTGTTAGAACGGCTGGAAGAGCAAATGTTTTTAGGGCTTCGTAAAGTAGAGGGTGTAGGAGCCGCCGTCTTTGAAGAGAAATTCAATGAAACCATTTGGACGAAGTATCGTACTGTAATAGAGGAGCTCAAACTCAAAGGACTTTTAGAGAGTGATGAGAAGGGAATCAGGCTAACACGCAAAGGGAGATTTGTTGGAAACGAGGTTTTTCAACAATTTTTACTTGAAGAGTAAACGATTTCGTTGACAGAAAAACAGGGATTTGTTAATTTATTATATAGTATTAGCACTCGTATTCGATGAGTGCTAACAGAGGTGATGAGCATGTTAACAAATCGGCAGTTACAAATTTTACAAGTAATCGTTGATGATTTCGTGTCGTCTGCCCAGCCTGTTGGGTCTCGCCAAATTTCCAAAAAAGACTGGATTACATTTAGTCCCGCAACAATCCGCAATGAAATGGCGGATCTGGAGGAGTTAGGTTTTTTAGAAAAAACTCATACTTCCTCTGGACGAGTACCTTCTGAAAAAGGGTATCGTTTTTATGTGGATCATTTATTGCAGCCACAAATCATGTCAGCAGATGAAGTGAGCCAAATACAATCTGTCTTTAAACGCCAAATTGTCGAGGCAGAGCAGCTCATTAAGGAGTCGGCGAATATTTTGTCTGAGCTGACGACCTATACAACGGTATTGCTTGGGCCTGATGTACAACGTCATAAAGTGAAAAGATTTCAGATTGTCCCGCTTTCGGAAGAGAGTGCAGTGGCTATCATCGTGACGGACAACGGGCATGTTGAAAATCGTGTGTTCACATTACCGGAAGGCTTTAATCCTTCAGATATTGAAAAAATGGTCAATATTTTAAATGACCGTTTGCTTGGCGTTTCGCTGCAGGACCTTCATTTCAAACTTGAGCTTGAAGCACTTTCTGTATTGAAACAGCATATTCATACAGCGGATGCAGTGATTCATTCACTGATGCAGGTAACAAGCGGCCAAAAGGAAGGTAAAGTCTATTATGCAGGTAAGACGAATATGCTCAACCAGCCAGAGTTCCATGATTTAAACAAGGTCCGCTTGTTTATGGAACTGATGGATAAGGATAGCCAAGTACAGAGCTTATTTAAGCCGATAGATACAGGCATTCAGATCCGGATTGGTTCAGAAAACAACCACTTAGCTATAGAAAATTGCAGCGTTATTACAGCTTCATTTGGAGCAGGGGATGAACATGGCTCAATCGCCATCATTGGTCCGACACGTATGGATTATCAGCGTGTGGTGACAATTATGGATTTGATGCGCCGCGGGTTATCAAACGCTTTATCCCACCGTAATGACTGACTCTAAGGAGGATATGACGTGTCTAATTCGACAGACAACAACGAAACAAAAGAAGAATTGAAGCAACAAGCATCAGCTGAAGAGGCAGTGGAAGCTGCTGAACAGCCAATGGAAAATGTAGAAGAAGCAGCTGAGGAAACTGCAGTAGATGAAAAAGAGCAGAAGATCGCTGAATTGACAGCAAACTTGGAAGAAGAGGAAAATCGTTATTTGCGCCTGCGTGCGGACTACGATAATATCCTGCGCCGTCATAAGCTGGAGCGCGAGTCAGCGGAAAAATTCCGTGCACAAAGCCTGCTGACAGACCTGCTGCCGGTGCTTGACAATTTAGAGCGTGCTCTACAGGTAGAAGTAACATCTGATGATGCGAATTCTTTATACAAAGGTGTAGAGATGGTATATCGTCAATTCCTGGATGCTGCTGGACGTGAAGGACTTGAGGCTATTGCCGCTGAAGGAGAAGCTTTCGATCCAAATGTGCACCAAGCTGTTATGCAGGAACAGGATGCAGAAAAAGAGAGCGGAATCGTTCTTCGTGAACTGCAAAAAGGGTATAAGTTAAAGGACCGCGTATTGCGGCCTGCCATGGTATCAGTGAACGAGTGATAAATTGGGCTTTGTCCTGGAGAAAGGATCCGGGGTAAAGGCCAGAACATTCAGTTAACTTTATAAAATGAACACCAATTGTGTGTGTAACTATTAGGAGGCAAACTTAGTATGAGTAAAATTATCGGTATTGACTTAGGTACAACAAACTCTTGTGTCGCTGTATTAGAAGGCGGCGAACCAAAAGTAATTCCAAACCCAGAAGGTAATCGCACAACGCCATCAGTTGTTGCATTCAAAAATGGAGAAAAACAAGTTGGGGAAGTAGCGAAACGTCAATCTGTTACAAACCCAAATACAATTATTTCTGTTAAATCAAAAATGGGTACTGCTGAAAAAGTTAAGGCAGAAGACAAAGAATATACACCACAAGAAGTATCAGCGATGATCCTTCAATATTTAAAAGGCTATGCTGAAGATTACCTTGGTGAAAAGGTGACAAAAGCAGTTATTACAGTTCCAGCATACTTCAACGATGCACAGCGCCAAGCAACAAAAGACGCTGGTAAAATTGCTGGTTTAGAAGTAGAGCGTATTATTAACGAACCAACTGCTGCAGCTTTAGCTTACGGCTTAGATAAACAAGACCAAGATCAAAAAATCCTTGTATTCGACCTTGGCGGCGGTACATTCGACGTTTCCATTCTTGAACTGGGTGACGGAGTATTCGAAGTATTAGCGACTGCGGGTGACAACAAACTTGGTGGAGATGACTTCGACCAAAAAATCATTGATTTCCTAGTAGCGGAATTCAAAAAAGAAAACGGTATCGATTTATCAAAAGATAAAATGGCGATGCAGCGTTTAAAAGATGCAGCTGAAAAAGCGAAAAAAGATTTATCAGGTGTAACATCAACACAAATTTCATTGCCATTCATCACTGCTGGTGCAGAAGGCCCGCTTCACTTGGAAGTAACATTAACACGTGCGAAATTCGACGACTTAACTCGTGATCTTGTAGAGCGTACAATTGTACCAACTCGTCAAGCTTTATCAGATGCTGGTCTAGCGGCTTCTGAATTAGACAAAGTAATCTTAGTTGGTGGTTCTACTCGTATTCCAGCAGTAGTGGAAGCAATTAAAAAAGAAACAGGTCATGAGCCGCATAAAGGGGTAAACCCTGATGAAGTAGTAGCTATGGGTGCTGCTGTTCAAGGTGGCGTATTAACAGGTGATGTACAGGATATCGTCCTTCTTGACGTAACACCACTTTCACTTGGTATTGAAACAATGGGAGGCGTGTTCACGAAATTAATCGACCGTAACACAACAATTCCAACATCAAAATCACAAGTATTCTCAACAGCTGCTGATAATCAGCCAGCAGTAGACATTCACGTATTACAAGGTGAGCGTCCAATGGCAGCAGACAATAAAACATTAGGCCGCTTCCAATTATCAGATATTCCACCAGCACCACGTGGTGTACCACAAATCGAAGTAACATTCGATATTGACAAAAACGGCATTGTATCTGTTAAGGCAAAAGACCTTGGTACAAACAAAGAACAAACAATCGTGATCCAATCTGACTCAGGTTTATCAGAAGAGGAAATCGAGCGTATGGTGAAAGATGCGGAAGCAAACGCTGAAGCAGATGCAAAACGTAAAGAGGAAGCTGAGGTTCGCAACGAGGCTGACCAATTAGTATTCCAAGTAGATAAAACAATCACAGACTTAGGTGAGCAAATTACAGAGGACGAAAAGAAATCTGTAGAAGATGCACGTGATGAGCTGAAAAAAGCGTTAGAAGCTGGCGAAATCGAAGTTATCAAGTCTGCAAAAGAAAAATTAGAAGGCATCCTGCAACCGCTTGTTATGAAAGTGTATGAGCAAGCTGCAGCCGCTGCACAAGCAGCACAAGGCGATGCAGGTGCTGATGCTGGCAAGAAAGACGACGGCATTGTTGATGCTGACTTTGAAGAAGTTAAGGATGACAAGTAATCCTATAATAAAGTAAGTGTGAAAAAGTCAAAGACCGAAATGCCGGCTTTGACTTTTTCAATGTTAGGATAAAATTTCATATAGTAAAGGTACTTTGCATATACATCATTTTTTTAACATGTTAAAATATACGTTATGTAAAAAGAGCGGAGAGTGAACGATGAGTAAGCGCGATTATTATGAAGTGCTTGGCCTGTCAAAAGGCGCAAGTAAAGATGAAATTAAAAAAGCATACCGTAAACTATCAAAGCAATACCACCCAGATATTAATAAAGAGCCAGGCGCCGATGAAAAATTCAAAGAAATTGCTGAAGCGTATGAAGTACTAGCCGACGAACAAAAGCGTGCTCGCTATGATCAGTTTGGACATGAAGACCCGCAAGCCGGCTTTGGCGGCGGAGGTTTCAACGGCGGAGGTTTTGGCGGATTTGAAGATATTTTCTCTTCATTCTTTGGAGGCGGCCGCAGACAAGATCCAAATGCACCTCGTAAAGGGGACGATTTGCAATTCCGTATGACGGTTGATTTTGAAGAAGCGATTTTTGGGAAAGAAACAGAAATCGAAATTCCGAAAGAGGAAGATTGTGAGACATGTAACGGAACAGGTGCAAAACCAGGCACGACTCCTGAAACATGTTCACACTGTAAGGGAGCCGGTGAAATCAATCAGGCAGTCGATACTCCATTTGGCCGTATGATGAACCGTCGCACATGTCCATCATGCCGCGGCGCTGGTAAAATCATTGTGGACAAATGTACAACATGCCGCGGTGCCGGAAAAGTACAAAAAACAAAGAAAATTAAAATCAACATCCCAGCAGGTGTGGATGACGGCCAGCAATTGCGTGTGAGCGGCCAAGGCGAGCCGGGCATTAATGGCGGTCCAGCCGGGGATCTTTATATTGTATTTAGCGTCCGTAATCATGAGCTGTTTGAGCGTGATGGGGACGATATCTACTATGAGCTGAAGCTAACATTCCCACAAGCTGCTCTTGGGGACGAAATCGAAGTTCCGACTGTGCATGGCAAAGTGAAATTAAAAATTCCTGCCGGTACACAATCAGGTGCTCAGTTCCGTATCAAGGACAAAGGGGTAAAAAATGTCCATGGTTATGGAATGGGTCATCAATATGTAATCGTGAAAGTCGTAACGCCAACAAAGCTGACAGAAAAGCAAAAGCAGCTGTTGCGTGATTTCGCAGAGCTGAGCGGTGATATCCCGGAAGAGCAGGGAAGCTCGCTATTCGATAAAATCAAAAAGACCTTTAAAGGTGAATCATAAAGGAGAGAGTTGCAAGTGAAATGGACGGAATTATCGATTCTGACAACAAATGAAGCCGTTGAAGCTGTATCAAATATCTTACATGAGGCAGGCGCTAGCGGTGTTGTCATAGAAGATTCAAAGGAATTGACAAAAGAACGAATTGATCAGTTCGGAGAAATTTACGCATTAAACCCAGAGGATTTCCCGAAAAATGGGGTTGTAGTTAAAGCGTATTTATCCGCAACGAGCTTTTTGGCGGAAACGGTAGAGGAAATTAAACTTGCAATTGCAAACCTTGTAAATTTCGATATTAACATCGGTGAAAATATCCTGACGCTATGTGAAGTGGACGAGGAGGATTGGGCAACGGCTTGGAAGCAATACTATCACCCTGTAAAAATTTCTGAGCGGTTCACGATTGTGCCTACTTGGGAAGAATATAAACCTGTCAGCACAGATGAGCTGATCATTGAGTTGGATCCGGGGATGGCTTTCGGAACAGGAACGCACCCGACGACAGTTATGTGTTTACAGGCGCTTGAAAATGTAGTTAGCAAAAATGATACGGTCATTGATGTTGGAACAGGTTCTGGTGTGTTATCTATTGGTGCAGCGATGCTTGGAGCTGAAAAAGTCCATGCGCTGGATTTAGATGAAGTAGCTGTAACTGCTGCACGTGAAAATGTAGAACTAAACAAAGTAGATGATGTTGTGCAAGTATTCCACGGCAACCTGCTTGATACAGTCAAGGAGCCGGCTGATGTCGTTGTAGCGAATATTTTAGCGGAAATCATTGTGACGTTTACAGATGATGCCTATTCCATTGTAAAACCAGGCGGGGTTTATGTAACAAGCGGCATCATCGGTGCAAAGAAGGATGAAGTGAAGGAAGCCCTTGAAAACTCAGGCTTTACCATCGAAGAAGTATTAATGATGGAAGACTGGGTAGCCATTATTGCACGCCGTCCACAGTAAAACATGCAGTGAAAGCTAGTAGACAGGGTCATTTGGCTTTGTCTACTTTTTCATTAGAACGAAGGAGGAAGAACAACATGCAACGTTATTTTGTGGACGGACCGGCAAGCGAAGAGGGAGTATTCGTCCTTATTGGTGATAGTGCTCGGCATATCGGAAAAGTAATGCGGATGACAGCAGGCGAGGAAATCATCGTTGTTTCAGAAGGAACCGCTCATGTATGTGAAATTGTAGAGATTGGTGCAGAAGTTTCTGTAAAGCCGACTGGGCGTATAATTCCTTCTCCAGAAATGCCAGTGAAAGTAACCATTGCCTGCGGACTGCCTAAAGGTGATAAATTGGAGCTGATTACGCAAAAAGGGACGGAGTTAGGGATGTATGCCTGTGTCCCTTTTGCAGCAGAGCGCTCCATTGTCAAATGGGATGAGAAAAAGGGCCGTAAAAACCAAGAACGGCTCCAGAAAATTGCCCAAGAAGCGGCTGAACAATCACATCGCACACAGGTACCTGATATAAGGATGCCTATTTCCTTTAAACAGCTGCTCGCCATAGTGCCGGAATATGACGCTGTATTCATAGCGGACGAGGAAGATGCAAAGGCCGAAAAACGCACAAGGTTTGCGGATCAGCTAAAAAAAGTGTATGATAATGAATCGAAATCAATTTTATGTATTTTTGGTCCGGAAGGCGGTATCTCACGCAAGGAAGCGGAGGCGCTTGTAGCAGCAGGCGCACAAATTATGTCGCTCGGACCGCGCATTTTACGGGCAGAAACAGCACCGTTATATGCATTATCTGCAATTTCCTATGAATTTGAATGAAAGAGGTGTAGGGGCCTTGTCAACAGTGGCTTTTCACACATTAGGTTGTAAAGTAAACCATTACGAAACAGAAGCGATTTGGCAATTATTCAAAGAGCAGGGCTATGACCGTAACGAGTTTGAACAACAAGCTGATGTTTATGTAATCAATACATGTACAGTAACAAATACAGGGGATAAAAAATCCCGACAAGTTATCCGCCGCGCAATCCGGCAAAATCCGGATGCGGTTATTTGTGTAACAGGGTGCTACGCGCAAACTTCGCCAGCAGAAATTATGGCAATCCCAGGTGTTGACATCGTTGTGGGAACACAGGACCGCCATAAAATGCTCGGTCTAATTGATCAATACCGCGAAGAGCGTCAGCCAATTAACGCAGTTCGCAACATTATGAAAAACCGTGTCTATGAAGAATTGGACGTTCCAGCTTTTACAGACCGTACACGTGCATCACTGAAAATTCAGGAAGGCTGCAATAACTTCTGTACGTTTTGCATCATTCCATGGGCGCGCGGCTTAATGCGTTCTCGTGACCCGCAAGAAGTGATCCGTCAAGCCCAGCAATTAGTCGATGCAGGATATCTTGAAATTGTTCTGACAGGTATTCATACAGGAGGATACGGCCAAGACTTCAAAGATTATAACTTGGCACAGCTTCTACGTGATTTAGAAGCACAGGTAAAAGGGTTAAAACGTTTACGTATCTCTTCGATTGAAGCGTCGCAATTAACCGACGAAGTGATTGATGTACTGCAAAACTCAAATATTGTTGTAAACCATCTGCATATTCCCATTCAATCGGGCTCTGATACGGTATTGAAGCGTATGCGCCGTAAATATACAATGGACTTCTTCTCCGAGCGTCTGCGTAAGTTGGAAAAAGCATTGCCGGATTTAGCAGTAACATCTGATGTGATCGTCGGGTTCCCAGGAGAAACAGAAGAAGAGTTTATGGAAACGTATAATTTTATCCGTGACCACAAATTTTCAGAATTACATGTGTTCCCATTCTCTAAACGGACAGGCACACCAGCTGCTCGTATGGAAGACCAAGTGGATGAGGAAATCAAAAATGAACGTGTTCATCGTTTAATTGCCTTAAATGATCAATTAGCAAAAGAATACGCTTCCCGATTTGAAGGTGAAGTACTGGAAGTAATTCCAGAAGAGCGCTTTAAAGATTCGAACAACGAAAACTTGTATGTCGGCTACACTGCAAACTACCTGAAAGTGGTGTTTGAAGCGAGTGAAGACATGGTCGGCAAGCTAGTAAAGGTGAAAATTACAAAAGCGGGTTATCCGTATAATGAAGGACAATTTGTCCGTGTACTGGATGCTGTAGAAGCCTAACCCTATCGAAAAAGCCGCCTCCTCTAATGAACGGGGAAGCGGCTTTTTGGGTGGAATAAATAGGAAAAATAAAAAAATGATAGACTAGTCTGTCTATTTTATGTATTTCTTATTTGGTGTTATGATATAGTTGTACGTACAACTAACAGATAAAAAGGAGCAATTGACCATGACGCAAAATTATGCTGCAATGATTGACCACACGCTATTAAAGGCGGACACTACTCGTCCACAAATCGAAAAATTATGTGAAGAAGCGAAGAAGTATGTATTTGCTTCTGTGTGTGTAAATCCTACATGGGTGAAATACAGCGCAGAACTATTGGCTGGTACAGAAGTAAAAGTTTGTACAGTAATCGGTTTCCCGTTAGGTGCGTCTACTTCCGCTGTAAAAGCATTTGAAACAAAAGATGCTATTGCTAACGGCGCGGGTGAAATTGATATGGTTATCAATATCGGCGCATTAAAAAATGGTGAATTTGATGTTGTCCGAGATGATATTAAGGCAGTAGTCGAGGCGGCAAACGGTACATTAGTAAAAGTTATCATTGAGACATGCTTACTAACAGAGGAAGAAAAGGTGAAGGCTTGTCAATTATCAGTCGAAGCTGGTGCCGATTTTGTTAAGACATCAACTGGATTCTCAACGGGTGGTGCAACTGCTGAAGATATCGCTTTAATGCGTAAAACAGTTGGCCCGGATCTAGGCGTAAAAGCTTCCGGCGGTGTGCGTAATTTGGAAGATATGAAGAAGATGATCGAAAATGGAGCAACTCGCATTGGCGCAAGTTCAGGTGTTGCTATTATGGAAGGATTAACTTCTCAATCTGACTATTAATTATAATAGTTTTTGTTGACTAATCTAAAATGATGCGTTATAATTCTTTAGTACACATTAACTTATGATGTTAATGAGTATTGACGTGTGTTCGGAGGGAGGGAAAGAGAGATGTCAAAAACTGTCGTTCGCAAAAACGAATCGCTTGAAGATGCTCTTCGCCGCTTCAAACGTACTGTATCTAAAAGTGGTACAATTCAAGAAGTTAGAAAGCGCGAGTTCTACGAAAAACCTAGCGTAAAACGTAAAAAGAAATCAGAAGCTGCACGTAAACGTAAGTGGTAATTTTCCCGGTAAAATCCCTACGTTCATAACACGCAATTCGAGATTTAACTGAGCAGACAAATGATATACCCTGAAGCTACTTGTGAGCTTCGGGGTATTTGTATTTCCAGAGAAAATAGTGTGCAAAGCCAATTTGTCATATATTGAAGGAGTTCATGTTATGATAAAGGCACCTGGATTATAGAGAGAGATAGTACTTGATAAAGTATGTGTTTGTTATGTAATAAAACAGTCCAATATGAAAAAATACACGCTAGGAACATCCACGCTTTTTTCACTTTCTCGATAGTTTTTTATAGGTCGGCAATACTTGTAGTAGGAAGAGTTGGTAAAAACCTTTAGGTGAATCAAAGCAAATTGAAGAGAAATTGAGTTATTTAATAAAGAAATAAGGACATACATAATAAAATTGAAAGAAAATAAAATAAAATGAAACAAAATGCGATTTCAATCGTATAACAGATAGGATCACTAAAAAGAAAGGAGGAATTGGATGAAGCAAAGAAGAATTTTCGCGTGGCTTTTATTGATGACGCTTTCATTTGTGCTCCTCATTCCAACTATTTATGCGGATTCGGCAAAAGTTTTTCATGTCCCGGTAGAGAAAAACGTAGAAAAGGGCTTGTTTTCATTTTTAGAGCGGGCGATTAAGGAGGCAACAGAGCAAAATGCCGAAGCAATCGTGCTTGATATACATACTCCGGGCGGCTTTGTTGATGCAGCTGAAGAAATTGGTAAGCTGCTGGATGCCGTAGATGACGAGATAAAAGTCATCGCGTATATCAACTCTAAAGCTCACTCGGCAGGAGCCTTTATTGCACTGCATGCAGATGAAATTTATATGACGAAAAATGCAACATTCGGTGCTGCGGGGATTATTGACGGCGAGGGTAATACAGCCGAGCAAAAAGCGGAAAGTGCTTGGTTGGCAGCAATGGAAGCTGCAGCCGTTTCTTCTGGCAGAGAACCGCGTTATGCACTGGCCATGGCGGATAAATCAATGGATTTAAAAAAATTCCGTGCCCCGGTCGGCGAATTTTTAACGCTCACAGCGGATGAAGCTCTTAAGGTAGAATATTCCGAAGGGACGGCAAATTCCCTGGAGGAAGTGCTGAATAAGGCAGGGTTAAAAGGTGCAGAGGTAGTAGATCTCGAACCGACGCTTGCTGAAAATATTGCTCGTATTGTGACCAACCCAATCGTTGTTCCTATTCTTTTATCCATAGCCAGTCTCGGATTAGTAGCAGAGCTGTATTCACCGGGATTTGGGGTGCCAGGTACGATGTCATTAGCTGCATTTGGTCTTTTCTTCTTTGGTCATACAATTGCTGGCTTTGCAGGATATGAGTCGATCTTAATGTTTGTTATCGGCGTTATTTTTGTCATATTGGAATTCTTTGTTCCTGGAGGTATAGTCGGCATACTAGGAGGTGCGTTAATCATCCTTAGTTTGTTATTTGCAGGTGCTAGTGTAACACATATGGCATATTCAATCATTATTGCAATGTTTATTGCAGTTATAGGAATGGTGATTCTTATGAAGTTCTTTGGGAAGAAGATGCATATATTCAATAAGCTTGTGCTAAGGGATGCCACCACGACAGAGGAAGGGTATGTTTCCAATACCAATCGCGTCGAATTAATTGGACGGACAGGAGAGGCAGCAACACCGCTTCGTCCGGCAGGTGTCATCCTTTTAGGGAATGAACGAATAGATGCAGTGTCTGAAGGAAGCTTTATTAACAAAGGTAGTCAGGTGGAAGTAATTAAGGTAGAAGGCTCGCGCATTGTCGTGAGAGAAATTTTTAAGAAAATGGAGGAATAGATAATGATTATTGATGGAGCAACAATCGGCTTAATTGCCATGATCGTAGGCGCATTCATCGTCCTAGCGGTATTCTTTACACTTGTACCGGTTGCACTATGGATTAGTGCCCTAGCAGCAGGTGTTCGTGTAAGCATCTTTACATTGATTGGGATGCGACTGCGCCGTGTTATCCCGTCACGTATTGTCAACCCATTGATTAAGGCTCATAAGGCAGGCCTTGATGTATCGATTAATCAATTGGAGTCCCACTACTTGGCTGGTGGTAATGTAGACCGCGTAATTAATGCCTTAATAGCAGCACACCGTGCGAATATCGAATTGACATTTGAACGCTGTGCGGCTATCGACTTAGCGGGTCGTGATGTACTAGAGGCTGTACAAATGTCGGTAAATCCAAAGGTAATTGAAACACCATTTATTGCGGGTGTAGCAATGAACGGGATTGAAGTAAAGGCAAAAGCCCGTATTACAGTACGTGCAAACCTGGATCGTTTAGTCGGTGGAGCCGGCGAAGATACGATCATTGCCCGTGTTGGCGAGGGTATTGTATCAACAATCGGTTCATCTGAATCTCATTCTAAAGTGCTGGAAAACCCGGACATGATTTCTCAGACAGTCCTTTCAAAAGGCTTGGACTCAGGTACAGCATTTGAAATCCTATCCATTGATATAGCGGACGTAGATATCGGTAAAAATATCGGAGCAGAGCTTCAAATCGAGCAGGCCCAGGCTGATAAAAATATTGCCCAGGCAAAAGCCGAAGAACGTCGTGCCATGGCTGTAGCAAGCGAGCAGGAAATGGTTGCAAAAGTTCAGGAAATGAAGGCAAAAGTAGTAGAAGCCGAAGCAGAAGTTCCAATGGCGATGGCTGAAGCATTACGCAGCGGGAACTTTGGTATTATGGATTATATGAACTATCAAAACATTCAGGCGGATACATCTATGCGTGATTCTATAGCAAAAGTATCACAAGAGAATAAACCGGAAAAAGGCGAAAAATAATCGAGGAAGGGGGGATCGCTAAATGGAAGGATTAATCATTATGATCGTCATGTTTCTGCTCAGTACGTTATTTACAAAAGATAAGACAAAGCAAAAAGAGACGAAGCAAATGCCGCCGTTTAGCAGTAGGCAGGTCCCTCAGGAAAATACAAGGGAAGAACAGCGTCGGGAAAGACCGAAAGTACGTTCACTCGATGATTTTGCAAAGGAAGTTTTTGGGCAATTAAACGAAAAGACAGAGCCGACTCAAAATGACCGTAAAATAATCGAGGAACCCGTTTTGAAGCCTGCCATGGAAGTAACCCGAGGGGAACGCAAATCGACTCGTCCTGAGCTGGGTGCTTCAAGACCGATTATACAAAGGCAGAAAACAAAATCCCCTGTGATCGTGCCAAGCACGAGGGAGCAGCTAGTGCAGGCAGTGATTACCTCTGAAATATTAGGACCGCCAAAAGCGAAGCAACGTAAATAATACATGCCCCCTTTTTTGCATACACTGTAAGAAAGGGGGCTTTTTTTGAAATCATTTATGCAATTAGATGACGTGCTGGAATGGATTCAATTCCGCCAGATTCGCTGGAATGGGCTATATGAAGTGCGGCAGGTAGCGTCCGATATATTCAGCTGTTCTTTAGGGAAGTTTCAGCTGACAATTGAAGGGGAAGGGATACTCGTCCAGTATTTGACGGAGGGCGGCTTTTTATTGAGTGCTGAAATGATCAACAAAATTAAGATAGAAGAGCATGTGATGTAATGGACCGCCGAAAAGTGATTGTGTCGCTTAAACAAGGGCCACGGGCAGATCGTTTATTTCACCATTTACATAAAGAGCGCATCGTCATGAGACAAGTTCGTTTTTCGAATAATGAGGTGTCATTTGAAATAACGAGAGACAACCTGCCAGCTTTGCGCCGTGCGAGGCGATTTGCCGGCGCCAGCCTCAAACTTCAATATGAAGATCTTGATTCCGTTCTTCAAATTACATTAAAGACAATTGTGGGTATACTATTATTAATTGCAATACCCATAATATGTACGCAGTTTATTTGGCGTATTCATGTAACAGGGGCTACACCGGAGTTAGCACAAAAGGCAGAGCAGTTTATTGACAGAGAAATAGGTGTAGCAATTCCTTTAGTGAAGCAATCACTGCCTACCGATTATGAAATTCGTCAGCAGTTGATGGCAAAGTTTCCGGAGCTGTCATGGGTTCACTTTATGAAAAGCGGCGGAAATATTACCATTTCTCTTCAGCTGGCACCGAAAACAGAAGTGAAAAAAAAGTCGGACGAACCTATGCATTTGATTGCAAGTAATAGCGGTGTCATCACCCATTACTTCTTAACAAGCGGCGTCAGGCTGGTAGATGCCAATACAACAGTCTATAAAGGAGATGCTCTTGTATCAGGTATTTTGGAAGCAGGAGAAGAACAACTCGTCATTGGAGCCGAGGGAGAGGTGTATGCGGATTACTGGCTTGAGACGGCCTTTACATTGGATCGAAAGACCACCTATTATACGCCGACTGAATCTGCTTGGAAGCTAACAAACAATCAGGAAGAAATGTACATTGATGAAATGCCCCTTCCCGGGTGGATGAAAAACTATGTTCGCATTGTAAAAGAGCAAGGCTATAAAAAGCAGGAACACGTATTAAGTGAAGAGGATTTAGATACGATTATTCGTCCACTGCTTCATAAAAAGATATTGCAGAGTCTTCCTCCTAAAACAACGATCAAATCGGAAAAAATTTTACAGGTTACATTTGATAATGATACAGTAAAGGGGCAAGTCCTTTTTTTGGTAAATGAAAATATCGCAACACCACACCCTATTTATCAAGGAGAATGATTTATGTCAGAGAAAATGTCGGAACTTTTAGTCGATAATCCAAATGAAGCAGTGATGCTGCTTGGGATGTCGGATGGAAACGTAAAATTAATTGAAGAAACTTTTAACGTACAAATCATCACACGAGGAGGGCTTATCCAAATCGTTGGTGAAGATGATGATAAAAAAGATTGTGCTACTGCCGTGCTGCATGGTTTATTGCAAGTAATCCGGAAAGGTATTAATATTGATCAGAGAGATGTGGCGACAGCTATTGAAATGGCTGGTAAAGGAACAATTGAGTACTTTGCGGAGCTTTATGATGAAGAGGTAGCACGGAACGCGAAAGGTAAGGTGATCCGTGCCAAAACAATCGGTCAGCGCGAGTATATTAAAGCCATTCGGCATAAGGATCTTGTTTTCGGTATTGGCCCTGCGGGAACAGGGAAAACATATTTGGCGGTTATCATGGCAACACAGGCACTAAAAAATGGACATGTAAAGCGGATTATTCTAACGCGTCCTGCAGTGGAAGCAGGAGAATCACTTGGCTTCCTGCCAGGTGATTTAAAGGAAAAGGTAGACCCTTATTTACGCCCGCTCTATGATGCACTTCATGATATTTATGGAATGGAGCAGACGCAACGCCTTATTGAACGTGGAACAATCGAGATTGCGCCGCTTGCCTATATGCGTGGACGTACACTGGATGATGCGTTTGTTATTTTAGATGAGGCACAGAACACGACTCATCAGCAGATGAAAATGTTCTTGACACGTCTTGGCTTTGGATCAAAGATGGTCATTACTGGCGATAAAACGCAAATCGACTTACCAAAAAATCAAGAATCCGGATTAATTATTGCAGAGCGTACATTGAAATATGTAAAGGATATCCATTTCCAGATCCTCGAACAGGGAGATGTAGTAAGACATCCATTAGTAGCTAAGGTAATTCAAGCGTATTCTGATCAGGAGCTATAACTAATAAAAAAGCAAAATCCTATAAGGGTTTTGCTTTTTTTTGTGAAATCACCTGCAGAAATTGGTAGAATAGAGGAAGGTATAATAGGAGGTGCTGAATGGAGAAGCAATTGAAGCGTTTTTTGGACTTAATGGGCTTTCGTTCATTCTTAGCAATCGTACTGATCATCACGGCATTCCTGCAGTTTGGGTTGATGATGGACAGCGTACGGGGCGTTACATATGACATATCGATGGGCAGCTTGGCACCAGAAACAATTCGAGCAGCAAAGACTGTGGAAGATACAGAAAAGACAGAGCTCGAACGTACCAATGCTGAAAATGCAATAGCTCCTGTATATGATTTTAATCAGGAAATAGCAGAGCAAAAGGCAAGCCTGCTTACTTTGTTGTTCGATTTAGCAATCGAAACAAAGAAAGAACTAGCCGAGCAGGAGGAATTGTCACAAGCTGAAAAGCTGGAAGTAATAAAAGAAAAGTTGAAAAATGTCACAGATAAACAAGATACTTTGTCGCTTACAGATGATGAACTAAGGGCACTGCTTAATGCTTCTGACGGTCAGCTTAAAGAAGCGAAAAATACTTTAGTCGATATTACGAAAGAATCGCTTGCTGAAAGTATAAGAAAAGAAAATCTATCTTCTGCACGTACGAATATAGAGTCACTGATTCGTTCTTCCGCGATTGCTAATTCATTGCTTTCGACAGCTATTACATTGGGCCGTAATTCGGTGGTCGAAACAGAAACATTGAATGAAGAAAAGACTGCCCTTGCAAAGCAGCAGGCACGTGATGCAGTAGAGCCGACAAAAATTTTGCAGGGCCAGATCATTGTACTTGAAGGAGAAATTATCGACAGAGAAAAGTATCGGCAGCTTGAACTGCTTGGTCTCATCGACAGCCAGGCTTCCTTAAAGCCGATTGGAGGCGTCGTGATTCTCATTTTCCTGCAAATGATCTTTCTTTTCGCCCTTTTTGACGGTTATAAAGGAACTTTAAAAGAGAAAAGTAACCATTTACTAGTGACAGTAATCGTCTATTTGAGTGCAATCCTTATTATGAAATTAGTTAGTCTCGTTTCAGACAATTTTGATGTAGTACTAGGGTTTATTTTCCCTACGGCAATGGCCACAATGCTCATAAGGCTTTTAACGAATGATCGAGTTGCTGTTTTAGTAACTCTATTGATTGCATCATCTGCCGGTATTATATTCCAGGAAAATTATGCAGCTGTTTTACAGATGGACATTGCATTGTACATTTTATTTGGTGGGTTTGCTTCACTTTTCTTTATGAGAAGTGTAGAGAAAAGATCGCATATTTTACGTGCAAGTGCTATTGTAACAGTCATTAACCTCGTGTTCATTGCTTTTTACTTATTAATGACACAATCAGATTATGGATTAACCGAGATTATGTTTTATGTAGGAGCGGGGGTAGTCTCAGGTTTGCTATCAGGTGCACTGACTATGGGACTGCTGCCATTCTTCGAGTCAATATTCGGTATTTTATCGACAATGAGGCTGATTGAACTTTCAAACCCGAACCATCCATTGTTGAAGAAGATTTTAACAGAGACGCCAGGTACCTATCATCATAGTGTGATGGTTGCCAATTTGGCTGAAACGGCATGTGAGGCGATCGGGGCAGACGGGTTACTGGCCCGTGTCGGGTGCTATTATCATGATGTTGGAAAAACACGCAGACCTGCCTTTTTCATTGAAAATCAGATGGGAGCCAATCCTCATGATACATTGACACCAGAATCAAGCGCAGATATCATCATTGCTCACACAACGGATGGTGCAGAGCTGCTGCGGAAACATAAAATGCCCCAGGAGATTATTGATATTGCCTTACAGCATCATGGGACAAGCCTGCTGAAATTTTTCTTCCATAAAGCAAAAGAAGAAGGGAAGCAGGTGGTTGAAAATGATTTCCGCTATCCTGGGCCAAAGCCGCAGACCAAAGAGGCAGCAATCATCAGCATTGCGGATAGTGTAGAGGCAGCGGTACGCTCTATGAAGGAGCCAAGTGCAGAAAAGATACAAAAGCTGATCCAAGCCATTATCCAGGATAGAGTACAAGACGATCAATTTGATGAGTGCGATATATCGCTGAAAGAGTTAAAAATCATCGAGGATGTATTATGTGAGACGCTAAATGGAATTTTCCATTCACGAATCGAATATCCAAAAGAGAAGCAGGAGGAATTATGATTTTAAATATCGATTTTTTAGATGAAACAAACGTTGTGAAAGAGGAGCATATTGCGCTTGTAGAGAAGCTTTTGCAGCATGCTGCAAAGGTTGAGGGAATTGAAGAAGGTTCAGAGGTTTCCGTTACATTCGTAACCAATGAAGCAATCCATGAAATTAACAGAGAATATCGTGATAAGGATCAGCCGACAGATGTCATTTCATTTGCCCTTGAAGAGCTTGGGGAAGGAGAGGTCCAAATTGTTGGGGAAGATATTCCACGTATATTGGGAGATATCATAATTTCTACTGACCGTACGCGTGAGCAGGCAGAAGAATATGGACATTCTTTTGAGCGCGAGCTAGGGTTTTTAGCAGTTCACGGATTCCTTCATTTACTTGGCTATGACCATATGATACAAGAGGATGAGAAGGAAATGTTCGGCAAACAAGATGAAATTCTCGGCTCTTTTGGCCTGTCTCGTGAGTAATGGATATTCGCAAGTTCATTAGATCATTTGGCTATGCGGCAGAAGGTCTTATGACAGCTATGCGGGAGCAGAATATTCGCTTTCATTACACAAGTATAGTAGTGGTATTAATCATCGGCTGGGTGACCGGTCTTTCTGTACTAGAATGGATTATTTTAGTTTTGGTTATGGCATTGGTAGTAGGAGCCGAGCTTCTCAATACAGCGATTGAACGCGTTGTCGATCTCGCCTCCCCAGAACTTCATCCACTAGCAAAGCAGGCGAAGGATATTGCAGCAGGGGCTGTACTTGTATTTGCTCTAGCGAGTGTTATAATCGGAATGCTCATATTTTTTCCAAAGTGGTTTTAAAATGAGAAGAAAGGGGTTGTTCTCCTATGAACATGGAACAATTACTACAAGATTCAAAAATTGCACGTGAAAAGGCATATGTACCATATTCCAAGTTTCAAGTAGGTGCAGCACTGTTAGCAGAGAATGGAACAGTATATCACGGGTGTAATATTGAAAACGCCGGGTATAGTATGACTAACTGTGCGGAGCGAACAGCGTTTTTTAAAGCGGTATCAGAAGGCGTAACAAAATTCAAAGCATTGGCAGTCGTAGCAGATACAGACCGCCCATGTTCTCCATGCGGGGCATGCCGTCAAGTGATGGCAGAATTTTGTAAGCCGGATATGCCGGTTTATTTAACAAATTTAAAAGGCGACGTACAACAAACAACAGTGGGTGAGCTATTGCCTGGCGCATTCACACCGGAGGATTTAGATTATGCAGCAAGTAAACGATAATGGCTTTAAATCGGGTTTTATTTCGATTATAGGCCGGCCAAACGTCGGAAAATCGACATTTTTAAACCGTGTAATTGGGCAAAAAATTGCCATTATGTCGGACAAACCGCAAACAACCCGCAATAAAGTACAGGGTGTATTAACGCAAAGCGGCTCGCAGATGATTTTTATCGACACACCGGGCATCCATAAGCCAAAGCATAAGCTTGGCGAATTCATGCTGAAGGTAGCGAAAAATACACTGCGTGAAGTGGATGTTATTATGTTCATGGTGAATGCGGAACAAAAGATTGGGAAAGGTGACGAGTTTATTCTCGAAATGCTGGAGGGTAATAAAACACCTGTGTTCCTTGTAATCAATAAAATTGATCAAATACATCCAGATGAGTTGGTGGATATTATTGCATCCTACAAGGATAAATATCCATTTGCTGAGATTGTACCGATTTCCGCATTACAGGGTAATAATGTAGAGAACCTGCTAAGCGCAATTGAAAAGTATTTGCCTGAAGGGCCTCAATATTATCCTGCTGATCAAGTGACGGATCACCCAGAACGCTTTATCATTTCTGAGTTGATTCGTGAAAAGGTCCTTCATCTAACACGTGAAGAAATCCCTCACTCCATCGCAGTAGTAATAGACAAAATTAAACGTGATGAAGAGAATCAAGATAAAATCCGTGTTCAGGCGACAATCATGGTAGAGCGGGACTCCCAAAAAGGGATTGTTATCGGAAAACGCGGAGCTCTTTTAAAAGAAGTCGGTATTAAAGCCCGCAAAGACATTGAAATGCTGCTTGGCTCCAAAGTATATTTAGAGCTGTGGGTAAAGGTACAAAAGGATTGGCGCAATAAGCAAACGCACCTCCGTGACTTTGGATTCCGTGAAGATGAATATTAATTAGTACAAGGCTCTTTCTTATATACAGAAATTGGTGTATATAGGAAAGGATCATATTATACGACTCTGTATATTTACTACGAGTCTCGTAACAGGTGGAGCATGGAAGAGATGCTCCACCTGTTTTTTCGTGTATAATAGGAATATATAAGAGAGTAAGGACGGGTGTGCATGCTGCATAAATGGGAAGGTATTGTACTTAAATCAAGAGCATACGGTGAATCAAATAAAATTGTTACATTACTTACGCGTGAGGCAGGTAAGGTTGCGTGCATGGCACGAGGAGCGAAGAAACCAACAAGCCGGTTAGCCGGCGTGACGCAGCCGTTTATGCATGGTTCGTTTTTAGTACAGCGTACGAGCGGAATGGGCACCCTGCAGCAGGGAGAGCATTTTAATACAATGCGTACTTTGCAGACGGATATCATTGCAACAGCCTATGCCAGCTATATTGTTGAATTAATCGACCGGCTCGTGGAGGAAGGCAAGGAGGAACCATTTGCTTTTGAACTGCTGCTGCAGTCGTTAACAGCTATTGATGAAGGGTATGATCCGGAAGCGATTACGCTGTTTGTTGACTGGAAAATGCTGCCGTACACAGGTGTGCAGCCAATCCTGCATTGCTGTGCATCATGTGGAGCAGTGGAGGGGGAATTTGCCTTTTCGTTTACGCAAGGCGGCTTCCTATGTCATAATTGCTTTCATTTAGACCCTTATATTATTAGGCTTTCACCTACACAATTAAAGCTGATTCGAATGTTTTATACAGTGCCAATTGACCAGGTAGGAAAATTAGAGCTAAAGCCTCAAACAAAACATTTTATCAAGAAAATCGTCACGACTATCTATGAGGAGCAGACAGGTATCCGTTTGAAATCCCGTTCATTCATTGAACAACTTGAAAGGACGCCGCAGCTTCAACCGATACGTAAAAATGAAAAAGAAGAGTAATAGGGCTGTCATCCTGCCTCACTAACAAAGTGAGAGGAGGTGACAGCTTTTTTTATTGAAATTGGCACGTCGGTTAAATTACTCCTGTCATTTTTGAATAGTGAGGGTGTATCAACCCATACTAACAAGAATGGTATAGATAAACAGGAAAGGATGTTTATATGTCACCTATTTTTAAAAAGAGTGCAGGCAGCAAAGAAAACAAGAGCTCTTTACCAAATAGTTCAATCATCCAAAAAGCACAATCGGTATACTTTACACCAAGCATAGAATATAATCTGGACCTATTTACATCCTTGTTACAGAAAGATGCGGATTTTCTTCTTAAAAGGTTTAAAGTTTTTGGAGAAATACCAGCTGTTCTTATATGTTTAAAATCGTTGGTTGACATGGAGAAAATTGAACGCGATATTATCAAGCAACTTCAAGATAAACAGCATCCCAAAAACGGTCATATATCTATCACAACATATGTTATGGAAGAGGTGCTCTACTATACAGCTGTTGGAAAAGTAAAGAACTTAGCAGCTGGTTTGGAATCACTGCTTGCTGGCAAGGCTCTTATATTTATCGAAGGAATCGAGCAAGCGATGGCATTGGATGTTTATACACAAGAAAAACGAAGTATTGAACAACCGGAAACAGAGCGAGTTGTTCGCGGCCCAAGAGATGGGTTCATTGAATCATTACAAACGAATGTTGCCTTATTACGTTATCGTCTTCCTGTACCTGAATTCCGTATGGAACAAAAGGAAGTTGGTACACGTACGAAAACCAAAATAGCAATCTGCTACTTAGATGACATTGTAAATCCCGAGCTGGTAGAAGAGGTACGCCAAAGAATCGATAAGATTGAAATTGATCGTATTCTAGACGCGGGTTATATCGAGCATTACATTCAAGACGATATAAACTCACCTTTCCCGCAAGTCCAAAACTCGGAAAGGCCGGATAAGGTAGTGGGGAATTTATTAGAGGGAAGAGTAAGCATCTTGGTCGATGGCAGTCCGTTTGCACTGATTGTACCAGCGATTTTTGTACAATTTTATCAAACAAGTGAAGATTATAATGAACGTTGGATTATTACATCGACGATAAGAATGATTCGATTAGTCGCTTTAGTATTTTCACTGACGTTTTCTTCCTTCTATGTAACAGTGTTATCTTTTCACCCAGAGCTCATTCCCGCTAACTTTCTTGTTGCAGCTTCGAGCGGGAGGCAAGGTGTACCGTTTCCGGTAGTGATAGAAGTATTAATTATGGAACTTGCTATGGAAATCTTGCGAGAAGCAACTGTACGAATGCCTCAACAGGTCGGTGGAGCATTGTCTATCGTTGGTGTATTAGTTGTAGGACAAGCAGCCGTACAAGCAGGATTTGTCAGCCCGATTACCGTTGTCATCATGGCATTGTCGACTATCGGATCATTCGCCACTCCGTCTTATAATGTAGCCACGGCATTTCGTGTGTTACGTTTTGTGCTCATTATTTTAGCGGGTATGTTTGGACTTTTAGGATTAGCAGTCGGTATTATGCTTGTGTTAAACCATATGTTAGCGCTCCGCTCATTTGGTGTTCCGTATATGACGCCTTTTTCTCCGGGAAATTATCAAGAGTTAAAAGACTCTTTTCTGCGTTTTCCTATTCAGTGGACAAAAGGAAGGCCTGATCACCTTCAGCCTCAAAATGTGAAGCGGGTTAAAAGAAGGCAAGATAAGACGGGGGGAAGTAATGATGAAATCTAGCGATGTAGTGACACCCGTTCAACTTGCAGTAACGATAATAAGCACAATGATAGGTGTATCTCTATTAGGCATTCCTAATTTTGTGACTGAAAAAGTAGGGACAGCTGCTCCCCTTTCAAGCGTGCTCGGAGTCTTGATGGGAGGGCTTGGCATACTGGCTATTACCTTACTAGGCAGGCGGTTTCCTAAACAGACACTGATCGGCTATAATCAAAAGATTTTAGGAAAAAAACTTGGCAATTTTTTTAGTATTGTCATTATCCTCTTTTTTCTCATCTTGATGGGAGTGGAGACTCGGCATTTTGCAGAGGTAATCGTGGGATCGCTGCTCCCTGATACGCCTATTTCTATATCTATATTTTTTATGATTTTCTTATGTGCTTCGATCAGTTTTTTGAGTGTTTCAACATTCGTATATATTCATTTTTTTTACCTGCCTTTTATCATTATCCCGTTATTAATTATATTATTACCATCTATCAAGAATATTACCTTTTATCATTTGTTTCCTATTACGGGGCACGACGTCTCTATTGGCATGCTTTTTAGTGGAGGAATGAATGTCACACAAGCCATTTCAAATTTTATGGTAATTGCTATGCTGATTCCCTTTATGAAAAATCCTAAAAAGTGTATAAAAAGCGGGATATGGGGTTATGTAATCGGCAGTCTCTTTTTTATCATGACAATTACAATCGCACTCGCTGTCTTTGGCCCTGAAGAAATGAAGCATTTATTATGGCCGACATTAATCCTCGGTCAAATGGTGCAAATACCCGGGGATGTATTATCGAGAGTCGATGCTATTTTGCTGATTGCCTGGATATTTGCTGTGTTTACCACGTTGTTTTCGTATTATTTTTTATATGTTCGCGGTGTAGCAGAGTTAGTTCGTTCTTCAAAATATCGATTGATTTCAAGCCTGGGGTTTCCTTTTGTATTTATTGTGGCATTATTGCCAAAAGATATTTACGAGGTGTATTACTATGTATTGGAAGTAACATTAGGGGGGCTTATTTTAACGATTATCTATCCTATGTGCTTACTCATCCTGGCCATTATTCGTAAACAAAGGGGGATAGCAGAGTGAAAAAAATAGGGATGATCACTGTAGTCTTTATAAGCTTATTTTTATTATCCGCTTGCTGGGATCGATATGAATTAGAAGAACGGGCCACCATTTTAGGATTAGCCGTCGATTTGGGAGATGCTAGTGAAATGAGTAAACTACCTAAAGTCACACATCTAGAAGGTGAAGCTCCTGAAAGCGTCAGCGATACAGTATATAAAGTTACAGCTCAAATAGCTGTACCAGGTAAAATTAAATTGGGTCCTGAGGGTAGTACGGGTGAAGGTTCTGAGAAAATAGCCTGGGTCCTTGAAGCATATGGTCATACAATGAGAGATGCATTAGCTACTATGCAGCAGCAGCTCGCTGAAAGACTATATTTGGGGCATTTGCAGATTATTGTAGTCAGTGAGGATCTGGCAAGGCAAGGAATCCTAGATATTAGTGACTATTTAAGACGTAATTCTGAGGTAAGAAGAACAGCGTGGATGATTATCAGCGAGGGCGATGCCCATTCTATCTTAACAATTGCACCTCCTATTGAAACAGTACCTGCCCTATATTTGGCTGACACATTAGATAATGCCGTTCGATTTGGAAAATTACCAGAAGAGTATTTAGGGAAATTTTGGATTAATCTTTCCGATGTAGGGGTCGAGGCAATCATGCCACTTGTTAAACCTGTAGGCAATGACCGCATTTTTGTCAGTGGGTTAAGCTATTTTAATGAGGAAAAAATGGTTGGGAGTATGACGCCTTTAGAGATAGGTGCGTATTTAGCCCTGCTTGGAGAAGCTAAGGGCGGGTACTCTTTTATGGTTTCTTTAGATGAAGCGGTTTATATTTTAACCTCACATAAGAGGCGGTCTACTATAGAGGTGGAACTTCAAAATGGTAACCCATCTGCTGCCGTTGACATCCGTATCGAAGCGTATATTGACGAAGAAATTAACAATGGCAAGCTCAATGAGAAAAAAATTACGGAAATAGAAAAGGAAGCCAACACTTATCTAGAAGAAGTTCTATCAAAACTTTTAGAAAAATTACAGAGTGAGCAGTCAGATGTTTTTGGAATAGGGGCCAGAGTGCGTGCGAAATACAGTGATTACTGGACAGAGGAAGTAAAGACGGCTGTGAAATGGAGAGAGATTTATAAAGACATGGATATTAAAACGAATGCTCACATACAAATCAAACGAACGGGGATGGAATGGGAGTAGAAATATGAAATCTGACCTCTACACTTGATGGGTACACTCATATTAAACAGACGGATTAAAAGGAAAAAGAGGCTGGGACAAAACCCACCTCTAACTAAAAATAGCCGTTGGCATTTTACGAAAGTGAAATGCCAGCGGCTATGCTTTTTAGCATCAAAAAAGGACACTTTCTGATAAAATTTAAGTATCT
>JAPSKP010000030.1 GCA_031181585.1 Lysinibacillus sp.
TAAACAACCAAAAAGTCATTCACCGGGATTTCCTGTGGGAGTCGAATATCCGCACACTGATGGATGCAATTGAGGATGAAAAAGCAGTACAGAAAGTCTGCAAGCTGGAACCTAAAAAAGAAATGATAAATATTGACAGTAAGGTTAATTAAAATGGAAAAGAAAATTTGTATGTTCGTGTGGAATCACTTTACCAATGATGCACGCGTGATGCGTGAATGTACCGCCTTATCTGAAGAAGGATATCACGTAGACCTGATATGTATCCATGATCCAAATAATAAATCAATGCCTTTTGTGGAAAGAATTAATGAACGTTTTACGGTTTCGAGAGTACGTCGTTACCCTCATCTCTTGATATGGATGCAGGGAGCTATCCGTACCTTAAAGCAAAATAAATGGCTGGCTGTGCCGCTGCTCGCTGGCTGGTTAGCTTGTGTATGGTTGTGGCCGCTGCTAACAATTGCTCTCTCGCTTATCAGTTTTGCTTTACTCAAAACGAAACTGAAAAAAATCGTAATCAATCTTTGTATCCTCATTCGGATGATTAGAAGGGGGATACAAAAAAAGTACGATATTTATCATGCTAATGATTTAAATACGCTTCCGCAAGGGATTGCATGTGCAAAACTCAGGTTTAGCCAAAAAAAGCTCGTATATGATTCCCATGAAGTACAAACGAGCCGGACAGGCTATGGCCGAATGCATGCGCAGTTAGAAAAGTATTTTATTAAAAAGGCAGATGCGATGATTGTTGAAAATCATACAAGGGCTAAATACAACAAGGAGTTATACGGCTTTTACCCGAATGTCGTTCACAATTATCCGTTTAAGGCCGTAATTGAGACTGAAAACATAGTAAATTTACATGAATTGTTAGGTTTGAGGAACGAAGAAAAAATTCTCCTTTACCAAGGAGGTATTCAAACGGGCCGTGGTTTAGACAAATTGATTGAAGCTGTCCCATTGATCAAGGAAGGAATTGTTGTACTAATCGGAGATGGAAAGATAAAGGGAGAGCTCATGCACAAAGTAAGAGAAATGCGGCTCGAGGAACGAGTAAAGTTTCTGCCGAAAGTTCCGCTGCAAGATCTGCCCTCCTATACAGCAAATGCTTATGTAGGGTTCCAGATTTTGAACAATGTGTGCTTCAACCATTATTCTGCATCGTCCAACAAGCTGTTTGAATATATGATGGCGGGGGTTCCAGTAGTCGCCTGCAGCTTTCCAGAAATCAAAAAGGTCGTAGAAGGGGAGGAAATCGGTCTCTGTATTGATTCCCACAATCCGGCCGAAATTGCCTGGGCAGTAAATGAGCTGGCGCAAAACCGTGAGAAAAGGGATACCTTTAGCAGAAACGCTATACTCGCAAGACAAAAGTACAATTGGGATCTAGAAAAGGAAATATTGATTGGACTTTATGACAAGTTAGAGGAGGCAAACAGTAATGTATCAGTTAACAATTGATAAACAAACCTATAAAGGCAGCGAACAAAAAACGCTCGTTAAATATATTTTCAGTGACATGGATATACAATCACATACGGAAAATGCCAGTATGGATGAGTTAATCTACTTATTCAAAATCGGCAATCGAAGTGTTATCCATAATTTTGAGTGCAACGAACAAATTTCCATTCCTTTCATCTCCAATAATTTTACGATTCAAAGCATTATCGAAGAGAAAAACCTGCAAGAGCCGGATGTGATTTTTCTTTATATTAATAATAGAAAAAACTTAATGAAAATCGTAAATAAATTAATTCCCTTCCAAAAGCCAATCATCACATCATCGGCAAGTGATGACCTGTTGAATGTTTTCCGGGCTAATAATTTTTATGAGTACAGAGAAGGGCTGCTTGATGAAACATTATATTTCCCTTCCTTTTATTCTGAAGTAGATCAAGAAGACGTATTTTTGAAATTGGGCGCTGCTAGTCCAGCACAGAGACAGGAAGAGTTACCTTCTCAAAAGCTCGAATCCAAAGTAATCGAGCTGGAGGTATTGAAGGAAATTTCCACACTTCATCGTGAACTTGATTCATTAAAAGGTGAGTTTGCTAAAAAGACAAGTGATACAAATATGCTTATTCAGTCTATTCCAGAACAGATTGAATCCTTACAGAAGGAAAAAGTGAATTTGACACAGCAAATGAAGGAATTACAGGAACAGTTAAAAAAGAAAGCAGAGATAGAGAAAGCGCTCAAGCAGCAAAATAAAGAGCTTGAGGCGAAATATGTAGCAGCAGCTGCACACCATACAGAGCTGCAGGCACAAGTTGAACAGCAAATTGTTGATAAGCTGCGAATTGTGGATGAAATGGATATCTATATAAACGAGACAACCTTGCTTGTGAACGAGAATCGTTACTTCAAGAGTAAATATGAAGAAATGAGCGGGAAGTTCAACGATCTTCAAGAGCGGTACCTGGTATTAGAAGGAAGATATGAGGCGTTAAAAAATTCAAAGCTAGGCAAGCTGACATTGAAATACTGGGGACTTAAAAACAAAAGGAGATAATAGTGATGCAATTAATTGAAGACAAAAAACTTGAATTTCAAGAGCTGAGAAAGAAATTAGTCGAGCAGCTATACACTATTAATCCAAGCTTTGACGGGTGTAAACTGGCAAGCGTACTGGATCTCCAATTTTCTGCGGATAAATTCAGCAGAAATGAGCACGTACAAGTTACAAATGAAGAAAATGGTATTGCTATTAAATGCAATTATGAAGAGAAAGCATTCGGCTACTCCTACTTCGTTGATCTGGACATGCTGGATCAAATCAAAAATGTTTTGAAAGAGCATGAGGAAGTAGCCGTCAAATTTAAAATGTATCAAGAAGAGCAGACAAATACGGAAGTCCATCTCATCCTTTTATATGAAGATGGAGACCGGAAGAGCTACCGCTTATTGGGGGATAATTTCAATTACCTGAAGGCGACAAATAAGGAGAAATTGACCGGTATTAAGTTTGGGATTCGTACGACTGGAAAAGGCTATGTCTATATTCAAAATCCGTTCCTGTATACGGTCAGCCGTGATTCAAATAGTAATAAGGTGAAGAGAATCGACAAAGAAATTAAACAGTTCAATGTCATTTTTATCGGAGATGAATTTACAACGAGAAGCTTTGAACCAGAATTTAATCTGATCAAAGTGCAGCCATACAAATGGAAGGGCGAGCTGAATGCTAACAACATCGACCTGTTCTTCTGTGAATCTGCATGGGTCGGCAATGATGGCCATTGGAAGAACATGGTTGGCACAAAAGGACCGCGGAATAACTCGCATTTATTAGAGCTGGTGAGATGGTGTAAAAATAATGATATCCCTACGGTTTTTTGGAATAAAGAAGATCCGTTCCATTATGACGTATTCATCGAAACGGCAAAGCATTTTGATTACGTATTTACGACGGATTCCACATCCATCGAGCACTATCAAAAAGACGGCTGTGGAAATGTAGATGTATTTCCGTTCGCGGCACAGCCGAAATTTCATAACCCAATTGAAAAATACGATCGAAAGGAAAAGGTCGTATTTGCCGGAGCGTATTATGGAGACAAATTCCCTGAGCGTACAGAAGTTATGAATAATATGATTGAAATTTCCGGTAAATACGGGTTGGAAATCTTCGACCGAAATTACAATAATCCTGAATCACCGAATCAGTTCCCTGATCGCTTCAAGGATTATATCGTTGGCACACTGCGCGGGGATGAAATTGACTACGCATATAAAGGCTATAAAATTGCCCTGAATGTTAATAGTATTGTAGATTCACCAACGATGTTCGCAAGACGTGTATTTGAAATACTGGCATCTAATACACCGGTTGTCAGCTCGAAATCACTCGGTATTGAAACTATGTTCGGTGATCTCGTTGTTGCATCAAATGATTTCGATCAGCTGCAGACACGCATTTCAAACTATTTTGAGGACCGTGAGTATTACGAGAAATCAAGGTTGCTTGGCTTACGCAAAGTGTTGCAGGAACATACGTATGAAGCACGAATCGTACGGATGCTGGATTTCATGAAGATTGAATACAAGCAGGCTGAAGCAGATATAGCGGTAATAGGTATCGTGAGGTCAAGAGATGATTATGAAAGCTTGATGGCACAGTACGAGCGACAAACGTATGTCCATAAGAAATGCATTATCCTGCTTGACATCTTCCCGGGCTATTTGGAAATTTTCAATACACATAATCAAGGAAACATCAGCACATTCCTGCTGGATTATATGCATCATTACAATTCAATCGAGCAAATGGTCGGGGCAAAATACATTGCCTTCTTTAACTCAGTTCATTATTACGGAGAAAATTACCTGACGGATTTAATGCTGGCGACAAAGTATGTACCAGATGCTCATGTGATGAAGGCCGGCGGTGAGCAGTATAGATTCTCTACTTGCGGCTATCTCGATAAAGGGATTCTGAAGGTAGAACAACTCTTTACGAAAAATCCGAATGAGTTAATGGAGTGCTTGTCTCAGGATTGTGAAATCAGTAAATGGTTTACAAACGGTTCTCAATTTTTCTACATCGATGGTTTTAACTTCATTGAAAACTATCAAGGTGTAAAAGAGATTGAAGCGGAAATTCAATATAAGATGGTATAGGTGAATTATGAGAAAAATAGCTTTTATAGGACATGACTTGAAGTTTATCAATCATATTATCGACTACTTCGATGCACATTCGGAATATGAGGTGAAGAAGGACGAATGGCAGGGCCATGAAGCACATAGTGAAGCAAGAAGCCTGGAGATTGTAGAGTGGGCAGATATCCTGTTCTGTGAATGGGGGCTTGGTAATGTTATTTGGTACCAGGAGAGAAAAAAAGAGCATCAGAAACTCATCGTGCGTCTTCACCGTTTTGAAATGGACACGAAGTATGTGAAAATGTTCGACTACACAAAAATTGATATGTGTATCGCGATTTCTCCTTATATATTTGAAGAGTTTTATAGAGTGGCTAAAGTGCCAAGGGAAAAAATGAAAGTTATTTTCAATGCCGTAGATACGGAACGTTTCAATAAACCGAAAAAGGCGAAGGCAAGTTTCCACCTGGGCATCATTGGCTACGTACCGAAGCTAAAACGCCTGGACCGGGCAATCGATATTTTTGAAAAGCTCTACGCAAAGGATTCCCGCTATAAGCTGTTTATCAAGGGCAAGCACCCGAAGGATTTCGGCTGGGTATGGGATAATACCGAGCAGCGCGGGTATTATGAAGCAATCTTTAAGCGTATCGACAAGTCGAATTATAAAAAGAATGTAGTATTTGAAGGCTGGGGGGATGTAGCAGAATGGCTGCAAAATATCGGCTATGTTCTTTCGGTCAGTGATTACGAAAGCTTCCATATGGCCCCGATAGAAGGGATGGCTTCAGGGGCCGTACCAGTAGTACTAAGAAGGGAAGGAGTAAATACGATCTTCCCGCAGCAGTTTATTGTTGAAACTCATGATGAAGCAGTAGAGTCAATCTTGCAAACCCAATTAGCCGATGTAGATATGCTGAAAGACTTTATTTCCTCAAATTATGGTCTAGAGGTCGTCTGCAGGGAAATAGAAGAAGTACTGAACGATCAAAATCCGAATAAGACAGCGGGTGAAATACATGAAAGCATTACTTAAAAACGAACAAATATTTAATAGCAAACGGAAAGTTAAATATTTATTTATCCCTTCCAGGAAGAAAACCGAGCATTTGGTTGTCATGTTTTCCGGCTTTAATCCAATCGGGACACCGCCAGCCTATAATTATATCCGCACACTACAGCATGTGGATGTAAATAAGCTGTATATTCTTGATGACTACAGCAGCAGAGGCTGTTACTATCTCGGAGAAAACAGAGTATTCGATGTAGAGGAATCGGTTTATGCATTGATCCGACAGATCGCTTCGGACAACAGTGTAAAGGATGAAAATATTATCTGCTGCGGTTCAAGTAAAGGAGGGTATGCCGCTTTGTACTATTCCATCAAATACGAATTCGGACATGCAATTGTTGCAGCGCCGCAGACGTATCTTGGGCGGTATTTATATAATGCCGGGGAATATCCGACGTTAGAGTATATAGCAGGAGGGGTATCCCAGGCAGACGTGGCGTTTTGTAATGATCTTTTATTTGACCTTGTGAGAAAAGCAAGAAAGGTGCCGCAAATGATGATCCATGTTGGTCGCGGGGATCATCATTACAAAGGACATGTCCTGCCCTTTATTGAACACTTGGAACAGCACGGCTTCTCATGTGAGCTGGATGTCGGTGAGTTTGCAAACCACGGAGAGGTAAGCTTTTATCAAAAATTACTTGTTTCAAAAATGAAGGAGATTGTTCCGTTTTTGGAGGATCCATTGGAAATTACGTCATTTATAGTAGAGCAGGATCATCATGAATTCTTACTCAGCACACAAAGCAATCGAGAAGTCCAATATGCCTGGTATATTTTCAAAGATAAGGAAAAGGTGAAGGCCTTCTCGTATACAGATAGCGATACACTGCGTTTTATAGCAGTTGAATCCGGTTGTTACCATTTCGTATCGTTTGTTAAAGACACGGATAATCGGATTGTGTATCGAAAGTCCAGTGAATACAAAGTTGAAATCTCCTCTGGGCAATTCCAGGGAATCGATGGCTGAATTGAAAAAAGGCAAGAAGGGTGTGAAGAGATGACTACTTTAACTATATTAGGCGGATGTACAACAAGAGATGTATTGGAATGTGCGCCGAATAACTTTGAACTGAGCGAATACTTCGCCCGCACCTCCATCATTAGTACGATGTCAACAGCCGCCGACATCGATCATTCCTTGATTGATTTGTCATCAAGCTTCCAAAAAAGATGTGTGATGCGGGACATCTCCAAAACTTTTTTCAGTGAGCTTGAAAAGAAGAGGGGCCAGTATATAGCAATTGATTTCATTTCGGAGCGGCTGAATTTAGTGAAGGTTGGAGACTCCTACATCACTCGTTCCAATGAACTGGTGAAATCGAAGGTGCTTGAGAAACTGAAGGACTACCAGATTGTCAAAAAGCTGGATGATAGCATGCAAAAGTTATGGAAAGAAAATGCGCTGCAGTTCTTCCAGAAACTAAAAGGTTACTTTGGAAACAATATTATTATCCACAAAACGAAATGGAGACATGATTATCTCGATACAGATGGGGCTGTTCAGGCATTTCCAAATGTAGAAGAAATCGAGCTTCGAAATGAAGAGCTGGATAACTATTATACATTCGTTGAGAAACATTTCCCAGAGTTCATTTTTATCGATATGACGGACAATCGTTATTATGCAAGTGCATCTCATAAGTGGGGGTTAGCCCCTTATCATTTCGAGGATCACTATTATCATAGCCTTCTGCAAAAACTCGCTGAAATAACGGATACATGGGCTTCTTCAATCTATGAAAAAACAATCAATGGAAGGAAGCTGCAGCTATTCTTCAACACGGTGATTCGGCCTGAAGGAAATCGAGTACCGACATTGAATGGAAGTATTTTTACTGGGGAACATGGAACAGACATAGGAGACTGCGACTATTTTGAGGCGATACCAAAATTTAAGGAAACGAATAAGGTTTTACAGCGCCTTTTCGCTCTATTAAATGAAGCTGTTCAATGTGGCAAAACAGAAAACTTTCAAGAGATCGATACGAATCTAGCAGAGCTGCTAAGTAAAATGGAAGATGAAACAGAAGAGGATCTTTTCAGAAATTCTTCCTATTTAACGGGGATGCTTATCACCTTGCTCGTACGCTATGATTTTCTAACAGGGAGCCGCCAACACGGAGAAGTAATACGGCAATTAGCTGAAATGCTCTGCATACAAAAGCGGCCTCTTCCTAATCAGGAAGATAAACAGCTGTATACAACACTTTACCATCAAGAGCCGCTGTTTGATCTGCCGTCGAATGTCATGGCAGTATTTGCTCTGCAGGATGTCCGGCAATATACGAAAGATGCACGATACGCCTCGTTGTACAATGAAGGAAAAGAGCAGCTGGTAAAGGTCTTGCCCCTTTATGAGTTGGGGGGGATGACAGCCGAAAATCTCCACCATATATTGAATGACGGCAGCCCTCCTGAATACAGTGCCGGTTTCCATTTATTGAATGCTGAGTATTTATCACTTCTTTGTTCTGTTGAAGAGGATGAGCGCTTAAAAGAGGTGGCAGAAAGGTGGCTGTCCTACGTAGAAGGGGCTGAGGCCTACCCCGACTTTCAAGACACAAGCTTTCGTCTGATGACAGGCGCGGAAGATATGACAGAGCAATCATCCATACAGTTGAACGGCTCATCTGCCCGGTTTGAAATAAGCTGCAACGATGTTTGGATGACCTCTGCCTGCATTACTAGTAAGGGTCAGCCTGATCAGGTAGTGCTTGATACATTTGAAAAGAGTTTTTCTTTTGTCTTTAACAAGATGGAGTATATACTGACGATTCAATTGAGGGATCGATTTAATAACCGGTTTGAAAAATCATATGAACTCATTAGCGGAGAGTTGGAAGAAGAGAGATTTATGAACCTGCTGAAAAATCTAGAGGATAATACGTCTGTTTCGCTTAACGAGGACAAGCTGGATATACAGGTGAATAGACCATTGCAGGATGCGTCGTACGCGTACTATGTCATCATTAACGATCAGGTAATTCATAAAGAATGGTATAGCAGGAATACCCATTTCCAGTTCCCAGTGACTCAACGTGAAGAAGTAGAAACGGCAAAGTGCGTTGTCTTTGTAAAAAAAGGTGCGCTCAAAAAAAATTACACATTAACTGTAAATGTATAGGAGAGATTTCGCAATGAAACTATGTACAATCGGACTAGGATATATTGGACTACCAACTTCCATCATGTTTGCAAAACACGGGGTGGAAGTAGTAGGAGTCGACATTAAGCAATCAGTGATTGATTCATTGAACAGCGGTCGGATTCATATCGAGGAGCCAGGTTTGCAGGACGCTTTAGAAGAAGTGATTGCGAGCAATAAATTTAAGGCATCAATGGAACCAGAAAAGGCAGATGCTTTCATCATTTCTGTCCCGACTCCAAATAATGACGACCAATATAAATCATGCGACCTCACATACGTATTAGATGGGATAAAGCGAGTGCTGCCGTTAGTAGAGAAAGGCAATGTCATTATTGTGGAGTCAACAATCGGTCCACGCAGTATGGATGACTTTGTTAAGCCGCTTGTGGAAGAAGCAGGCTTTATTGCAGGGGAGGATATTTACCTCGTTCACTGTCCTGAGCGTGTATTGCCAGGTCAAATCCTGCATGAACTAATCTACAACAACCGTATCGTCGGCGGTATTACTCCTGCTTGTACAGAGGCGGGTGTTCGTGTGTACGGGACGTTTGTAAAGGGTGAAATCATTCGAACAAATGCAAAGACAGCAGAGATGTCCAAGCTTATGGAAAATACATTCCGTGATGTAAATATTGCCCTGGCAAATGAACTGGCAAAAGTATGTAACGAACTGGAAATTAATGCACTGGAAGTTATTGAGATGGCTAATAAGCATCCGCGTGTAAACTTGCATACCCCAGGTCCGGGTGTCGGCGGACACTGTCTTGCAGTGGATCCATACTTCATTGTGGCAAAAGCACCGGAAACGGCGAAATTGATTAATCTGTCCCGGGAAATCAATGTATCGATGCCCGAATATGTTGTACAAAAAGTGAACGAGCTAATGGAAATCCGCGATGGGAAAATAGTGACAGTATTTGGTTTGACATACAAAGGAAACGTGGATGATATTCGTGAAAGTCCAGCTATGGATATTTATAACTTGTTAAGAGCTGAAGGAAAGCTCGATGTGCGGGCATATGATCCACACGTCAACCAGTCATGGGTCGAGCAGGACTTGACTACAGCAGTCACTAATTCGGATCTGGTGCTGATTCTGGCAGACCATAATGAATTCAAACAATTTACAAACATCGACCTGGCAGGGATGAAGGACAAGCTGATTTTCGATACAAAAAATATTGTACATTCGGTAGAAGACGGTATTGAATATTACAACTATGGGAATCTATTCGAGGCGATGAAAAAGGAACCAGTAATGCAATGATTGCCTTATCTACAGTCTTAAAGGAGCAAGTCAGTCACTTCAGCCTGATTTTCCGGGTAAGTGCAAATGATATTAAAAGCCGCTACCAATCTCATTATTTAGGGGGGCTGTGGCAGTTTTTAAACCCTATATTGCAAATCAGCGTCTATTGGTTTGTGTTCGGACTGGGAATCAGGGGAGGGTCTCCAGTGGGGGACGTCCCTTTCTTCCTTTGGCTGATCACGGGTCTGATTCCTTGGTTGTACATAGCACCAGTATTGAATCAAGGGACAAAAAGTATATCAAGTAAAATCAATATGGTTTCCAAAATGAAATTTCCGGTCAGTATACTGCCAACGATCGCCATGCTCAACAATGTTGTTCCTTTCGTCGTCATGATGATAATCGGCATCATATTGGTGGTCGTCAACGGTGCATTTTCAGGCATTTATATAGTACAGCTTCCTTATTATTTGCTATGTATGGCGGTACTTGTTTACGGTGTAACGCTGCTGACTGCAACATTATCCATTGTTGCACGAGATATTCAGCTTCTTGTACAGTCGGTTGTTAGGTTCATGATGTTCCTTCTGCCGATTTTATGGAATATGGGGAATTTGAATGCAGTCCTTATTGTCGTCCTGAAGCTAAACCCTTTCTTCTACATTATTGAAGGGGTAAGAGCATCAATCATAGGTGATACATGGTTTTTTGAGGATATGACCTATACAGTTTATTTTTGGAGTATAGCATTATTGATCCTTGTTATAGCCAGCAGTTTGCATGTGAAATTCAGAAATCACTTTGTTGATTTGATGTAGGAGGTTTCGATTTGGAGCCGAAAGTAATTTTTAAGGATGTAAGTAAATCATATAAAATCTATAATAAGCAGTCTGATAAGCTAAAAGAGTTGTTTTTGTTCAATGGGAAGAAGGCAAAGCAGTTCCATGCACTTCGTCATATTTCCTTTGAAGTATATGAAGGAGAAGTAGTAGGCGTTGTAGGATTGAACGGAGCGGGGAAATCTACCCTATCCAATTTGATTGCCCAAATTATCCCTCCCTCAACAGGAGAGGTGATCATTAATGGGGAGCCTTCTCTTATTGCTATTGCAGTCGGACTAAATAATCAACTAAGCGGGATCGACAATATTAAAATGAAATGTCTTATGCACGGGCTCAGTCACCTGGAAATCCGCCAGTTGATGCCTGACATCATTGAGTTTGCAGATATTGGCGACTTCATCCATCAGCCGGTAAAAAATTATTCGAGCGGAATGAAATCAAGGCTTGGATTCGCCATCTCGATCCATACAAATCCGGATATCTTAATAGTTGATGAAGCGTTATCCGTCGGGGATAAAACGTTTTACCGGAAGTGTATTGATAAGATGAATGAGTTCAAGGAGAAAGGAAAGACGATCTTCTTCATCAGTCATTCTGAAAGCCAGGTCAGAAACTTCTGCGATAAGGTATTGTGGCTTGAACATGGTGAGGCGAGGCTATTTGGTGAAGCGGCATCGGTGCTCAATGAATATTCACGTTATGTGAAGGAGTTCAATTCGCTGCCGACTAAGGAGAAGAAGCAGTTCAAGGAGGAAGGCCTGAAGCGGCAATATGAGCCGTTCGTGCAAAAGGAGCCACACCGAAAAACAGAAGGCGGCGGCTGGAAAAAAGCGGTTGAATATACAATTACATTCGCTTTGTATGTAACAGCACTTATCTCCGCTTTTCTGATGTTGTGGAACGTTTAATGCTGATTCCTAGGGGAAGGTCAGCCGATTTTTTTCGTGAAAGCATGTCTATTTCGTTTTTCCACCGCATACATTATGCTATCGGACAACAAATTTGTTAGCCGTATATAAAGCTAATTGGGGAGGAATAGTTGTGGATTCATTAAAAGTATCGTCTCGCTCTAATCCAAATTCGGTTGCAGGTGCATTAGTTGCTGTTATTCGGGAGCAAGGGTATGTCGAGATGCAGGCAGTCGGGGCAGGGGCATTAAACCAAGCAGTAAAAGCAGTGGCAATAGCACGCGGATTTGTCGCACCAAGTGGAACGGATTTAATTTGTGCTCCGGCATTTGCGGATATTACTATCGCAGGCGAGGACCGCACGGCATTAAAATTGGTTGTTGAAAAACGAAGTCGATAAAAATTTAAATGTATGCTGGCTGCTTCGGCGGCCGGCTTTTTTTATTTGGCAAATAAATTAGTAGACGAGCTGCCAGCCATAACAAACTTTTGCTAACCTCTTTGGTATTCCCTTTTTATATGTTGCTGCTATAACTAGTAGGAAAAATTATATTCTATTACATAATGAACCCTCGTTTTTCACACAATGGAAGCCATTCGCTCAATCCTCCTACTTAGGACTGAAATTTTCGTAGAAACGGATATTTTCAATAGTACAGGCAACCCGTTCATGTTAAACTGATGAAGGAAATTCATATATAAATTGTTTTTTAAGGAGATGTTGAAATGTTACATCAGCTTTCATGGAAAGTCGGTGGGCAGCAAGGTGAAGGGATTGAGTCAACGGGTGAAATCTTTGCAACGGCGATGAACCGTTTAGGATATCATTTATACGGCTATCGTCATTTCTCTTCTCGTATCAAAGGTGGCCATACGAATAACAAAATTACTGTACGTCCGGAAGAAGTACGCTTTATTGCGGATGATTTAGATATTTTAGTAGCATTTGATCAAGAAACAATCGATGTCAACTACAAAGAATTAACGGAAAACGGGATCATTTTGGCGGATGCGAAGTTTGATCCGAAAAACCCCGAAGACTGCAAGGCATCGCTTTATGCGGTTCCATTTACGGAGATTGCAGCCGAGCTTGGAACATCATTGATGAAAAACATGGTAGCGATTGGTGCAACTGCTGCATTGATGAACTTGAGTGAAGCGGTGTTCCAAAATGTTGTAACGGATATCTTCGGCCGTAAAGGAGAAGAAGTCGTTGCAAAAAACATGCAGGCAATCGAGCGTGGCCGTATTGCTATTACGGGACAGATCGGTGAGCGTACAGGTTCATGGGAGCTTGCACCAGCAGATGGCAAGCGCCGCATGTTCATGATCGGTAATGATGCAGTGGCATTAGGTGCACTTGCAGCAGGTGTCCGCTTCATGGCAGCTTATCCAATTACACCAGCATCAGAAATTATGGAGTACATGATTAAAAAGCTGCCGCTTGTTGGCGGTGCAGTTATCCAAACAGAGGATGAAATCGCAGCAGCAACAATGGCGATTGGTTCAAACTATGGCGGTGTTCGTGCCTTTACAGCATCAGCTGGTCCGGGTCTGTCACTTATGATGGAAGCAATCGGTCTATCAGGGATGACAGAGCAGCCGCTTGTTGTTATCGATACACAGCGCGGCGGTCCGTCAACAGGTCTGCCAACGAAGCAGGAACAGTCAGATTTAATGGCGATGGTATACGGAACACATGGTGAAATTCCAAAGGTAATTATTGCGCCATCGACAATGGAAGAAGCGTTTTATGATACGATCCAGGCATTTAATATTGCTGAAGAGCTGCAGCTGCCGGTTATTTTATTGACAGACTTACAATTATCGCTTGGTAAGCAATCTGTGGATCCATTTGATTACAGCAAAATTGAAATTCGCCGTGGTAAACTAGTCATTCCGGAAGATGCGGAGTCTAAAGAATACTTCAAACGCTATGAAAACACAGAAGACGGCATTTCGCCGCGTGTCCTGCCAGGCAAGCTTGGCGGTATCCACCACGTAACAGGGGTTGAGCATGACGAACAAGGGAAACCGTCTGAGGCGACAGGTAATCGCCGTACACAAATGGATAAGCGTTTCCGCAAGCTGGAGCACCTTCGCTTTGACAATCCAGTGCATGTAAAAGCACCGCATGATGAAGCAGATGTACTGCTTGTAGGATTCAATTCAACTCGTGGAGCACTTGAAGAAGTGCAGGATGCATTGAATGCAGAAGGTATTAAAACAAATCACGCACAAATCCGCCTGATCTCTCCATTCCCAGCGGAGGAAATGAGCGCGTTAGTAAATAAAGCGAAAAAGGTCATCGTTGTGGAAAATAACGCAACAGGCCAATTAGCAAACATCATGAAAATGTCTATCGGCGGACACGGTAAAATCCGCAACGTATTAAAATATGATGGTACACCATTCTTGCCGCGTGAATTAACAAATCTAGTGAAGGAGGAAATCTAATAATGGCTACATTCAAAGATTTCCGTAACAGTGTAAAACCGAACTGGTGCCCTGGATGCGGGGACTTCTCCGTACAGGCAGCAATCCAGCGTGCAGCAGCTAATGTCGGTTACGAACCACATGAACTGGCAGTGATCTCAGGAATCGGCTGTTCGGGACGTATCTCCGGTTATATTAACTCTTACGGCTTCCATGGCATCCATGGCCGTGCATTGCCAATTGCCCAAGGGTTAAAAATGGCTAACCGTGATTTAAAAGTTATTGCTTCCGGCGGTGACGGCGACGGCTTTGCGATTGGGATGGGACATACTATCCATGCAATCCGCCGTAATATCGATATTACGTATGTGGTCATGGATAACCAAATTTACGGACTGACAAAAGGGCAAACATCTCCACGTTCTGCCGCTGGTTTCATCACGAAATCAACACCAGGCGGGGCAATCGAGCCATCATTAAAACCATTGGAAGTCGCACTTACTGCAGGCGCTACATTTGTAGCACAAGGCTTCTCTACTGATATTAAAGAGTTAACGGCAATGATCGAAGCTGGTCTTAACCATAAAGGCTTCTCATTCATTAACGTATTCTCACCATGTGTGACGTACAATAAGGTAAACACATACGACTGGTTCAAGGAAAACTTGACGAAGCTTGCTGATATTGAAGGGTATGACAACACAAACCGTGAACTTGCAATGCAAACAGTGATGCAGCACGAAGGGTTAGTGACAGGAATCGTTTATCACGACCAAGAAACAAAATCATATCAAGAAAAAGTGGAAGGCTACTCCGAGCTTCCGCTAACAGATATCGATATCTCATTAAGCGAAGACCAATTCGATACACTAGTGAAAGAATTTATGTAATCAATGCTCTGATTTATAGAGACTTGAATCATCAAGGCCCGCTGTGCTGCTTGTCAGCCTAGCGGGTTTTTACTTTACTATAATAAGAGAGAAAGCTCCTCCTACGAAACTAGATAGATATCAGTATATTATCCTTATAATTCCTTTTTAAACCTATTTTTTACATATAATTTACAACTGATTCGCAATGTATTTAAAGTCATCTGCTATGCTCAAGCCAAAGGGGGCTTATACGTTGCGAAAATACATAAAAGTGAAAGACCGGTTGACCGTACTAATGTTTGTCTGCATCATCTCGAATATTCTGCTCGCCGTATTCAGTATGGATTATTTACGTAAGATGGAACGCAGTACGGAAGCGATGTACGAAGAAAAGCTTCTTTCCCTGAATGCACTTTATCATGGAGATGAGCTTATTGAATTTGATTCAAAGATGGCCTTTTTTCAAAATGGCAATGCAGCTGCTGAGGAAGTAGAGGCTTACATTTTAGAGAGGGCCGAGAAACAGGTAAACGAATATAAGAAAGACGTCAAGCGGGGTTACTGGCTTATTATAAGTGTGTGTGCGGTAATGGTAGTCCTTGTTATGTGCTTTGCGATTAGTGCCTCAAGGGCGGTACATCAACCAGCAATGGAGCTCAAAAAATTATTAAAGCTTACGCAGCAAGGGAAGCTTGGTCATTTTGCCACCTACAATGGCAAGGATGAGCTTGGAGAGGTTATGCGTTACTATAATGAAATGATGCACAATCTACAGCAGCTTATTACAGTTGTAGGGACAAGTGCAAACTCGGTCGCTGCTTCAAATGGGAAGCTAGAAGAGTCTTCTAAGCAAACAACGAAGGCGGCAGTACATATTACGGCTGATACTGAACAGCTGACACGGACAGTAAGTGAAACAGCAGCCCAGCTTATTGATAATAATGAAGCAGTACGGCAGGTTGTTATTCATATGGAGGAAATCAAAAATCAGATTGGTGAAGTAGAGGGAAATATGGAGAAGACCTATGAGGAATCGTTATCTGGCAGTCGTTTGATCACGCAAAATATAGGGGCTATTCAGCAAATAGAACAGGTAACATATGATGCTACCGCTGTTATGGATGAACTGCAGCAAAAATCAAGGGATATTCATCAGGCAGTTGACCTTATTGAATCGATCGCAAGTCAGACAAGCTTGCTCGCATTGAATGCATCAATTGAAGCTGCGCGTGCAGGTACGGAAGGTAAGGGCTTTGCGGTCGTGGCGAATGAGGTGAAAAAGCTTGCCGCTCATTCGATTGAAGCGACAAAAGTGGTGTCTACATTGGTTGGTACTATACAGGAACAATGTGAAAAGGCTGTACTCAAAATGCAAGAGGCTCAGGAATGTGTCGCAGATGGCAGTGCTGCTACCGAACAAATGGCGGCTAAGTTTGAAAGTATCTCATCTCAGGTAAAAGATGTTACCCCACAATTGCGGCAGGTGGCACATATTGTAGACTCGGTCTATACTTACACAGAAAACGTAGCAACTGCCTCCCATGAAATAACATTGCGGACGGATGAAAATGCTAATCGGATTGCAGCTATTTCTTCAGGAGTAAATGAACAGCTAGCAGCGACAGAAGATATTCATACACAAATCATCTCGATCTCTAAAAACACACAATCTCTGCTCCATGCTGTGAGCAGGTTTACGACACAGTAACTGGAACCCTCTCCATCCGGAGGGGGTTTTTAATATCTATTATTTCAAAATGAAATTTTTAAGCACTTTATAGCTTTTTCATTACCTTCTTTTTATAATGAGCCAAAAAGGGAGGAATAATGATGTTGAAAAGGCAGCCGCCGTCAAAGTTGGTTGTTGGGAAAGCGCTGGCAAGAAGAGCGATACTGGCTGATCATCAAAGGAAGGTGCTTGATGAACTGCTTTGGAAGGCTGAGAGAGGGTATGAGGGTGAGCAGCGGGCAGATGATCATTGGGATGATTTACATATAGCAGAACCTTACGTTTTACTGCATGGGTTTGAGGCAGTAAGCAGCCGGGGGTATACTCATCAAATTGATACGATTCTTGTAACGGCGCACTTTGTGTTAATTGTAGAGCTGAAAAATATAGCAGGGGTCCTTACTTATGAGGAAAGATCACATCAATTTCTCCGTGAGCAGAATGGAGAAAGGATGAGCCTGACAGATCCGTTTGCACAGGTAGAGCGGCATGAGATGTTCATCAGGCAGCTGATTGACGGTATTGGTGTGAAGCTTCCGGTTTTGTCTGCAATTATTATGACAAGTTCTTCTTCGATTTTAGAAAATATGCCTGAAAGATTTCATATATTTAAGTTGGCAGGGCTGCGCTTCAAACTGCAGGAATGGAACAATACTTATCCGGTGCAAGTTCTGGAAAGTATGGTATCGTTAGTAAGGAATGAACTGTTGGCACATCATCAGCCAAAGAAATGGCAGCATCCATTCGGCAAAGTGTTAATTCAGCGAGGAGCTCTGTGCTTGTGTGGGGAAGTAATGCAGTACAGGCGGGGGAAATTTGCCTGCAGATGCGGTCATACCTCAAGTGAGGCCTTTTTCGAAGGGCTGCATGATTATCGTTTGCTTGTTGATGAATGGATTACAAGCAAAGGGTTGAGAGATTTTCTCTTTATTACAAGTAAGGATGTTGCTAATAAATTATTGGTTAGAGCAAATTTTTACTATGAAGGGAATACAAAATCCAGGCGGTACCTCATTCCGGAAGATATTTGGCGAAAATAAGTAACTATTTGGCGAGATTATGCCCCGATTTGGCGAAATTAATGATGAAGTTGGCGAAATTCATATGAAAATAAAAAAGAGGAATGGGCCATGACAAACATTCTACATTTCTTGCAATATAAAAATGAAAAAGAAGAAGTACGTCTCCAGAAGCTGTTTCAGAAGGCGCATTCACTTGATGAAAGACTCGATGCATTAATTGAAACGAAGCATTTACAGGTAGAAGATCATAAGCTGTTCCTTGCATTTCTTGCTTACCTGGAGGAAGAGCAAATTGAGCCGCAGCAGCTTTTTAGAGATGTCATTAACCTCCCGAAGTTCGAGTTTGAAGCATGCTATCATATGAATTGGGGACAGGTGGTACGTCTTGCTGTCACATTTCTTACAATTTTGCGCACAAATGACCCAGACAGCTACCAACAATTCATACGCTAAGCTTGTCGGGGAGGAGGACTATTCGCTATAATAGTTCAATGGGTATTTGAATGAAAGGAGCTTTAGTCGATGAATGAAGAACAACGACTAGCTAGTCAACAGGTAAATCAACCAAAGCAGGAAAAAGACTACAGCAAATATTTTGAGCGCGTCTTTACAGCGCCTTCATTAAAAGATGCAAAAAAACGTGGGAAAGAAGAAGTGAAGTACCACAAAGACTTTGCAATCGATGAACAGTTCCGAGGTATGGGCCAAGGACGTAAATTTTACATCCGTACTTATGGCTGCCAAATGAATGAACATGATACAGAAGTGATGGCTGGTATTTTCATGCAGCTTGGGTATGAACCGACTGAGCAAATTGAAGAAGCTGACGTTGTTTTGCTGAACACATGTGCTATTCGTGAAAACGCTGAAAATAAAGTGTTTGGTGAGCTTGGTTTCCTTGTTAAATATAAACGAAAGAACCCTGAGATGCTAATCGGTGTTTGTGGCTGTATGTCGCAGGAAGAATCGGTTGTAAATAAAATTTTAAAAACATATCAGCATGTAGACATGGTGTTTGGGACACACAATATCCATCGTCTGCCGCATATTTTAAAAGAAGCATACATGTCAAAGGAAATGGTTGTCGAGGTTTGGTCAAAAGAAGGAGACGTCATTGAAAACCTTCCGAAGAAACGCATTGGCTCCATTAAGGCATGGGTAAACATTATGTACGGCTGTGATAAATTCTGTACATATTGCATTGTTCCTTATACACGTGGTAAGGAGCGGTCACGCCGTCCGGAAGAAATCATACAAGAAGTGCGTGAACTTGCTGCACAAGGCTATAAGGAAATTATGCTGCTTGGTCAAAACGTAAACGCCTATGGTAAGGACTTTACGGATATCGACTACCGACTTGGTGACTTAATGGATGAGCTGCGCAAAATTGATATCCCGCGCATTCGCTTCACGACATCACATCCGCGCGATTTCGACGACCACTTAATCGAAGTGTTGGCGAAAAAGGGCAATTTGGTAGAGCATATTCATTTGCCAGTGCAATCTGGTTCAAACGACATTTTGAAAATTATGGCACGTAAATATACGCGTGAGCATTTCTTAAATCTCGTAGAGAAAATCAAAGAAGCGATTCCTGATGTAGCCCTATCGACGGATATCATCGTTGGCTACCCGAACGAGACAGAAGAACAATTCCAGGAAACACTCAATCTTTACCGGGAAGTAGGCTTTGAAATGGCCTTCACATATATCTATTCACCGCGTGAAGGTACACCGGCTGCTAAAATGGTGGACAATGTACCGGAAGAAGTGAAAAAAGAGCGTCTGCAACGCCTGAATGCTGTCGTCGCAGAATTCTCGACAAATGCCCTAAAGAAATATGAGGGCCAAGTAGTAGAAGTATTAGTTGAAGGCAGCAGTAAAAAACGAGACGATGTGCTAGCTGGCTATACCCGCCGCAATAAGCTCGTAAACTTCGCAGGTCCAAAAGAGTTAGTTGGTCAGATTGTAAAAGTAAAAATCATGGAAGCGAAATCTTACTCCCTGCGTGGTGAATTCGTGGAAGTGGTTAAACAAACAGAGGTGCATGCATAATGACAAAGGTGTATACAAAAGACGAAATCGTAGCAAAAGCTAAAGAAATCGCGCATATGATTGCTAACACAGAAGAAGTAGAATTCTTTAAAAAAGCAGAAGAGCAAATTAATGAAAACCAAAAAGTACGTGAAAAAATTGCATCATTAAAAACATTACAAAAGCAAGCTGTCAACTTCCAGCACCTTGGCAAAGAGAAGGCGCTGAAAATGATTGAAGGCAAAATTGCTAATATCGAAGAAGAAATCGATCAAGTACCAGTTGTTCAACAATTCAAGCAATCTCAAGTAGAAGTAAATGAATTGCTGCAACTAGTTTCTAACGCTATTGCAAATAATGTAACGAACGAAATCATCGAATCAACAGGCGGTGATCAGTTGCGCGGCGAAACAGGCTCCAAAGTCCGTAACAGCCAGCCTGGCAGCTGTTCATAAGTTCGAAGTAATGTAATATATTCTGTTAAACCCCTTCAATATCAACGGTTGGAGGGGTTTTATATATTTATGGGATTTGTTGCTTGTTTCTGTTTTGGTACGCTGATGGTCCTCTTCACATACCAGATGATCTAAATATCAAAATTAGGGGAACTTTTAGAAAAGCGACGTCCCTTAACATTATAGAGGATCTGGTAAAGCAAATTTAGTAGCTGGATGTTCTTCACGCAGCTTTGAGCAGCATTTTTTATTTCATCATCCTTTTGACTTCCTTCAATTCGTTTATTATATAATCTATCTCCCGCTGCATTTTGTAGGATTGTTTTGATTGTTCATCTGAACTTCCTTGACTTTGATTACTTGAATTCTCTAAAGCTTCTAATGCCAGGCCAGCAGCAATTGCGCCGATAGCATCTCCGAGCGTAACAATCGATGCTCCGATAAACGCGAGTCTTGCGATTTGAATCTCTTGTGAGTCAGAGGAGTTTTTTGCATTTTTTTTGTCACTCATTTCTATTGCCTCCTTGATTCAAAATGAAAATGGAAACGTAATCGCCTTCACTGCATCTTATGCGTTTTTTTATTAAAAGTGTAGTTTGAGTAATCAGTTTTGCATTAGAGCAGAGGATTTCCGGAAAAATAGAGGGAGTGACTATTTATAGTGAATTGATTCTAAGAGGAGACACGAGGGAGAAATTGCTGTCACAAGCTACTTAAAATTGTGAGTATAGAGCGTATGAAATACCACTTAAAACAATCTATTTCAGACGGTGAAATTAATAATGAAATAGTTGAGGTAAAAAAATACGGAAGACACTATTCGAGAATATAATAAGTTGTAGTTAACTACTTCGTTACGAAACGAAACATTTATTTATAAATACAATAAATGGTATAATTTACATCGGATTATTAACGAACTAGGGGGATTTATTATGAATTATGAAGTAGCAGTAGCTCATGGAAACGAAGGGTTGATTAAACAAAATGTATATGGTGTAGATGATATTGTAGTAGAAGAGGAAGCATACTTTTTATACGATACAGAGGGAGAAACGCTTTTTAGTGCACCTCTATTGAGTGTAGTTTACATTAGAAGTATTTAGTCGTTCAATTGAGTGTATTCAGTTTGACCCCTGCAATCGTTAGATTACAGGGGTTATTTTCATAGTGAAGATATTAACCTGCTGATCAATAACCATACCATGTTTTGTTTCGCTGGATTTGGCTGCTATGATCTGCATGCCAATAATCCACCGTATATGCATAATCATAGTTCATGACGCAGCGGATGCCGCTTCCTTGATTGTCATGGCCTAAACCGTAATTATGGGAGAATTCGTGCTGAGCAGCTTTCGCTGTATTGGTAATTCCTTGATCAAGGTTGACACTAAATGCGCTGCCTGCAGGGTCAGATGAATACACGTAGGCAATACCGCCAGCATCAAAGTTCGCATCCTTTGTAAAACCAACTACGAAATCATAGCTTCTGCCGCTCCAGTCTCTGCTTAAATCCGCTAAAATTTGCGAGCTGTCTGCGCCTTGCGAGCTCCAGCTGCCCACCGCTTGCACTTGGAAATCAATTCCCTGATCGCGGATGAAGGCATCATCCGAGTTTTCTACAATTGTTTGAATACGAGTCTGCCAATCAGGATATGCACTTCTATATTCCTCATCTGCTACCGCAAGTACAGTTACTGTACGGTTGGCAGCTTGGATACTGTTGCGGGACTGAGCAACGGTTTGATATGTGGTAAGCGTATCGACCGTTTCACCATTTTCATTTAATACGTTTACCTTTGTAGTCGATTCAATATTGACGGTTGCTTTATCAGGTTGATATTCAGGTGCGACAGGAAGTGAGTGAATAATAGGAGTAGAATTACTAGAAACATCGTCTGCATGAGAATGAGAATGTGAGGTACTTGAGTCTACAACATATAACGGGACTGCCAGTGACAATGAAACGATAAGAGTAGCTAAACTTTTCATATAAAACCTCCTAATAATAAGTTTGAGTAATATTTCGATAAGCATAAATAAACTCCTTCTAATATTTTCAAAGATTAAAATAATTGGTATTATATTACTATTAAGAATTATAATAGTTAGGTAGAAAAGCAGAATAAAATTGATTTTTTAAAAAAAGATATATGATGAAAAAAGTAATATGGAGAAACGAGAGGTACTTTAATGAGAATTCAACAGTTAATGAAAGAAAGTTATAACGACTTAGCTTTAGTTCCAAATTTTTATTACCAATGGAATGTCGGAATTCACGTTGAACTCGGGGGAGAACATTATCAGCTGAAAGAAAACGGAAAGTTAAATATGATGAGATTTGAAACAGCGTATAGACAAGTTTTTTGTATTCTTCCTTTGCTCTTTCAAAAAACTGATGACATCATCGTCGTAGTACAGTCTTTTCCTAATGAAGCGGAGCACACAACATATCCAAACTTTTTTCAACGTTATATAAGAGAACAGAACAGAAAGTACACACTTCTTTTGCGATCATTCAATTGGGTAGATGAAGAAGAGTCTATTGTAGTGCAGCAGATGGAGCTTTCCTGCAAAGCGGCAGATATAAAATTAGAATTGCTTACCAAAACACTCATTCATGAGGATTTTTATTCTTTAAAGCCACAGTTAAGAAAAAAACATAGTATGTATGCCCCGGATGTATTTTTGGTGAATGTCAGAACGAAGTGTATTTTTCATCTATATGATGACCGGGGATGTGAAATTATCAATAAAAATCAAGCCTTGCATGAAGAATTACTGCATGCTATCAAGTCATTAAATTTGTTTATGGAAGAAGAGATTCAATCCAAACCGTAAAGGGATGCAGCTTTTTATGTAAAGAAACACTTCAAGAGAAATAGCAGTTGTATTTCCTTTTTGGAAGTAGCTGTAGTGGTTGATGTTACGCAGAGGGTTTATTAAAAATAGATGAATAGAAAATTTCTCTTAATCAATCAACTATTTCATTTTCTCATCCGTCTATTCTTATAGAAAGAAAATGAAAGGGCGGTAAAAATGAGAGTGATCAAACGTATTAAATGGCCTGGCTGGGTTGTGCTTGTTTTGTTTTTTATATTGATATCAGGCGCAATTCATCATTTTACAAGCATGAAAACAGAAGCCTATGTCGAAGTCAATGAATCCTTGCATCAAGCTGGTGCTAAAGAAAAAACGGAACCAGATGGCAACGAGGAGATAATTCAGGAAGAAGCAGAAAACGAAGAAAGGACTGCAGATCGGGTGAAAGCAAACGGGCTAGATAGTAAGAAAGAAGAACCCGTTGTACAAGAGGAAATTCCTGACGTGCCGATAGCATTTGATCCATCTGGAAAATATATAGCATTAACATTTGATGATGGGCCTCACCCGAATGTTACCCCGCAGGTTTTACAAACATTGAGAGAGCAAAATGTAAAGGCAACTTTTTTTATGCTGGGAAGTCAGGTTGAAAAATATCCTGATATGGCTAAACAGGTAGCTGATAACGGTCATGAAATAGGTAATCATACATATAGTCATTTGAATGCGAGAAAACGAACAATGGTAGAAGTAGCAGAGGAAATTCGTACAACGAGCGAAATGATTGAGCTGGCTACAGGTGTGAAGCCGATGCTGTTTCGTCCGCCTTACGGAAATTATACAAGTGAGGTATTAGAATATGCAGAACAAAATGGTTATTCAACTGTTTTATGGTCTGTAGATTCTCAAGACTGGAAAAGTAAAAATGCTGGAGCAATCAATAATATGGTGACACAGCATGCTGCAACTGGATCGATTGTATTAATGCATGATATACACGCAGCGACGGCTGAAGCTTTACCTCAATTAATTGAGAAATTACAAATGGAGGGCTATCAGTTTATTACTATATCTGAACTTCTACTGATGGAAAAAACAATACATAATGGCCCCTATTTTGGGAAGGGTATTTGAGAGGATTGGAGGATTTCTCCAATCCTTTTTGTTTACATATTTTTTATAAAGTGAATGATAGTAAAACAGCTGGTTGTTTACTTTGCTGGAGCAGTGTAATAAATAATTGAAAGGAAATAGTAAGTATCCGATATAAAAAGAAGTTACTTTACTTAGATAAATTTAGCGAAAAGTAACATTTTATTTTTTTTACATATATACATATCAATATACTTACTATTATTATAAGATTATGAATATTATTACCTAACTAACAGGGACGTTTTGCTACTTGAGTGAAACTTCTGAGGCACAGAGAGGGTTTTGCATCGATGGAAGAAAATGAGTTTTTAGTCCCTAACAGGGAGCTCTTATATTGGTGGTTATGCCGCTTAGCAAAGAAGATAGATTCGGGTGTTGTCATTTTAGATGCCAATAGTTTAGTAGTAAAATACGCCAATGATCATTTTGCTCATCTTACCGAATACCAAAAGGAAGAAATTATTGATGAAAAGATTACGATTCTGAACGGAACGCTGGCAGAAAAGAAGGATTTTGAAGAATTAGAGGAGGTGTTAAAGGCAGGAGTGCCTGTGAAGCGGCGGCTGTTTCATTATAGGAAGAGTGGAAGCGGGTTTTGGGGCGATATTACGGCTATCCCCTTTTTTGCGGATGAAAAGAGCGTACAATTTTATTTTTTTGTAGTGAACGATGTCACTGAGGTAGTGCAGATGGATACGCTTGTACAATTGGAGCGAAATCTGTATTTATCGCTGGAGCAGGGCTATCAACTTTCCACTGTATTTGAACAGATTTGTGATTATGTTTCCTCCTCTTTTTACAAGCCGAACAAATGCTGTATTTTTTTATTAGAGAACAATAGACTGCAGCTCCTAACACAAAGCTCAATCCCTGAAGAATTTAAAAATAGTCTGAGTAACTTGGATTTAAGCAGATATTTGGTGGATGAAAAAACAAGACGCTTTTTAACCGAAGCAGTTATTAACACAAATATACAGGAGCATGAAGGCTGGAGTGACTTCCATTCTGTCTTAAAAAAGTATCACATTGTTGCGTCCTGGAGTCAGCCGATTAAAAATCACAAGGGACAGGTTGTCGGTATTTTCTCTATGTATTTTGAGGAGCCGACAACACCACGTCCTGTCGATTATATTTTTTTAGACCGGCTGGCGCCTATCGTGACTTTGGCCCTCCAATATTTCAAGCAAAAAGATGAAATATTAAAACTTGCCTTTTATGATGAAAGAACCGGCCTGCGGAATATTGCAAGCTTTGAAAAGGAAATGGAACAGCTGAGCGAACAAAAAGGCAGCGGAGTTATTTATATTATTGAAGCAACAGAACATCAGTATATTGTTGATCTATACGGCAGGTCTGGCGGTGATGCTTTGCTAAAACAACTGGCAGGCCGCTTGAGCTTCATTCCGGGTTTCCAGGAAGCGATTATTGCCCGCTATACAAGTTCCTCCATTATTGTTGCTATTTCGCATGCAAACCCAGATCAGGACATTTTACGTCCATATATAAATGATTTAACGTTTGAGCCGTATATGATTGATGGGAAGAATGTCTCGATTACCTTAAAATTAGGAGTAGCCATATTCAAGGGCGAGGTAACTGGGACCAACGCTATTCAGCACGCAGATACAGCATTATTTTCTGCTTCGAAACTACCCGGTACAGTCCTGCATCTCTATGAGGAATCGCAAAGGCATTCCATTGAAAAGGAACTGGAAGTATTAACGCTTTTTGCAAGTGCACTAAAAAATAAAGAGTTCTTCCCGATGCTGCAGCCAAAAGTAGATATACAGACAAGGGAAGTTGTCGGATTTGAAGCATTAGCGCGATGGAAATCATCGGAAATTGGCTTCATATCGCCTGCTATTTTTATACCAGTCGGGGAAAAGACAGGAAATATCCATAAGATAGATAGGGCTATTCTCAAGTCAGTGCTTGAATGGCAGCGAGAGCGTAAAAAACATGGGAAGCGCCTGTTTCCTGTATCAGTGAATATTTCAGCAAACCATTTTTACTACCCTAACTTTGTAGAAAATATTGAAAAACTAGTGAATGAATATGAAGTGGAGCCGAAGTATTTGATATTAGAAATCACAGAAAGCATAGAACTGGAAAATGTACTGTATGCTAAGCAGAATATTGAAAAGCTGCGGAGCATCGGTATTGCTACATCAATGGACGACTTTGGTGTTGGCTATTCCTCACTCGGGTATTTGCAAGAGCTTCCTTTTGAGGAAATAAAAATCGATAAAAGCTTTACTGATTCTATCGCAGAGCCGCGCATGAATGCGGTCGTGAAGACGATCATTCAGCTGGCGGCAGATTTGGAAATGAAGTCAGTAGCTGAAGGTGTCGAAACAGAAGCCCAGCATGAAGAACTGAAAAAAATCGGGTGTAATATCGGTCAGGGATACTATTATTATAAACCGATGAAGCTAAAAGAGGTTGATTCCTTCTTGCTGCAATATGATGAAAGCCGTGAATAATTCATGTCTTTTTCTTTTTCACACTTTAGGCGCTTATCGCATAAGATAGGGCGAGAAATAGGAAGGGAGAGGCGTCGGTGAAAAGACTACGTCAGATTGTAACGAAGGCGGTCATTGCGAAAGGTAAGAAAAGAACGGAACAGGAGGAGCTATTAAAGCCTCCTAATACACCGACAAATATATTAGGCTGCTGGGTGATCAACCACCAATATCAAGCAAAAAAAGTAGGAGATTTTGTCGATGTATCAGGGAAGTTCGATGTGAATGTCTGGTACGCTTACAATAATCATTCGAAAACGGCGGTATATACCGAAACAATTGCGTACCGTGATCGTATCAAGTTGCATTACCGAGATGATGAAGTAGGCGATTCAAATGATGTGCATGCACGTGTAATCCAGCAGCCTAACTGTATCGAGGCGGTCATTGCACCATGTGGTGAAAAGATTAAGGTGTTAGTAGAGCGTGAGTTTTTAGTAGAAGTTGTAGGAGAGACGAAGGTTTGTATCCATGTACATCCGCTAGATTTTGAGGAAGAATGGTCATTTGGGGATGAGAGTACATCCTCTAGTTCCAGCAGCTCTAGCAGTTCCAGCAGTAGTCCTATTATCGAATCTTCCTCATTCCATTAAGAAAAAAAGGGGTTTCTCAAAAACTTTTGGGAAGACCCCTTTTCTTGTTATAATGGAGGATACTACTGAATGTAAAGAGGTTAGATTATGTATACGCCAATGATGCAGCAATATTTACTAATTAAAGAAGATTACAAGGATGCCTTTTTGTTTTTCCGGCTAGGCGACTTTTATGAAATGTTTTTCGACGATGCGACAAGAGCGTCACAAATACTGGAGATTACATTGACAGGACGAGATGCAGGGGGCAAGGAGCGCATTCCAATGTGTGGTGTTCCTTACCATTCTGCTAAGAATTATATCGAAACGCTTGTTTCTAAAGGGTATAAGGTGGCAATCTGTGAGCAGACGGAAGATCCGAAGCAGGCGAAGGGTGTCGTGAAGCGTGAGGTAGTACAGCTTATTACACCAGGTACGATTACAGAAGGAAAGACCATCGATAGCAAGACAAATCATTTCCTTGCGTGTGCAGAACGAATGAATGAAAATGAACTTGCTTTTGCATACTTGGATGTTTCCACTGGTGAGGCCCATGCACAAATTATCGAAGGCGGCGCGAAAGAATGCATCCAGCAGCTGCAAAGCCTGGCAATTCGAGAAGTCATTGTTACAGAGGGACTTCAGCTTGAAATGGCTGAGCTTGCGGCAGCCGCAGGTATCGTCATATCACTAGAAGATCAGGAAATCGATGTACATATGATGACTGACTATATTGCGGACTTGCCACAGCAAGTGAAGCCTGCAGCACTTCGATTATTACAATATGTGGAGAGAACACAGATGCGTTCACTTTCGCATTTGCAGGCGTTTATGTATACGGAAACGAAGCAGTTCCTAAGAATTGATACAAATTCAAAGCGAAACTTGGAATTGATTCAATCGATTCGGGGGGGAGATCAGAAGGGGACGCTTCTATGGCTGCTCGATGAAACAGTTACAGCAATGGGCGGACGAAAATTAAAGCAATGGCTGCACCAGCCGCTTGCAACGCGCAGCGCAATCGAAGCCCGGCTTGCTATTGTGACAGATTTACTGGAAGAGTTTTTCTTGCGGGGAGAGCTTCGCGAGCTGCTGAAAAATGTTTACGATTTAGAGCGCCTTGCGGGTCGTGTTGCATTCGGAAATGTGGGCGGCCGTGATTTAGCGCAGCTGCGTGAATCGCTTCGACAAGTTCCGGCGATTAAAGCACAGCTGCTTGAAAGTGGCAAAGAGACATTAGCAAATTTAGGACAAGCCCTTGATACGTGTGATGATATTGAAGCACTGCTGGCACGTGCCATTACTGACCATCCCCCAATTGCAATCAAAGAAGGCGATGTCATTCGTGATGGCTATAATGAACGTCTGGATGAACTGCGCTATGCAGCACGTAATGGGAAGGATTGGATTATGCAGCTTGAGCAGAAAGAACGCCAGCTGACAGGAATCAATAACTTGAAAATCGGCTACAATCGTATTTTTGGTTATTATATCGAAATAACGAAATCGCATATTGGCAAGGCAGATTTAACACGTTATGAGCGCAAGCAGACACTAGCTAATTGTGAACGTTACATTACAGAGGAATTGAAGGAAAAGGAAGCGCTTATCTTGAATGCAGAAGAGGAAAGTCTGGCGCTTGAATATGATTTGTTTGTTAAGCTTCGAGAAGAGCTGAAGGCTTATATTCCACGTGTACAGGCACTTGCATCAGCGATCAGTGAGCTGGATGTCTTTATGAGCTTTGCTGTGGTGACGGAAAAATACAGATTTACGAAGCCTTTCTTCCATGAAGGGCGTGCCTTAAAGATTGTAGAGGGGCGGCATCCTGTTGTAGAAAAGATGCTTGGAAAGCAGATGTATGTGCCGAATGACTGTCTCCTAACGGAAGAAAAGAACATGATGCTTATTACAGGGCCGAATATGTCCGGTAAGAGTACATATATGCGTCAGGTGGCATTAATTGTTATCCTTGCACAAATGGGCTGTTACGTACCGGCAGCAGAAGCAGAGCTGCCAATTACTGATCAGATCTTTACACGAATCGGTGCAGCAGATGATTTAGCGGCAGGGCAATCGACATTCATGGTAGAGATGATGGAATCACAGCATGCGATTACACATGCAACAAAGAACAGCTTGCTGTTATTTGATGAAATTGGACGCGGTACATCTACTTATGACGGTATGAGTCTTGCTCAAGCGATGATGGAATACATTCATACAGAGATTGGTGCAAACACCCTGTTTTCTACGCACTATCATGAATTAACGGAACTAGAACAGCAGCTTGAGAGACTTAAAAACGTGCATGTATCGGCAACAGAGCAAAACGGACGCGTCGTGTTTCTTCATAAGGTGAAGGACGGTGCAGCAGATAAAAGCTATGGTGTTCATGTGGCAGAGCTTGCAGAAATGCCGGCACCGATTATTGAGCGGGCCCGGATTTTGCTAGAACAGTTTGAGGCACAGGACAAGCCAACACCGGTCGCAGAAACATCGGTATCATTAGAGCCTCTCAATAAACCGGTACAGGAGGAAACGGATTTGCAGCTGTCCCTCTTTGCACCTATAGAGGAGATTTCTCCGGAAGAAAAGGAAGTATTGGCAGCACTGGAAAAATGCAATGTCATGGGAACGACGCCGCTGCAGGCAATGAATTTGCTGCATGAACTGCAGCAAAAATTAGTAAGTAAAAAGTAAGGAGATGGTTGCATGGGCACCATTCAAATAATGGATGAAGTATTATCCAATAAAATTGCGGCAGGGGAGGTAGTTGAACGTCCCGCCTCTGTCGTGAAGGAACTTGTAGAAAATGCCATCGATGCCGGCAGTAGCATTATCGAGGTTTTTTTGGAGGAAGCGGGTCTGACAAGCATTCAAGTTGTCGATAATGGAAATGGAATGGATGAAGAAGATGCACTGAAATCTTTCTCCCGCCATGCGACCTCCAAAATCGAAAAAGAACAGGATCTATTCCGCATCCGGACACTTGGGTTCCGGGGAGAGGCATTGGCCTCCATTGCCTCTGTCTCGAAAGTAACCTTAAAAACGTCCGACGGAACAAACAGCGGGATTGAGCTGTATTTAGAAGGCGGACATGTAAAAGAACAGAAGCCGACAGCTTTTCGTAAAGGAACAGATATGACAGTAGCGCAGCTTTTTTATAATACGCCTGCCCGCTTGAAATATTTAAAGACAATTCAAACGGAGCTTGGGCATACAATTGATTTAATCAATCGATTGGCGCTTGGCTATCCGGCAATTTCCTTTAGACTTGTTCACAACGGCCAGACACTCCTTCACACAAATGGACGCGGTAATGTTCAACAGGTCCTTGCGGCAATTTACGGGGCCCACAATGCCAAAAAAATGATTGCCTTTGAGGGGCAGTCAAACGACTATAAAGTATACGGATTTGCTACGCTTCCTGAAGTGACACGTGCTTCGAAAAATTATATGTCTCTTTTTGTGAACGGACGCTGGGTGAAACATTACCTCGTTCAAAAGGCGATTGTAGATGCATATCATACGTACCTGCCGATTGGCCGTTACCCGATTGTTGTTCTGTATATTGAAGGAGACCCTCAATTGACAGATGTCAATGTACATCCTGCGAAACATCAGGTAAGGCTGAGTAAGGAGCCGGAGCTGCTTCGTTTGGTGGAGGATACAGTCCGTAGCGCTGTGCGCGGAGAGATACATGTTCCGCTTGTAGAAAGAAAGGAAAAGCCTGTTAAGCTGCCATCTGAGCAGATGAATATATGGAAGCAGCCGTCATTTGATACAAAAAAGATGGATGACCTTGTTCAGCGGCTGAATGAAGAAAAGTCAGTTATCAGGGAGACGGTTTACGAAAAGCCTATTGAGACGGCCGCTTCTTTTGAACGACCGCAGCCAGCTATTGAGGAGCCAGTAGAGATAGACAACTCACCAGAAGAGGAAGTTGCTCTTCCATCAGTACCTGTCGCACCGCCTGAACCGAAAAAGGAACCGTTCCCGCAACTAGAAGTAGTAGGGCAGATCCATGGAACCTATATCGTGGCACAGATGGAGGATGGGTTTTATCTCATTGACCAGCACGCTGCCCAAGAACGGATTAAGTACGAATACTTCCGTGAAAAGGTAGGCGAGGTAAATCCGAATGAACGGCAGGCGCTGTTATTACCGCTAACCTTCCACTACTCAGCGGACGAAGCATTGATTTTAAAGGAACATGCACAAGCCTTAGAGCAGGTAGGTGTATTTTTGGAGGAATTTGGGTATGGTTCTTTTATTGTAAGGGAACATCCTGCATGGTTTCCAAAAGGATTTGAACAGGAAATTATTGAAGAATTAATTGAACAGGTGCTTGGAACAAAAAAAGCGGATGTGAAAAAATTACGGGAAGAAGCTGCTATCATGATGAGCTGTAAAAAATCCATCAAGGCAAACTATTATTTGACGAAGGAACAAATGGTGCGTCTTCTGGATGATTTACGTGCAGCAGATAATCCGTTTACATGTCCGCATGGACGTCCAGTGCTTGTCCATTTTTCAACATATGAAGTAGAAAAAATGTTTAAGCGTGTCATGTAAAAGGGGGATGTAAATGGCAAGATATGAGGATTTTCTCAGAATGAGTGATGGTCAGGAAGTATTTGTCGCAGTATATGAACCGGAACGTGCAATAGTACGCGGGCACATTCATATTCTGCATGGCATGGCAGAGCATTGCGGACGTTATGGTGCATATGCAGAAGCATTAGCGAAAATCGGCTACTTCGTATCCTTGCACGACCACCGAGGTCATGGGAGAACAGTCGACCGCGGCGGGCAGCTTGGTTTTTTTAGCGAGCAAAGAGGATTTGAGCGTGTCGTAAGGGATGTTTTTGAAGTGACGCAGCTTGTACGTAAAAATCGTGACCTGCCTCCAATGATTTTATTTGGTCATTCGATGGGATCGTTCATTGCCCGGCGTTATGCCCAGCTTTTCAGCTCCACAATAAAGGCACTCATTTTGTGTGGAACAGGAGCTTCTACCCCGATGCATGCGGTAGGCAATCGGCTTGCTAATATGTTAGCAATGACCCAGGGAAAAACGTTGCCAAGTGAATTCATGACGGGTATGAGTTTTGGCAGCTTCAATAAGTCGATTTTAAACCCAAATACGGCTTATGATTGGCTGAGCCGTGATACAAGTGCTGTGCAGACATATATAGAAGATCCTAAATGTGGCTTTATAGCGACGAACCAGTTCTTTGCCGACCTGACATACGGTATCCACCTTATTGGAAAAGACTCGGAAAATGCCCGTATCCGTCATGACTTGCCTGTGCTATTAATCAGTGGAAGCGCAGATCCAGTCGGAAATTATGGCAAGGGCGTCTTCAAAGTAGCAGAGCAGCTTAGGGAAGCGGGACTGGAAAATGTCTGTGTCCATATATTCGAGGGCCTGCGCCATGAAATTTTAAACGAAACAAATAAAGAACAAGTATATGATGTAATAATACGGTGGTTAAAATATGAACAAACAATTTGACGTAGTGGCCATTATTGGCCCTACAGCATCTGGAAAGACGGCCTTAAGTATTGAACTGGCGACTTTACTGGATGGAGAAATTATAAACGGAGATGCCATGCAGGTGTACAAAAGGCTGGATATCGGTACTGCAAAAATTACCGAAGGGGAAATGCAGGGCATCCCACATCATCTGCTTGATATTAAGGAGCCGACAGAGAATTTTTCGGTTGCTGAATATCAGCAGCTAGTCCGGGCTAAAATTAAAGAAATCACGTCGAGGGGGAAGCTGCCGATTATTGTAGGCGGTACAGGCCTTTATGTTCAGTCAGTTCTTTATGATTTTCATTTTACAAAAGATGAAATAGATGAAGAGGCTCGAAATACGTATTACACAGAGCTGGAGAAGATTGGACCGGAAGCCATGCATGCTAGATTAGCTGCCCTTGACCCAAAGACGGCGGAAACAATTCATCCAAACAATACACGTCGTGTTATCCGCGCCTTGGAAATGGTCGAGCTTAGCGGTACATCGAAGGCAAATGAAGAGCATAACCGCGGCGACGTGCCGCTGTATCATCATTTAATCCTTGGACTGGATTTGGACAGGGAAAAGCTGTATGAGCGTATCAATTTACGTGTGGACATCATGATGGAAAAAGGGCTGCTTGAAGAGGCGAAGGCACTTTACGATGAAGGCATTCATGATACACAAGCGGTAAAAGCGATCGGCTATAAAGAGCTGTTCGCCTATTTTGACGGTCGCAGTACGTTAGAAGAAGCAATAGAGGCGATCAAGCAGAACTCCAGACGCTATGCAAAGCGCCAGCTAACCTATTTCCGGAATAAGATGGATGTGAAGTGGGTAACAGGGAACATAGAGGAAGTAAAAAGTTTTTTCTAGTTTTTTCTTAAAATTGAAGGAATATCTATATTAATGCCGAATAATACAGTTATAGAAATATAATGATCAGGGGGAGCTCTCGTGAAATCAATGAATTTACAGGACACATTTTTAAATCATTTGAGAAAAAACAATGTTTTCGTAACAGTTTTCCTTTTGAATGGCTTCCAACTTAAAGGCCTTATTAAATCCTATGATAATTTTACCGTGTTGTTGGAATCAGAGGGAAAGCAGAATCTTATTTATAAGCATGCCATCTCTACATTTGCCCCTGCTAAGCAAGTAACTTTGAATGCAGAAGAAGAGTAATTTTATCTCGATACTAGCAACCTCCCCTTGTATCCCTTATAATGACAAGGAATGCTGATAGAGGAGGCGAAAGCTATGAAATCAATGACAACAGATGAATTATTGAATCTACTGGATGCAAATGAAGATTTGAATGTAATCGATGTACGTGAAGACTTCGAGGTAGAGCAAGGCATGATCCCGGGCGCTCAGCATATTCCGCTTGGCGATATCCCGGCACGCGCAGAGGAATTAGATAAATCGAAGGCATATATTCTTGTATGTAAAGGCGGCGTACGCAGTGCCAATGCATGTGAGTATCTAGAGGACCAAGGTTACGATGTAACAAACCTAGAGGGCGGCATGATGGCGTACGACGGAGAATTAGAATTCAAATAACAAGTATGGACGCAGCGGCTTTCCGCTGCGTCTTTTCTTATGAAAAGAATGAGTATATAAGAGACGTACTTGATATGCAATGGAAGAAGTTGGATGCAGTGTAAACTAACTTTTTATACGAAGATATAAACAATAAAAGATACATCTACCTATTTGTTAAAATATAAAACGAAGGAGTAAAGAGCCCCTTCGTCGGTAAAAGAGTAAAGCTTCGGGTGATTTTTGCTGGTGTGAAACAAACTACATTTCTTACTTCTCTATATACAGCTTTTTCCGAGGCAGCTGCCATTTTCGGGAATACGACATATAGCGGAAGAATATGATGCCTGCAAACAATACATATAGTAACCAGTCACTTGTCATAAGCTCCAGTCCGATAAGCAGTCCTGCGATAGCAGCCCATAATGCATAAATTTCATCCCGCAGCACAAGCGGCTTCCTGCCGGCAAGCAGGTCGCGGATGATCCCGCCGCCGCAGCCAGTTAGGATAGCTGCCACTATCACTGCACTTAACGGCAGCTCTAACCTAACTGCATGCATCGCTCCCTGAATAGAGAAAGCGGCTAATCCAATTGCATCGGTAATATTTCCCCATCGGTTCCAATGCTTAATTAAATGGTGAGGTATGAGGAAAAATAGCAAAATGGCTACTAGCGTAATCTGAAACAGCATCTCCTGGTTCCAAAGGGTAGAAACAGGCAGACCAATCAACACGTTTCGAATTGCCCCGCCGCCAAAGGCAGTGACGATCCCTAATATATAGACGCCAAACAGGTCGTATTCCTCTTCCATTGCAATGATGGCACCTGATATAGCGAACGCTACGGTCCCGATGACACTAAAAAAAGTCCAAGCCACAAAAAAGCCTCCTAAACGATTTCTGAACTTTGAGAATAGCAGGTTTTATACAACTAGGCAACATGAAATAGTTGACGCATTCTCTTGAATTGTTAAGATGGTAAAGGAGTATGAAAAGATAGGAGAATCATCATGGCATTTCAGACCATATTAACAAACGATACATTGGCATTAGCTCAAAAAGTAGAAGAGCTTGTCCGTCCTTATCATAAAAAGGCAGACGACATGGCATTTTTCAACCAGCAAAAGGTGCTGGCCGCGTTTCGCAAGCATCAGGTGAGTGATTATCATCTGCATCCATCAAGCGGCTACGGCTATGACGATGAAGGGCGGGATAATCTTGAACGTGTGTATGCGGAAGTATTTGGGGCTGAGGCAGCGATTGTCAGACCGCAGATTATCTCAGGCACGCATGCTATTACACTCAGCTTATTCGGTGTACTGCGTCCAGGAGACGGCCTAGTTTATATTACAGGTAAACCGTACGACACATTGCAATCGATTGTAGACGGCGGCGAGAAAGATACAGGCTCACTGAAGGATTTCGGAATTCGTTACAGCCATGTTGATTTAATTAACAATAAAGAAATAGACTGGGACGGCGTTAAACAGGCAGTAAATGAACAGACAAAAATGATAGCGATTCAGCGTTCGAAAGGATATGCGACGCGCCCTTCCTTCACAGTCACACAGATTGCTGCAATGGTAGAGCGTATTCGGGAAATGGCTCCTCATGCTGTTATTTTTGTTGATAACTGCTATGGTGAATTCGTAGAGAGCATGGAACCGATAGAGGTAGGCGCGGATTTAATGGCAGGCTCACTTATTAAGAATCCTGGAGGCGGACTGGCAAAGATTGGCGGATATATTACGGGACGTGCTGACCTGGTGGAAAAATGCGCATATCGTATGACTTCTCCAGGCATTGGAGCCGAAGCTGGCGCAACACTAAATACATTGGCTGATTTTTATCAAGGCTTTTTCATGGCTCCTCATACAGTAGCACAAGCCTT
>JAPSKP010000118.1 GCA_031181585.1 Lysinibacillus sp.
ACGATTCATAATCTTTCGTGTAACGGAAACAATCGTTAAGAGCCCAACATCATGCAGTAAAATACCTGTTAAAATTCCTAATGAAGCAATGATAAAATGGTTTGAACTATCTGCTGTATAAGAATCTGCTAAAACCGCTCCAAACACTGAGACCCAAAACACAAGGTTTCCTGGAGAGACAGCCACTAACAACCCATTGCGATATGTCTTACCAAGCGATTTATTTACTTTTTCGCCCGCTAAGGTGATATCTTTATCCGCATTCTTTATCGAGTCATAAGCTAGTAGAAATAAAAAGATAGCTCCAATAATCCACAAGGGCATTTGGATATAAGGAAGTGCTAAAAATTGAGCCAGCCCAAAATAGAGTGCAAAAATCAGCAGCACATCAATCGTCATACCCCCAATACCTACCGCCCAACCATGCATAAAACCGTTTTTCAACCCTTGTTTTGTCATCTCTACTGTAATTGCTCCAACTGGCATAGCAATCGCTAACCCGACTAAGATATACGCAAAATACAAACTCATAACAACACTTCTTTCAATGCTTATCCTTTCCTCTTTCATCCGTTTATAGGAATTATTATACATTAAAAGGAATAAAAATTCTATCCTGCTAAGTGATTTTTTAACAGTAGTATGCTAACGGCAAAAAGGCAGCTGTATACGCACAGCTGCCTAAATTTTTTCTTATAATAAACTTACATCATTAAAATTTCCCGAATATCCTCTTCCGTTAAGGTACTTGATACTTTCTCTTCAAATTCGAGAATATCTGTAATGAGATCCCTCTTTTTCTCTTGGAGATCATTCATTTTTTCTTCAATCGTGCCGCGTGCAATGAGCTTAATAATCTGCACTGTATTTTTCTGGCCCATCCGATGCGCACGTCCTGCCGCTTGTTCCTCTACTGCTGGATTCCACCAAAGATCATATAAAATGACCGTGTCAGCTCCCGTTAAATTCAAGCCTGTTCCGCCTGCCTTTAATGAAATTAAAAATACATCCCGCTCACCCTCATTGAATCGATTGCATCGTTCAACCCGCTCCGCAGAAGGTGTCTGGCCATCAAGATAGAAATACGCTTGGCCTTGCATCGTAAGCTCCCGCCCAATGAGATCGAGCATCTTCGTAAACTGCGAGAAAATCAGTACTCTTCTTCCGGAGAGTCTGGATTCCTCGAGTATTTGCAGCAGCTGCTCAAATTTTGCCGAACTTCCTGTGTAGCCATCTACGAATAGACCTGGGTGACAGCAAATTTGCCGCAATCTTGTCAATCCTGCCAAAATACGAATACGGTTTTTCCGGAAGCTTTCTTTATCAAGATGCTTTAATGTATCATACTGAAGCTTCGCCAACAACGCTGCATAAAGTTCTTTTTGTTCCGGAAGCAGCTCTGAGAATTCAATTGCTTCCCTTTTACCTGGTAACTCCGTTAGTACGTCCTCTTTTAGGCGACGGAGTAAAAATGGACGAGCTCTTCGTGAAATATCTTTTGTTGTTAAATGACTGTACTCCTGGAGTCCCCGGAATAGCTGCGGAAACACAACATGATAAATCGACCAAAGCTCTTCCTGACTATTTTCTATAGGTGTTCCTGTCAGCCCAAAACGGTGATCAGCCTTTATCTTTTTCACCGCCCGAGCCGTTTGGGTCATCGGATTTTTAAATGCCTGCGCCTCATCAAAAAACACCGTATGAAATGATTGCTTCTCGTACCATGAAAAATCCTGCCGGAGTAAGGGATAAGAGGTAATCAGGACATCTATATCATGAAGATCACGCCGCAGCTCTCTCCTCACTTCTTGATTTCCATCAATAACGATTGCTTGAACCTCAGGCGCAAAAGCCATGATTTCATGCAGCCAATTGTATGTTACAGAAGAAGGACACACAATGAGAGCAGTCTTTCCACAAGCTCTTATATTAGCTAATTCCGAGACAATGAATGCAATGCTCTGCACTGTTTTTCCCAGTCCCATATCATCAGCTAACACTCCGCCAAACCCATAGCTTGCCAGTGCCTTCATCCATTTAAATCCTTGTATTTGGTAACCCCTTAATATTTCTTTTAGCGTTTGCGGCACTTCAAAATACAACTTTTCTGGTTGACTTAATTGATCGAGAAACTGCCGGAAGGAATCCTCGGGGTCAAATACTTCACTTTCCTCCATCAGCTCCAGGAATTTTAAACTTTCTATTATTGGCATGTCCAACTTGGTCATATAATGATCATCTTGTACTGGCCCTGCCTGTAAAAAGCGTCGAATTTCTTCCATTTCCTTCGTTTCAAGTGACAACAAAGAATCATTCGGCATCCGGTAATATTTCTGCTTTATTTCAAGCGCCTGTAAAATCTCCTTTATTTGATCATCGGAAATACCATCCATCTTAAAAGTAAATTCCAGCCAATTTGTTCGTTCTTTCTTTACCTTTACGACAATTTTAGGAAAGGCACTTTTTTTTACGAGCCGATGACGTACAGCAGTCGTCGCATAAATCTGCACAAGTGGCTGCAGCTCGGGAAGAACATGATATAAAAAGTCATATTCCAACTCTTCATTTTGCATAAAATACCCGCCGTCCGTTTTCGTAAAGCCGCTCTCCTCCATCATCTCTAGAATTTCCCGTTCTTTTTTTAAATCCCTCATAATCATCGGATCTGTCTGATATTCCGGATCTTCCAAGGGCTGAATGACAATATGATCATAATGAAATTCCAGTCCTGCAAGCAGTCTATTTTTCAAACGATCCAAGTAGAGCTTCGCTACAAGCGGAGTTTTTATCATATGCTCGGCTACTTCTTTTGACAGGTCCACTTGACCAATTTTCCTTAAGCCCGGTACCACTTTATTCAAAAAGAAATGCAGCTGTCCAAAAGGAATCGGCACATGGTTTACGCCGGGCGCTATAAGCATTTCCTGTAATTCCAGAAGCCGCTCACAGTCTTCCTCATTCAACTGAAATACCTTACCCCCTTCTAGTACAACATTATAGGCACTAAACAGCAGCATTCGATTAAAACCTTTAACCGTCATTTGATACTTTCCGTCCTCTTCTTCTACAAGAAAGTGTAACGGAGGCACTCCTGCTGCAACCTGCAAACGCTGAGGTGCCTCCCCTTCCTGTTCAACCCATATATCTGGCAGACAGACAAGTAACGGAACGAGCACTCCCCATGCGGAAGGCGGAATAAGCAGCACTTCTGGACGGGCTGCATGTTGGGCATCATGCGGCGCTGCCTCTAATAAAGTCATTTCATCCCGAGCAACGCGGATGAGCTCGTGCAATACCATATCTACCTCCGCTACAAAACAATGCTCTGCCGGGTCAAAGGTGAAAGCAGGAAATAAGGTACAAGGCGTCCCCAGCTTTACGTGTTGAAGAAACGTACGAACAGGTGAGATTTTCATTTGGCCAATAAATAACTCTACACCAAACAACCGCTGTCCTTTCCCGAAAAGATACGGTACAAGCGAAAACCTGATGTTAAGTACTTGTCGTTTTTCAAAATGAAGCTGATGGCGGCTTTTTCTCCCCCGCCCTTCGTGAAAAAGCGATAAAACTCCTTCCGACGGCTCTTCCTCAATTGAATGCCCTGACAATACAGCAGATGAATGATTCCTATGCAGCTTTATTTCCTGGATGGCCAGCAAAACAGCCGCTACGTGCTGACAGCTCTTGCTGAAATCCCCAAGCGTTGGACAACTACAGGATGTTTGCATACGGCCAGACAAATCTTTTTCAACCGTGACTTGGAAATCCTCTGCCCCCTTCACAATAGCTGTACATTGATTGGTACGATCATCAGTAATCGTTACTCTATTCGCTCGGTAGTAAGCTTCTCCTCTTTTGAAGGAGGCGCTACCGCACATGTCTTTTATGAGTTTCTGCGTAATTTTCACGTCCATGGATGCCGCTCCTTCCTGCTGCTATTTAAATAACCAACAGCACTGTTATATTATCAAGATATTTAAATCTATAGTTTGTTTATTCAAGACACAAAAAGTCCCCTCTAAGTAAAGTGTATCATCATTCGCAGAGGAATGGTTTTTACAATGATTACTTAAAGGGGTGAATCACTAAACAGCTTTGCCTTACTTTTTTACGTTAATCGCAGTGCCCTTCGGTAAATGACAATACTGCTCAGCATCAGCAGCGCAATGACAACATACATCCAATCAATGGCGGCTACTAACAGCCAGCCGCCAAATATCGGGCCGATAAAGCCGCCAATATTTTTCAACTGAGTAGCTCCTAAATAAATGCCCTTTTGGTCGGGGGGAGCAATTTCCTCAATCACCGCATTCATTGTCGGGAAACAGAAAATCTCTCCGACTGAAAAGATGATCATACTGACGATAAATGTCCAGTAATTCCCCGATATACCAAATAAAAATAAACCGACTGCAAAAATTGTAATCCCAATCTTTAATGATGTGTAGATATTCGCTTTTTCAATCATGACCGTTAATGGCAGCTGCAAGGCAAGCACTGTAATCGAGTTGGCCACAATGACGTATGAAAATAGTTTTACACCATCCTCTACTTTTATATCGATCAGCTGAGGCAGCGTAGAGTCAAACTGCGAATAACCAAGGGAAATTAAAATACCGGCAATGATAAAGTAAAACAGCTTTCGATCGCGGACAACCGCATTAAAGATGGCACTCATTTTATGGCTGCCGCTTAATTGCTGCTGCTTCGATTCATAACGATTTAAAACAATGAGTAAAAATAACCCGTACATCGCATACATCACTGCTGTAATCATGAAAGGGATGGAGGCACTGGAGAGACTCGAAATCCAGACACCAAGAAGTGGTCCAATGACTGCAGCGATATTGATGGCAGTATAACGGACAGAAAACAGTCTTCTCTTTTTACTATCCTCCGTAAAATCAATCATTAACGCCTGTGTGCCCGGCTCAAAAAATGAGCGGCACAAGCCGTTTAATGCATTCAGTACGACAAAAAATGCGGCACTCGGCGCAAACGCAAAGCCTAAAAATGTAAGGCTCCACACAAAGACCGTGGTGATAATGACGTATTTTCTTTCAAAGCGATCCGTTAAATATCCCCCAATTAGACCGCCAAATGTAGAAAAGAGCGGCGCAACCCCTAACGTCATCCCGATTAAGAGCGGAGAGGCATGTAGTTCATTATGTAAATAAAGTGCTAAAAACGGCATCGCCATAAAACTTGCTGTCCTAGCAAAAATAGTCCCGCACAAAATAATCCATACGAGCGGGTGAAAATAGTGAAGTATCGATCTCATAATCTGCCTTTCTTAAAAAGTGATACGAAACATTATATAGTAATAAAACTCAATTGGAAATATTCGTTATTTTAAAATTTGAAATAATAGCTACAGTCTCGTAGACCAAAATGGCGGATTGAGCCCATCAGGTTGGTAGGTGCAATCAACAAAAAACCTGCTGCTTCAACAGCTGGCGATGCCCCAGTAATTTAAATAAAAAACCTTAAAGAGGGTTACGGCAGGTAAAGGATATTAGTGAGCAATAACGAAGAATATAAATTTTGGGTAGTTTCTGAAGCGCAGAAAAAGCGGAGCCGGGATTGTGAGGTTGCTACTCAAATTTGGAGGATGTAGCAACAGTGGCAGCTGTTCTTCCCGAAAAACCGCTTTGTCAAATGGGTATAGAGAAGTTCATCTATCTAACATACAGCTTAAGTTGGCAAAGTAGCGGAACCATAACTTTATAAAAAATAAGTAAGATTGAACAAATTTATTACCCAAAAACTTTTTCCTCATAAAGGCTTTCGTTCTTAAGAAACAAAAGTGCCAACTGTCCCCGGTGAGCTAACTCGTCTGGCCTTGCATGATTTCATATATCTTACGAGCGGTATTAACATTTCTAATGGTAACTTGTTTGTATAGTTTTGTTCCAATGATATTTGACATTCCGCTTTTGGCTGCATATTTCTTATCAATAGACCATAGTATCGCTCCAGGGACATATTTCACCGTATCAATAGCAGGTTCGATAACCAATTGCTCAAGGACAGATTCATGATCAATTTCATCCCATAAAAACATGACATCACTTTTCATGTCTTTATTATTTTTCCATGTATCAGGAATAGCTTGTATGATTCCTCTCACATCTTCGATACTGCGCACAATGACTTTAATTTGCAATTCGAAATCAGTATGTATCGCTTCCTCCAAAATATGTGATAGCTCATTTTTTGATAGCCCGCTGTTTGAAAAAATAATATTACCTGTATTGATGTATGTCACCACATCATTCATTCCGGCTCGTTCAAACGTTTGTTTAAGGGACTTCATGTCAATTTTATTTTTTCCGCCTACATTGATTCCTCTAAGAAGAGCGATATAAATCATAACTATCTTCCTTTCCCCTTTTTCCTCATTGATTTTTGGAAACTCTATCACCACTGGGTAGTAGTGAGAAAAAATTTCCAGCTAAACAACTGTATTTAGCTTACCTTTTCCTGTTATGTAGATTTCGCGGGAACGAGAAACAAATCCTTCTTTCATGAACCAATTACAAAACTTTATGACTTGATTATACAAGTATTCAAATAGCCAAATAAAAAAGCCCGCTACTAATATAAGTAGCGGAACCCGAGGCATATCTTAGCTGTTACACTTCAAAATACAAATGTTTATGCAAGCTGCAGCCTGGATTAAATGAGCTTTTGCAGGATGGGCATGAAGAACGGCAAGCTAAATACTCATTGATTGTAAGCTCATATCCACAAGTTCCACATAGTACTGCTTTTTGGTGGAACTCATTCTCCGGCCAAACTTGCGGGTTACTGCACCCCTCCTCTTCATGACAGGAAAAGCAAGGAAAATATGTATTGCAGCAATAAAATTTAATGGCAATGCGGTCGATTTCTGTGTGATAATGCAGACAGCGTGTTTCTTTATCAACCTCAGTGCCTTTTATTTCGTGACCATGAAGAAGCATTATACCCCCCCTTATTTCCTGAAGCGAAGCAAGATCTCACTTTCCATACTTTTGTACAATCGGCTTTAATCGATAACCGAATACTCCTGCAAAAACAGCAAGAATAATATCCTTCGGTAATGGTACAACCATCCATGCCCATGCCATTTTATAAGTAAATCCCGTTGGTGCCGCAAACCATAGCTTATAGGCTGCGTACATCCAATTCGTCCCTATTATATAGTTGATGGCAGTTCCAACCAACGCTGCAATCACAAACCCTTTTACCGTTGGAAATTTCCGAACAATCTCTCCAACTACGTAGGCAACAATGATATACGAAAGGATGAAGCCAAAAGTAGGCATAGCGAGTGAATCGAGGCCACCCGAGAATTGAGAGAATACAGGCAGACCAACCAGCCCTATAAATGCATAAAAGAGCATAGCAATTGCTCCTGTACGGCTCCCTAATATAATACCAGCTAGTAAAGCAAAAAATGTCTGAAGTGTGATGGGTACTCCACCGATAATCAAAAAGGCAGAAATATTAGCCCCGATCATCATCAGTACGGAAAACATTGCAATTTGAACCATTTGCAGCGTGCGTGAATGATTTGCTGTTCTGGCGGTTGTAGTCGTCATTTATATCCCTCCTGAAATCCCATGTTAGGGATAGTATATTTAATCGCCCATTATGTGTCAACCTATATTTTTAAAAGGTTAACCAAATTGCATTGAGTTTTCTATTAGTCATTTTCTCTTTAAACAGCCCTATATTAATAGGCAAAAAGAAACGACCAACAAGACCTCTGTTGATCGTTCATTATTTCCGTATTAGTCTAAAACGAATTGTGCTAGCACACGCTGTACATCATAAATATTAGCTGTTTTATTAAAGTTTTTTTGTATAGGAACCGTACTGCCGGATATCCAGATTTTTAGTTCTGCATCCAAATCGAACGTACCCGCTGTCTCAACGGAAAAATGAGCGATACTCTTATAAGGGATGGATAGATATTCCGTTTTCTTTCCGGTAACTCCCTGTTTATCAACTACTATTAATCTTTTATTAGTAAATATAAAAATATCCCTGAT
>JAPSKP010000119.1 GCA_031181585.1 Lysinibacillus sp.
GTATGAGCATAATCAATGACGATTTTGCTTCCGTTTAGACCGTTAAAAATTTGAAATCTGCCCGGTACACCATTAAAGTCGATCAAGAGCTGCTGAATCATTCGAATAGGAATTTGGAAATAGTCTGCTGTTAGGACCGCTGCTATACAATTGTAATGATTGTGGACACCGGCTAATGGGAGATAGAAGGAAAATGACTCTGCTCCGTTCGATAGCTCAAAGTGCTTCAAATAATCACTTTTGAATTGGATAGCTGCCTGTTGACCAAAAACTATTGGCCGCCTAACGCTGGTAGCTAGCTGCCGTCCCCAATTTTGGTCCCCATTAATGATTGCGGCTCCGGATGCTTTTAATTGGCCAAACAAACTTGCCTTTACTGCAAAATACTGTTCCATTGTTTCATGATAATCTAAATGGTCGTAATCTAGATTGGTAAAAATAAGGGCGTCAAATTCAATACCATAGACTCTGTGTTGGTGAATGCCGTGAGAGGATACTTCCATCACGACGAATTCATCCGAGGAAATGTCCATAAGCTCATAAAATTTTACAATATCCATTGTCGTATTAGTAGATAGAATTTCCCGCTCATTAACAATGTTAGTAACAGTACCAAGTAGAGCGGTCTGGTAACCATAACTGCTAAGTAAATAGTGAAGTAAATAGGCTGTTGTTGTTTTACCATTTGTTCCTGTAATACCGATCAGCTTTTTTCGAGCCAAAGCCTCAGGGTGCAGCAAAGATAAAAGCTCAGCTAAAAAACGCCGGCTGTCAGGCACGGTAACATAGGGTACACCGCAGTCAAAGTATTTTTTTTCACCAAATATGATGACAGCGCCATTTTCAATTGCTTGGTCGATATAACGGTGTCCATCGGTTTGGTTGCCTTCTATGGCAACGAAGGCATAGTGCGGCTTTATATCACGGGAGTTATTAGTCACGCCTGTAATTTCAAGAGAAATGGGTATCCTAGTATTCAACAGCCTCCATACAATTTCGTCTAATTTCATGTAATTAAGCTCCTTCAATCATAAAAGGCGGCATGCAGTGTGTAGGCCTATCCTTCCATTTATCATTGCATTGTCACAGTTACTGATGATTTTCTACGAGATATTATTAATAAATTTAGGGTGAACGGTCAAAGAAAAAACATACGTATCATTCATGTACTCTATTGGAGAAATCTGCTTATTTTCCTGATTTTAAAGGAGGCATTAATAGCAGACCATAAGAAGAAAAGAGGTTTATTCAGCCTTAATGAAAGAATGGCTCTCCGATATGTATATTGCACGCAAAACATGATAGAAAAGGTAAATTGAAAAGAAAGAGGGTGTTTTCCTTTAATTTGTATTTGTATTGTTATGTTCCTGATATATTACTGTAATATATTTTCTGTATTATCATTTAAGTGTTAATGAATAATAAATATATGATATACATAGGAGATACATTATGGGAAAGAATAAATGGGCTGCGAAATTGGCGGCTGTTGCTTTAGGTTCATCAATATTTTTATCATCATTTGGTTCAGCTTCTGCTGCTTCTTATACAGTTAAGTCAGGTGACTCGCTTTGGAAAATCGCGGTACAGCAAGGTGTAACAACGCAAAAATTAATGCAGTGGAATAAATTATCATCAGGTATGATTTATCCTGGTCAAAAGTTACAGCTGAATGCCGGAACTGCTGCCGCTTCTCCAACTTCAACTACGTCGTACACAGTCATGGCAGGGGATACACTATCAGGTATTGCTAAGAAGTACGCTGTGACATATCAGCAGCTTGTGCAATGGAATAAGTTATCGTCTACAAAGATTTATGTTGGGCAGAAATTAAAGGTAAACGGATCTACTGCTGTTGCTGCACCGGCGAAAAGTAATGTTGTGAATGTAGCAAAGAAATATTTAGGAATCAAATATACATATGGTGGTGTATCACCAAGCAGAGGTTTTGATTGTTCAGGATTTGTGACATATGTCTATAACGAAGTGGGTAATTCCACACCACGCAGAACAGCGGCAGGTTTTTATAATGCAGCACAGAAGGTAAATACACCGCAAGTAGGAGATCTTGTGTTCTTTAAAGGTACGACTTCAGGGCCTGGTATTACACATATCGGCATTTATATTGGGAACAATCAAATGATCAACGCTAGCAGCGGCGGTGTAACAATCGCCAATGTTTATAACTCTTATTGGAAAAAACATTTGGCAGGGTTTGGCCGTATATAGGAAAATGCAAAACAGTTGGGACACACTATGTATCCCAACTGTTTTATTGTCTAGGTTATATAACGCATTAACGGCAGTCTATTTTTCAAGCAAGGAAATGAATTCTCTCATTAGGCCTGGCAAATCTGGCCATGCATGACCACTAACGAGATTATCGTCAACATGCAAGTCTTTTTCGATATACTTCCCGCCTGCTGCTTGAACTTCTGGCTTGCAGGCGATATAGGCTGTTAGCTCCCGGCCATTCAATACTTCCGGAATCGTAGCGAAGATTTGGGCTGCGTGGCAGACGGCGGCAATCGGTTTGCCTTCGTCAAAGAAATGCTTCACAATACCTGGTACATACTCATTTAAGCGGATATACTCTGGTGCTCGGCCACCTGGAATAATGAGACCGTCATAGATTTCTGGGTTGATGCTGTCGAAAGCTTCATCAGCTCCAAGACCATAAGCAGGCCTCTCGATATATGTGTCCATACCTTCCACAAAATCATGTACAACTGTCTGAAGCTTTTTCGCAGAAGGTGCAGCAATCGTTACCTCATACCCTGCTTCAAGGCAACGATAATAAGGATAATAGATTTCCAATGCTTCTACTGCATCACCAGCAAGGATCAACACTTTTTTACTCATGTTCAACGCCTCCTAAAATTGTGGTACATGTATTACATTCCCTCTAGAAGATAAAATTCCTTGTGAAAGGGTACAAATAATACAATGGGTCTAGCAGGAATGAAGCAACGGGAGTGAAGAAATACTAACGGAAGCTTTTTCTTTCTTCCACTAAATTAATGTCTCTCCTCAGTTGTTTTGCTGTCTGTAAAGTAACAGACATTCAGTGAAAGAAACAAAAGCAATATAGTTGTGTTTTCTCCTGTAGGTTCAGGTAAACTTAAATAGAGGAACGTAATTAATGAAAAAGCGCTAACACAATTAGCAGAAAAGAGGTTGGCATGGCGAAGGAAAAAAACATAGGAAATGCAGGGTGGCACTTGGAGAATAGCTATAAAACGCTACCATCTTTTTTCTATTCTGAAATAGAGCTAAATCCAGTTTCAGAACCGGAATTAGTTATACTAAATGATGCGTTGGCTAAAGAGCTTGGACTTGATGCAGATGTTTTACGTAATGAGCATGTAGTGGATGTTTTCGCAGGAAATGAAATGCCTAAAAACGGTGCACAGATTGCCCAAGCTTATGCGGGGCATCAATTCGGCTATTTTAATATGCTTGGGGATGGGCGTGCTCTTTTAGTTGGTGAGCAGATTACACCGGATGGAGACCGCTTTGATCTTCAATTGAAGGGATCAGGAAGAACACCTTATTCACGTCAAGGAGATGGACGTGCAGCATTAGGACCAATGCTGAGAGAATATATAATTAGTGAGGCGATGCATGCTCTTGGTATCCCTACCTCCCGCAGTCTTGCTGTAGTGAAAACTGGAGAGCCTGTCTACCGGGAGACTGTGTTAGATGGAGCTATTCTGACACGTGTGGCGGCGAGTCACATTCGTGTAGCTACCTTCCAGTATGCTGCTAAGTTTGGAAGCTACGAGCAATTGAAGGAGCTGGCTGATTATACGATTGATCGTCATTATCCAGAAGTTGCACAGGAAGAAAATCCTTACCTTGCACTATTTGAAAAAGTGATGGAGCGTCAGGCATCATTAGTAGCCAGATGGCAGCTTTTTGGTTTTATCCATGGGGTAATGAATACGGATAATGTAACGATTAGCGGAGAGACGATTGATTACGGTCCATGTGCTTTTATGGATACGTATAAACAGGACACGGTGTTCAGTTCAATTGATACACAAGGCAGGTATGCTTATGGTAATCAGCCACAAATAACCGGCTGGAATTTAGCTCGATTTGCAGAAAGTCTATTGCCGCTCATTCACGAAGATCCAGAGCAAGCGGTGGAAATGGCACAGGAAAAGTTAGAACAATATCCTAACTACTTTTATGCTGTGTGGCTACAGGGAATGCGAGCAAAACTGGGGCTTGTTACGGAAGAGGCAGAGGATTCACAGCTGGTGAAGGCTTTGCAGGAGGCAATGGAGAAATATGAGGCAGACTATACGAATACTTTTAGAGCGTTAGCGGAAAATAGCCGTCCGGTTAATTTGTTCTTTTCTTCTTCTGAGTTTAAGGAATGGGAGCAGAAATGGCATGAACGATTAGGGAATCAAGGAACATCTCTGGAGGACGTTTCAGATTTAATGTTACGCAGCAATCCAGCCATTATTCCACGGAATCACCGTGTGGAAGAAGCGCTGGAAGCGGCTGTTGAAAATGCTGATTACACTGTCATGCAGCAGCTGTTAGAAGCATTAGCAGACCCTTATAAGCTAGCAGCGGAACATAAACATTATGCAGAGCCGCCAGATAAGGGTTGCGGCCCATACCGCACATATTGCGGGACGTAGTAAGTTTTTGAACAGAATAAGAAAAAAGAGCAGTGAGGCTGTAGTCATACGATATGAAAATACGTGTGTCTTCAGCCTTTTTTGCCGGGCACCTTAGAAGGTATCTGATATAAAGTAATGAAGATATGGAAACATTTGACTTTATCGAACTAGTAATCTATAAAAAGGTAGAAGGTCAATTTAAGATGGAATGAGGGGGAAGGATGTATAAAACATATTGTCGTGCCTACCAGAAAACATTTAAATTTGCATCTCGGTTTTTAACTTGGCGTACACCGGAGTTATTAGAAGGAGAAAACAGCCTGCTAAAGTTGCCTGCACTTGTGAAGAAAAAAGGGCTTCAGCGTATCCTGATTGTTACAGATCAGGGGATTGCTCAATTGGGATTGATGGACCCATTGCTAGAGGGGCTGCAAGAGCAGCAAATTGACTATATTGTGTATGATAAGACTATACCAAATCCGACAATCGATAATATCGAGGAGGCGCATAGGATATACAAAACGCATAGCTGTGAAGGAATTATTGCATTTGGCGGAGGTTCGCCAATGGATTGCGCGAAGGGTGTAGCAGCACGTTCGGCGCGCCCTGATTTGCAGATTCCGCAAATGAAGGGGACACTAAAAGTCCGAAAGGAGATGCCTCCATTTTTTGCGATCCCTACTACTGCGGGAACAGGTAGTGAAGCAACAGTCGCAGCTGTCGTATCAAATAGTAAGACTCATGAAAAGTATGCAATCAATGATCCGGTACTCATTCCACACTATGCGGTACTTGATCCCTTATTAACTATTAAGCTTCCCCGGCATATTACCTCTACAACCGGGATGGATGCGCTGACACATGCCGTAGAGGCGTATATTGGGAAAAGCACTACCGAAGAAACACGCTCCTACAGTCGTCAAGCGGTCGAGTTAATTTTTAGCAACTTATATAATGCGTATGTAGACGGTGAAAATCTAGAAGCACGTAAAAATATGCAAAAGGCAGCCTACTTGGCAGGCATGGCATTTACCCGTGCCTATGTAGGGAATGTCCATGCGATTGCTCATACACTTGGAGGGTTTTATGGTGTACCTCATGGTCTAGCCAATGCCGTTATATTACCTTATGTATTGGAGTTTTATGGTGAAACGGTATATAAGCCGTTGTCAGAACTTGCAGAAGCGGCTGGAATAGGCAATGCAGGGCAATCTCATGAGCAGAACGCAAAGCAGTTTATTGAAGCGATTAAACAATTAAATAAAGAGATGGATATACCGAATAAAATAGAGGGTATTGTCAATCGGGATATACCGATAATGGTGGAAAGAGCACTCCAGGAAGCGAATCCGCTTTATCCTGTACCGAAAATCCTTAACAAAGATGAAATGTTTTATCTATATCAAATCATTCAACCATAATAAAAGATGCGGCCAGACAATGGCTGCATCTTTTTTTGCGAATGAGAAAACATATGTTTTCAATCCGCATAGAAAAGCACATCATTTCGACTATTATAACCGAGATGACCTTTTTGAATTCCCCGCTCGTAAAGCATTTGCAATTATGATGAAATTTATTCGATACGTAAATTTTTTATATTCCATAATTTCGTGGATACTAAATCTGTTCAATAATATTGAACTCTCTCTTTATTTTTTAGGAAGAATGACTCTGAAACAGTTACGAATGTATAGGCGTCCTATTCTAGTTACTTGAGGTTTAAAGGTATCTGCTGACTGCAAAATACTTGTCATATCGATTTGAAGTTGGATAGGGTAGGGCAGCGAGCCATATGTTGCACAAAAGACCCCGTCTAATGCTCACAGCTAGATACAGCTTGTACTGCCTAGCGGTACTATACATACGCTCCAATCATGAAGAATATTGCTTTTTGCATTCTGACAATCGAGTATATTTAAAAGCTGCAATAGAGAAAGCCGTTGAGTAAATGGTAAAATACTTGTTTTCTTTTCAAAAAAAGTGGCTATAAAAACAATAGTGGCAAGAGAAGTAACCCTAACTATCTTCATAGCAGTTCACTGACACCCATTACTTTGTTTTAAACAGCTCAAACCATTATATTTGTCATCCTATAATCATGACATGTAGTGGTACTCTCAATCCGTTTTTTGTAACATACTAGAACTAAGAGGTGATGTATGATGACGCGAGCAATCGTCATGGAATCAGGCTATAGTAAAAAAGAAGAATTTTGGAATGCAGTCACGCATGGTCTTGGCTGTGTATTGGCTATCCCGGCACTTGTTTTATTAATTAATAAAGCAAATGGAAATGGGTCAACGTTGGAATTAACAAGCTATATTATATTCGGTATTTCAATGATGCTGCTATTTTTATGTTCTACACTTTATCATACGGTCCCAGTGCATAAAAGTTTTTTCAAGAAACTTGACCATAGCGCGATTTTTCTATTGATTGCAGGTACATATACACCGATCGCGCTCATAGCAATTGGTGGAAAGTTAGGATGGGCTATTTTTTGGATTGAATGGGCTTTGACGTTAATTGGGATTGTTTTAAAACAATTTTTTGTTTACCGTTTCAAGGCACTATCATTACTTATATATATCGGTATGGGCTGGCTTGTAATTTTTGCTTACAAACCGGTACATGCTCATATTGGAACAGAAGGCTTCCTCACATTACTCGCAGGCGGCATTATTTATACAGCAGGAACGTATTTCTACAAGAATAAACGCATCCCTTATAATCATGCAATTTGGCATCTATTTGTACTGGGAGGCTGTATAGCGATGTTTATGAGTGTATATTTCTTCATTTAACTAATTAATAAAACCTTGGCTTGAATATCGCTGATATTATCCCCTTTAAGTAGACAATGTTAAAAAACCTACAGTACGCTGTAGATAAACATTTTACTTAAAGGGGGTTTTCTCTATGTCGCGAAAAAATAATACGTATTCAAATGAATTGAAGTTAGAAATTGTACAAGCCTATTTAACGAGCAATGAAAGTATGCAAAAGATTGCGGATCGATATGAAATTCGCAATGTTTCACAAGTGAAGGCCTGGGTGAAAAAATTTAAAGAAGTGGGATCAATTGAAGCCTTTAATCGCCTTCCATCTTCGGGTTCTGGAGCGAAAGGTGTGAAGAATCCGTTAAAAGGAAAACGTACCGACTTTAAAAATGTAGAAGAAGAACGTGATTACTATAAGGCACAGGTAGAATACTTAAAAAAGCAGTATCCAAATCTGTAAATGGAGGAATGCCCACTTATCCAGACCGTTATCATATTATCGAAGAAATGAAAGATCGGTATCCGATTA
>JAPSKP010000031.1 GCA_031181585.1 Lysinibacillus sp.
CGCCGGATACCTGCTGCAGCGTATTATTCATAGCGGTTCCGTGCGGATTATTTATCGCCGGCAGCTGATTCAATCCATTTGTCATGACAGGCATCATGACCATTGACATCCCGAACATCCGAAAGGTGTACAGCAGAACAAGAGTAGAATAGGCCGTATTCATGCCGATTCTGCTGAAGTAATAAGATGTTACAACGGTAATGGTCAGCCCAATTACCGCCAAAACTCTTGCCCCATACTTATCAAAGAGTTTCCCTGTAATGGGAGACATGACCCCCATGACAATCGCTCCCGGAAGCATCAATAGACCCGACTCCATTGGTGAAATTCCCCGGATGGTCTGTACATAGATGGGCATCAAAATCATCGCTGAAAACATGGCGACGGATATCACGATTGAAATGGCCGATGACAGGGCAAACATCGGATATTTGTAGATGCGAAATTCAAGCATAGGGTCATCCATCCGAAGCTGACGGAGTACAAAGGTAATTAAAGCAAGTGCCCCAATCACAATCGTGCCGTACACGAGGGGGCTATCCCATCCTTTTTCCCCTGCTGAACTAAAGCCATAAAGCAAGCCGCCAAATCCGATGCTTGATAAAACCAGCGAGATGAAATCAAGCTTAATAGCTCTCTGGGGTGTGATATCTTTTAATTTAAAGACTGCCAAAACTACGGTTAACAGGGCAATTGGCAGAACAAGGTCAAATAACATCCTCCAGCTGTAATGTTCAATCAGCCATCCTGATAGAGTCGGCCCAATCGCTGGAGCAGTAATCATGACAAGACCAAACATCCCCATTGCCGCCCCTCTTTTTTCGACCGGAAATGCGGTAAGCATGACATTCATTAATAATGGCATCATAATCGCCGATCCTGAAGCTTGAATCATCCGAGCCCCTAATAACACACCAAATGCAGGCGCAATACTGGCCAGGAATGTTCCCAAAGTAAATAATGCCATGGCTGTAATGAATAATTTCTTATCAGAAAATCGCTGAATGAAGAATGCACTCGCCGGTATTAAAATCCCGTTAATAAGCATATAGCCTGTAGACAGCCATTGTACGGCTGTTGCATTCACACCGAATTCTTCCATGATGGATGGGAGGGCAACGTTCAGTAATGTTTCATTCAATATCGCAACAAAAGCCCCGATAAATAAAATGGCGATCATGCCATATGGCGGTTTGTTTTGACCCGTATTGGTTTCCTGCGGCATATAGAATCAATCCTTCTTTCTATGTTAAATATAGATTTGTTAATCGGATACACCCGACCGAGTCAGACCTGGATGAAACCTTCCCGCAAAACGTCTTGCAAAAACGGGCTCGGTGCCCCTACGCTGTAAAGCTGCAAATCATGCATTGCTCTCGTGCAGGCGGTGTAGAAAGCTCGGCGCAGGCTTTCATCACCATAGACATGCTCTGATGCATCATAAATAATGACGGCATCAAATTCGATGCCCTTGGATAAATACGACGGTACGACAACCACTCCTTGTTCATATTCAGTCGAGTTGCTTTTCAAGAGTTTAATTCCATCGATGCCGGACAGAGCCCCATATGCACGCAAACTTTCTTCAGCCGATTTGCATATGATCGCAATAGTTTTAAACCCTTGGCTTCGTAAATCCGCGACTTTAGAGGCGATGCAGCTGTGCAGCTGTGCGTGATCGGTTATTTGTTTCAGCTCGGGCCGCTTGCCGCTGCGATTAAAAGGGATGATCCTTTCGCCGTTTGGAACGAGTCTTCGCGTAAATTCAATGATCGGCTTTGTGGAGCGGTAGCTTCGAGCTATATTGATCACTTCTGTTTCATCCGGTCCGTACAGGCCAGCAAGCGGTTGAAAATCAGCCATTTCGCTGGCATGGGCAAAGATCGCCTGGTTAAAGTCGCCGAGGACCGTCATTTTGGACGCAGGAAACAGGCGCTTTAGAAACTCAAATTGAAATGGCGAATAATCCTGTGCCTCATCAACGACGATGTGCTTAATCGAGCTGTTCGTCTGAAACCCTTGAATCTGCTCCTTCAGATATAAAAACGGGGTAGCATCTTCATAAAGCAGGTGACCTTCATCCAGCATTTTCAGCGTCGCCTGACAAATATCCGTCCATTCTGCTGGTATCTCCCCTTCTATCCACTGTTTGATCTTTATGGGATCAGTAAAAATCTGTTTGTATATCCCCTTAAAATCGACAAAACGCAACGCCCGGATTCGTTTTCGCAGCGGCTTCAGCTTTTTCCGGACAATCAAGCGGGCTAACGCTTCAGGCTCGATTTCATAATCATGAATCGAATCTTCTTTAAAGCCGCGTTTTTTCGCGAGATAGGCATGTGCCTTATGATATTCCTCATTGCTGAGCAGCTCGATTTCCTCCTGTACCCACGGCTTATTCCGTTCCGCCTTTTCAGCTTCATTAATTTGCTTAATAAGCCATTCCATCAGCTTTTCAAGTCTGTTATGAAAGCGAAGTGAAGTGTCGCTGCTATAAAACCTGTCTGCCATTTGCTGCGCGGAGACAATCGGCTTTCCTCTGAAGACTATGTCCTTAAATAGCATTCCGGATAACTCCAGCGACTTCATGTATGCATGGATCGCTTCAAAAAAGCGGACAGATGCTTTGAATTGAATGCCCGTAACCCTTGCCCTGTAGGAAGAGGTATGGTCTGCAGTTAACACGTATTCCAGCTGCCCGTATGGATTTTCAACTTCAAACTCTTTACTCAGCCGGTGGTCCAAATATTCCTGGAAGGTGACCTGCTGCATATTCTCTTCACCGAGTTCCGGGAGCACATTGGACACATAACTGTTAAACATTGAGTTAGGCGAAAACAAAATAATTTGCTCCGCATTTAAATTATCCCGATCTTTGTACAGCAAATAAGCAATCCGCTGCAGGGCAGCCGATGTCTTGCCGCTCCCAGCCGCACCGTGAACAATGAGCAGCCTTCCGCGATCATGACGGATGATCCGGTTTTGATCCTGTTGAATGGTAGCTACAATATTGTGCATATGTTTGTCAGTACCCTTGCCCAGAACCTCCTGCAGGATCTCATCCCCAATGGTGAGACTTGTATCGAACATGGACTGCAAAACGCCGCCGCGGATAAGATATTGCCACTTCTTCTCCAATGTGCCCTGGATTGTGCCTCCCGGTGTTTCATACTTGGCGGGACCGGGCTGGTAATCATAGTAGACACTGGAGATCGGTGCCCTCCAATCGTAAATAAGGAAATTTTCGCCGCTGGCATCCCTTAGCGAGCTGATCCCAATATAGATTTGATCCTGATCTGATGAACCTTCTTCCATAAAATCAATACGGCCGAAGTAGGGAACCTCCTCCATCCTTCGCAGCGTGGACAAGCGCTTGGATGCATGTCTGTGGGTGCTTTGGCTGACCGAAAGAGCTTGAGCCTCCTGCCTCAACCCGATGATGGTCTCCAGGTAATCATCAAAGGTATCAATATTCACCTTGACTTCATCCCAAAAGTGTTTGCGGATATGAACCACTTCGTTTTTACGCCTGGAGGTTTCCTCTTCCAATCTGCTGACTTCCTCCGCAATTGTCCCCATGACACTGTCCAATCGTACTTGCTCCTGCTGAAGTTTCGAATTCATAGCAAACACTCCTTAAAAAAATTTATAAAAGGGTTGACAAACGAATTGATTGCATTATATAATTAAGATAGGGAAAATATATTTATTTTTTATTACATAATGCACATCTATATAAATTTACCACAGGGTTTCACTTTTTTCAATGGTTTTTACTTAATTCTTTGATTGTCGATTTTCGACAGAGCCGTATTTAACGTTCCCCAATGTTAAGTACGGCTCTTTTAATTTTATTTACCCCCTATCTTTATTTGTACTGATCCCCTCCCCGTTAACCATCAGGACAATTTCTTAATAGCTTCCCCATCCGTTACATTGTTAACGAATAGTATGGCCTTTTAAGGAGAGATCACCAGTCTTGTCCTGCATCCAAAGCTTTATTCATTTAAAGTAAGTGAACTTTACCTTGCCGAAAGCATTTGCCTCCTTTAATCTAGTAGTAAAATAAAATTGCTAGAGGTGGCCATTTTGTCGAAACCTTTTAAATTTAAGCAGCCTGGGCTTTTCGGGCAAATGGTTCTGCTCGTGCTTACTGTACTCTTAATTTGCATCTTGTTAATTATCATTTCCTTTTCATCCATTATTGACCAAATGATTGAGAAAACCACCGGACAGCAGGCGCTGACAGTTGCGGAATTGGTTGCCGAAAACGATTCCATCATCGATGCGTTTAATACAGATCATCCAGCACAAATGATTCAGCCTATTGCCGAGAAGCTTAGAGAGCGGACAGGCGCTGATTATATTGTAATAGCGAACGGGGATGGTATTCGTTATTCCCATCCCTATCCGAATCAAATTGGCAGGGCTACAGAAACAAGCAATAAAGCCCCGCTGGCAGGAGATTCTATTGTTTTTATTGGAAACGGCGTTTTAGGAGAAGCAGTTAAAGCGAAAACACCCATTTATGATGAGTCAGGTAAGATTATCGGTGTTTCTTCCGTTGGCTTCTTGACGAATGAAGTAGAAGGAAAAATTTTTGTCTATCAATTGCGGGTAGCCGGTTTCGGAGGACTTGCCCTTCTCATTGGCATACCAGGAGCCTTTTATATCGCCCGCCGTGTCAAGAAGCTTATATTTAATCTGGAGCCAGAGGAAATTTCTCACGCCTTCTCTGAAAAGCAGGCAATTCTGGAATCAATCGGGGATGCCACGCTTGCTATCAGCCCTGATCTAAAAATTTTATCAGCCAATAAAAAAGCGCGCAGCATTTTAGGTGAGCATGCAAAAGATACGCTGACTGAGCTGCATTTGAAAGCGCTTATACAAAATGCATTGGAGAATCCCAACCTTTTCATCCAGAAACAAGTACTCATAAACAACTCGATATACATTGTAGACATATCGCCCATCCAGGCTGAAGAAACGGCAATAACAGGATTCGTCCTGACTATTCGCCCCTTCTCTGAAGTTGAAGATTTGGCGAATGAACTTATTGAAATCCGGCAGCATGCCAACCATATTCGGGCGCAGACCCATGAATATTTAAATAAACTGAACACATTAAACGGTCTCCTGCTATTGGAGCGTTACGAAGAAGCAAAAGCGCTTATGAAGATGGAAGTGCAAGAACTGCAGCAAACTGTCACCTTTTTAATGTCTACAATTAAAGATCCTTTGATTGTTGCCCTTCTTCTAGGGAAAGTGAACCGTGCCAAAGAAATGAAAGTATTGATCACATTTGACGAAAACAGCCAGTGGTTAGACTTCCCTGACACCATACAGAGCGAACATGTCGTGACAGTGGTTGGTAATTTGATTGATAATGCTCTAGAAGCATCTTCTGCATGGAAAGGAAAAAGCGCCACTGTCCACCTGTCCTTTACAGACTACGGAGACGAGCTGATTATGGATATTGAAGACAATGGCAAAGGCATGACCTCTGAAGAAGAAGCTTACTTTTTTACAGAAGGAGCGACAACCAAAAATGACCCCCAGCATGGTCTGGGCCTGACCATTATGCAGCATGCATTGAGCCAGCTTGGCGGGGAATGGTATCGTACAGATCGTTCAGAAGGAACATGTATGACAATCGCCATTCCAAAAGCTAATCCTGATTTCACAACTGCGAAGGAGAGAGAAAAATCATGACTAACCCATCCATCGGGGTGCTGATCGTTGAAGATGACCCTGTCGCTTCGTCTGTATATGAACAGCTTATTCAAAACAGAAAAGATTTCACTGTCATCGGAAAAGCACAAACAGCTTCAGAAACCATTCAATTGCTAAACGTTATCACTCCCGACCTGATCCTGCTCGATGTTCATCTGCCAGATGCAAATGGAATTGATTTGCTATTTCAAATCAAACACGCACACCGTCATGTAGATATCATTATGATAACCGCTTCCAATGATGCCAAAACAGTAAGAGACGCCATGCGTGGAGGAGCATATAGCTATCTGCTGAAACCGATTATGGTTGACAGCTTTTTTTCAACATTTGAAGAGTACAGCCAAACGAGGCATGCCCGGCAAACAAATGCCCATATCAAACAAGATGAAATACAGCGGCTCTTTCAAAAAAACACTCCAGCTGCCGAGACAAAGCACGAGGCCGAGAATTTGCCAAAAGGCATCGACAAACACACACTCCGCAAAGTTACACAAGCAATGAAAGCTGCATCCACAAGCCTAAACGCTGAAGAAGTAGGGTTGCAAATCGGAGCAAGCCACTCCACGGCAAGGCGCTATTTAGAGTATCTGGTTTCTATTAACTTGGTGGAAGTCGATATTGTCTATGGCAGCGTGGGCCGTCCGGAACGCCGATACAAACAACCTTAGCAAGCCCTCTTATAAAGGGGCTTGCTTTTTTTAGCTATGTCTTAAAGAAAGCTTCTATAGGATAAACATTGCCTGACCAAGAAGTTCAGTTTAAGGAGAAAGCTCCTAGTGAATGATAGATATCTAACATATTACGGTATTTCTCTTATTTTCATAAAAAGTATGAAAATTATGAAACTATTGCTTTTTATTCAAATAAAACAACTAATCTATTCTTACGAGAGCAGCCCTGTTAAAGTAATTCGAAAGGAAGCGCTTACAACTATTTAGGAGGGTTCATATGCTCGCGTTGCTTGGATATATTATGGTTGCTGTTTTTATGGCTTTAATTATGACAAAACGAATGTCTGCACTACTGGCATTAATTATTGTACCAATTGTCTTTGCTTTAATTGGAGGTTTTTATACCGGAATCGGGGAGATGATGCTCGAAGGGATAAAGCAAGTTGCTCCTACAGGCGTTATGCTTGTGTTTGCTATCCTTTATTTCGGTATCATGATTGATGCCGGCTTATTTGAACCAATTGTGAATACGATTTTGCGGATTGTAAAAGGGGATCCGCTAAAGATTGCCCTCGGAACAGTTGCTCTCGCGTCACTTGTTGCCCTGGACGGAGATGGGACAACAACATTTATTATTACTGTCACAGCCATGCTGCCTCTATACAAAAAGCTAAATATGAATTTATACATGCTCTCAACACTCGCACTTCTCTCCATCGGCGTCATGAACATGACACCATGGGGCGGACCGACAGCCCGAGTCATCAGTTCTTTGCAGCTCACAACCGAGGAAGTATTCCTTCCGCTTATTCCTGTAATGGCAGCTGGAATAGCCTTTGCCTTTCTCGTTGCTTGGCATTTTGGATTAAAGGAACGGAAACGGATTGGGATCTTCAAAATGGATGATCCAATTGCCAGTGAGATTCAAGCGGCAAAGGAACAAACCGCTGCCGCTATAGATCATGGAGAAAAGTCCGCAGAGCTGCAGCGTCCAAAGTTAATTTGGGTTAACGCCGGACTGACAATAGGCCTGCTGATTGCCTTAATTGCCGGATTGCTGCCTCTCCCTGTTCTATTTATGTTAGGGTTCGCGATTGCGGCGATGATCAACTATCCAAACCTGGTACAGCAAAAAGAACGCATTGCCGCCCATGCTGGAAATGTTCTCGCAGTGGTCGCATTAGTCTTTGCCTCTGGTATATTCACAGGAATCATGAACGGGACTGGAATGGTAGATGCAATGGCGACAGCACTTGTTCAAGTCATTCCAGAACAATTGGGAACCCAGCTGCCTTTAATTACAGCTATCACGAGCATGCCATTTACGTATTTCATGGCAAACGATCCCTATTACTATGGAATTATCCCGATCATTGGAGAAACTGCTGCCAGCTACAATATTCCTATGGCTGAAATTGCCCGTGCATCAGTACTCGGCCAGCCCGCTCACGTGTTAAGCCCGCTCTATGCCGCAGGTTACCTTCTAGTCGGCATGATCGGAATTGACTATGGCCAGAATCAGCGTTTTGCTTTAAAATGGGCAGTTGGCTCTTCAGTATTTATGATTATTGCTGCCATTGCATTTGGCGTTATTTCGATTTAATAGTTAGGGTGATGCATATTATTTGTATCACCCTATAAATCTGCAAAGCATCCTATAGTTTAAATATAATTCTACATAAATCTTATTTAACATTATTTATTTTACAGCTATAAAATGAACCAAAGTCAGATGCTGCGTTTTATGTTTTTTACGCGATTTAAGTAATGATCGTCTACTGTTTTAAATGTTTGTTATAAAAGTACATCTAAATATAGAATAAACCTTCAAGTCCTTATGTTCCCCTTTAACATAAATTACTCTTCTGCTTATACCTTTAAAAGACATACCTAACTTTTTTGTTCAACAAAAAGAAAACCACCTATTGGCAGCTGAATTTTACGATAGTCCTTTTGCTTCACAATGAGAGTCATGTCAATTGAATTGGAATCAGTGCCTCGGCTTTCTTAATATTTTCTTTTAAGTAAATAGGTGATTTTGGGTGGTTTAAAATTTCTTCTGAAGTTAACCAAAACACCTTTTCTACCTCATCAGGAATAATAGGTAACGCCTCACCAGATTCATATTCGCAAAGAAAAACAACATCCACCACATTTTGACCAGTATCTGTTACAAAAGAGGTGCTATTTACATAAGTTAAACTGTCTTTTACTTTTACACCGACTTCTTCTAAAATTTCACGTTTTACAGTTCTTTCTAGTATATTAGATGAACTTCCTTCTATATCCACCTTACCTCCAACTAGGGAAAGCAGACCTCCAGCGTGTTCCTCTTTTTTACTTCTTTCAATTATTAGCCACTTGTCATTTTTCCTTATAGCACCTTCAACATTTACAATAAACATTTTAAGTCCCCCAATATTTAATTGTATTTATTTTTCTTTAAATCTCATTAACTTCCCTTCCATTACTATGTTTTTATTTCAGCTAACCTGCACCTTCAGCTGTACAAAAAAACCGACTGGGTTTGGCAGCTGAACTCGAACATCAGCATCCACCATTGTATAAGACAAGAATCATTATATTTCGAAAAAGTTATCGCGTTCTACTTTACACACTCTTAGTGCGAAGCTCTTATACCATTCATTTTTACCTCTAACCTGTGCAACTTGATGTGCCGAGTATTCCTTCCAATTCTTTATTGCATCCAATGAAGCCCAATATGAAACTGTAATTCCCAACCCTTCATCACGAGCACTTTCCAGGCCTAAGAATCCCTTTTGCTGAGAAGCTAACTCTGCCATTTTTTCCGCCATTTTTCCGTAACCTCTATCTCCCTCAGTTCTCTGTGATGAAAATATTACTGCGTAATAAGGTGGTTCAGGAGTTTTTACAATTCCATTCATACATTGTTTCCTCCAGTTTAATATTTTTATAATTCCCGCTATTCTATTATAGATATTTTTAAACAAGAAAAGCGACTGCCTTATTGAGCAATCGCACACTATTTAATAAGATATTTACTTATGGTTTCATTTGGTCATTTGCATCCATTTATAATCTGCCTGGGGTCGCAGTCATTATCAAGACATGCTCGGCTACTTTTCATTAACTTGAATATTTTTATCAAACGCATAAATGCTGACAAGCTTCGGCCTGAACTAATTCCTCCAATTTTTTTTACTTTAGCAGAATCCTCATAAATTCTTTTCACTAATGTGGTCCTTGCCGTGATTCTCCAGGATGAGGTCAGCGAAAAAGACACACAGTCAGGCAATTTTACATTACATAACATCCATGAACTTTTATTTATATAAATATCACTTAAATCCCCTATGATTTCGGGATAATGACTTTACGTATGCTTTTTCACAAACTGCTCCAACAAAGGAATAAATTTCTCATGCGCATAAATGCCTTCAGATTCTGAAATCGTTTGAAGAAGAACATGATGAATAGATTTTGTTAATAAGTTTAAAGCCTGCTGGACAGAACCATTCTCAAATTTCTCCAATGACTCAGGCAATTCATCCTCGTCTAGAATAAAATATTCTCCATTCGGAAGTACTAAAATATCGATTATTAAATCTTCAAAACATACCATTCTATCGCTTATCAATGTATTTTTTACAATGTTAAAATATGAGCCCAAATACTTTCCTTTATGGTCTCTCCAGAAATATAGATTATATGGGCGATTTTCCCAGTAATAAGCAATTGTATAGCTGCCTTTCGGTATTGTTAATTGAGCTTGATTGGCTTTCATTGTAAAAGTGTCTTCAATAATATGAAAAAGCACCGCACTTTGATTTTGCACTGTCAACAGCATACAATTATATTCCACGACTTCGGAATCATACCTTATTTTTCTTTCTATTATTTCAGCCCCATTGAATTGATGAGTTCTTAGATTTGTTATAGTAGAAACCTCCCAATGGCAAATTAGAAAAGATGTATTTACAACATTAAATTCATTATGTACTGTTCGCCAATTGGCCCCATTTTTCTGCGTCCTGTATCCTGAAACCCAACTTTTACATACAGTTTTTGAGCAGCAATGTTTTTGTGATTAACAGCTAACACGATTTCATTACAGTCAGGGAATTCGTCAGCAGCAAATTTTCTTAATAATAACATAGCCTGCTTTGCATATCCTCGTCCTTGCTTAGCCTGGTTAATGGATAATGATGTTAGCAGCATCGCCTGCGGATTGTCCGAATACTCCTTTACTCTTTCAGTTGAATGCAATAAAAAGAAGCCCACTGGTTCTCCATCAAAAAGGATAACGATCCGATGCTGGCCTTCTGTTACTTCTTTATAATTGCTTGGCAGTGAAGTGAATTGAACCTGCTCTTTAGGAAGCTCAAAAGAATTCAAGATATCCATATGTTCATTAGAGAAATGTTTCAATTCCAAATAATTTGTCTTTTTCATTTATTCTCCCCCTCGGTACAATAGTATGATAAGAACAAATGTTTGTACAGTTAAAATTTAGTTATTAAACCAAAACAAACAATAAGCTGCCGTGATGGCAGCTGGCACTATTTTTTCTTGCATTTTATCATGAAGAAATTTATTGATGGTTTATTTTTCATATCCTTATTTGGCTCGTCAATTTCTGAAATCTCTATCAGGCCGTAATGTCCAAATTCTTGTTTTATGGTGTGAGAATCATAAAAAAACATTTTCACACCTTCCATGATCTCAAAATAATCTTTATCCAATTGTTTGCCCTTGCCAAACATGGGGGCTTTTTTTGAAACAGCTGTAAAAATCATATAGCCATTTGGCTTTAATTGATCATAGCAATCTTTAATAAACTTCTCTCTCTCATCCTTATTCAATAAGTGAATAAGGGCATGGGAGAATACACCAGTGTAAAGCTGGTCATCAAAAGGCATGTCAGTTACTGAGCCATGAAAAATTCTGCTGTCAATCCCATGTTGGCTTGCCAGATCAATGGCTGTTTTTGAAATCTCAATGCCTGTCACATTTATGCCATTTTCAATAAAAACCTTCGCATTTCTTCCATATCCAAAACCCGGCAACAGTATATCCTTAACATTCTCTTCAAGGAAAAAGTCCTTTGTTAAGATAGCGGAATCTGCAGCCTCAAATCCCCACATCGTTTGTTTTTCTATAAAACTGGATTCCCAGAATTCCATTAGATCTCTATCTCCTTTATGTTTTATTTTCATTGCAGCACTAGCGGCTTAACACTTATATATTTTTTAATAATAGACATAATGACTCTTTAATAACTATAATTGTTTTTTATTTTTTTGTAAATGTAATTCCTTAACAATTAACAGAATGTATTCTTTACTACAATTAAGTTAAGCCAGCCTGCTCCTTTAAGTAAACAAAAAGCTGCCTGATTTGGCAGCTGCTATGAAAAAGCACATGATAATTAAGGAGCGATATTATGTACCTTCAACCCAATAAGTAGTTTTCCTCAAGATAAGATCGTTTTTAAATAATTCTTCATATACAGCCGATAACTCATCCGGAAATTTCACTATCCCAGCATCACTTACAAATCGGATTCCCTTTATCTTATTTAATTCATTCATACAAGGTACACCGCTGACAGAATCTGCAAAGTAGAAGTAACCCGTCCACTGGATATCTCTGAAATAGAAATTTCCCTGATACACCTCAGTAAGTGCATGAACGGTTAATCCGATTTCCTCTTTTACTTCCCGTTTTGCACACTTTGATGGAGTTTCGCCTAATTCCTGTTTTCCCCCTGGAAAATTCCACAGATCCCCTCTATCTTGTACTACTAAAATATGATGGTCCTCATCTTTTATCAGGACACGGGTGAAAATATTTTGCATATACGCTTTTTCCTCTCCACTAAAAGAAACAATTTTATGGCATAGAAGATACAGCCAAATCAATAAAAACGATTGCAAAAACTAAAAAACCATGAAAAAGCTAGAATACAATACCAATTTTGGCTCTCTTATTTGTTTATAAAGGGTAAGTCCCGACACGATCGAAATAATCCATGTAATCATGCCCCATAGGGAAAATAAAAAGCCAAAATTTGCAATCAATAACAATCAAATGAAAAAATAATAAAGACCAGGATACCGTTTAAATTCTTTCAATCTCATCACAGGAGTTACTCAACAAAGGCACCCTGACTTTTGGGATCTAATAGAAAGAATTGCCGAAAGCAAATATTCAGCGTCCAATCCTACTCCGCAAATCAAAGCCGAGCCTCGCTGATATTGCCAGGGTAAGCCTATAAAATACAGGCCCTTAACTTCAGTGATCCCCCTTTTATGTATTGGTTTTCCTTCATTGGAGATGACACCTTTTATATTAATCCAGTCGTATGAAGGAACGAAACCAGTGGACCAGATAATACTATCGAATTTCCTCCGAGTCTGATCTTCAAATAGAACTTCTGTATCATTGATGTGTAAAACTTTAGGTTTTACATCAACCTTTTTGATTTTTATGAGTTCTTTCAGTTCCTTTCCAAAAATCGGGTCCTTCTGTTTTTGAAACCAGCTGCCTTTTCCTGTATCTTTTCCTGCAAACAGCAGACCGAGTTTATCCAGCCAATAAAAAACACTTCTTCCAAGTATCGTTAATGGCAAAAATTTCATGCTGTGACCAACAGCTATTGTGACGCTCTTATCTTTTGCTAATTCCACGGCGATTTGTGCCCCGGAATTGCCGCCGCCCACAACCAATATCTTACTTCCTGGCACTTCACCTGGGGAATGATATTCAGAAGAGTGAAGCTGAAAAGTATTTGCCCCCTTTTTTATGGCATTAGGTATATATGGTTTTTGAAATGCTCCAGTTGCAATGATTACTTGCTTAGCAATCATCTTCCCGCTATTAGTTTCTAAGAGAAATGAACCATCAGGCTGTTTATTTAACTTAATTACATTAGTGTTAAGCATGACTGGAAGATCAAAATGCTTAACATAGTCAATCAAATAGTCCGCCATCTCATCTTTCGCTGGAAGTTCATTTGATGAACCTCCCATTTGTAATCCAGGCAAACTGCTATATCGGCGTGGGGTAAATAAAACCAGGGAATGGTATCTTTTCCTCCAGGGATACCCCACGTCCCCATTTTTTTCTAATATGACAAAGGATACATATTCTTTTTTTAAATAATATCCCATTGCTAATCCTGCCTGACCTCCACCAATAATGGCCACTTCATAATTTATTATGGTTCTCACTCCTCTCACACAAAAGTTATTCAAATATTGATTTGAATATTATTATATAATAACCAGAAAAAGGAATACACATTTTAAAAATAAAAACAGCTGCCTCTTGGCAGCTGTTCATAAAAAATGGACCTTCTTTGTCAATGAACCGAAGGCCCCTTTAAGTTAATTGCATGGTTGTAATACAAGTACCCTCATTCTCAAAAGTTGAAATTTCTGATTCCGATGTTTTTCCATCATACTTAATCTTTATTTGATATGTTTCATCTCTTGGGAGCCATAAATCAAAAAATCCATTTGCTTGGGACTTTACTTTTTCGTTCAAAATGACATTGCCTTCCGTATCTTCGATATATACATCAAACTCTTTATCAGCTAATTCACCTTGACAACCTGTCAAGCTATGATTAGTTCAAGGGTGGGTTTCATTAACGTAAGGTGCAATTGAAACGAAAAACTCTTCTTTCGGCAGATCATAGACTAATTCTTCACCATCCGCTTTTTTTACCAGTAGCTGCTGTGAGGTAATCGAAGCAGACTCGCTCTTAACGTTTCCTGCACTATAATCATTCACCAATTCCTTGATGTTATCAGCCTTCAAAGCGGCCTCATCATTTGAATCGGCTTGTCCACAGCCAGCTAATACTATTGAAATGAGTAAGACAGACAGTAATAGTTTTACCTTCACCTTTGTTCACATCCTTATTCAGTTTCATGCTTAAATGACTATTGCCAAAGTAAACAATAGCAAATAAATATGGAGAAACTATGGAGAAATGATTTGCAGCACCCGCTGCTTAAATAAGCAATTCGAATGTAACTTATGCTAAAGTTATCTATGCATAGATATTTTCAGAGGCTGTGAGTCAAATTGAACTTAATTGAAAAATTATATACTGTTATAATATTTTTAGCAGTGATTTTTGGTATTAGTATAGGGCAAGCAGAGTTAATAAGGGCTAATGCGGAAAGTTTTATTGTGCCTTTATTAGTAGCAATGCTATATATTACTTTTTTACAAATTCCTATTGAAGATATCAAGATAGCTTTTAAGAACATAAAATTTACATACACTTCAATCCTCATAAACTTTGTCTGGACACCCATCCTGGCATGGCTGCTGGCAATGGTATTTTTAGGCGATAATCCATCACTATATATTGGATTTATTATGCTGATGGTTACACCATGCACTGATTGGTACCTAATCTTTACAGGCATAGCAAAAGGAAATGTTGCCTTATCAACTGCTATCCTGCCTCTAAACTTAATCTTACAGGTCATATTGCTGCCTATCTGCCTTCTGATCTTTGGCGGAACGACAGGAGTAATAGAACTGGGGTTTTTAGTTGAAAGTATTCTGGTTGCATTAATCATACCGTTAGTTCTGGCTGTTTTAACAAAGATACTCTTAAAAAACAAGGATCAGTTAAGAGAAAGCCTTGTATCCAGCCTTAGCGTGCTGCCAATTATTTTTCTAAGCTTTGCCATCGTGGCAATGTTTGCGTCACAGGGACAATTATTGCTTAATCATTTAGATTTACTGTGGAAAATAACAATACCTATCCTTTTATTTTTTATGATTAATCTTTTTGTCAGTCAAAAAGCTGGACAGCTTATGAGATTCCCGAACTCCGACAGAGCCAGTTTAAGCTTGACCACTTTAGCCAGAAATTCCCCGATTGCTTTAGCCATTGCTATGACTGCATTTCCAGACCAGCCTTTGATTGCGTTGACCTTAGTAGTAGGCCCTCTGCTGGAATTGCCTATCCTGGCAGTCATCACCCAGATTTTATTATTTATCACTAAAGAGAAAAGAACATAAAAATGAAAGCACATATCCTTTTTATTTATGAATATGTGCTTTCTTAACTTGTCTCAATAGCACAAAAAAGGTTGTTAATCTAACATTCATGTGAATACATTAGTTATAACACCCCTCATATCTTCCCTTCTCTAATCTGCCCAATCAGCTTATCCAGCCAATAAATAGAGTGCTCTGCTTTGGTCGACACATACCCGCCAAGAAACTCGATCAGTTTCTCATTATCTTTGTCTTTTTCAATCAGCTGTTCAAAACTTTTATAATACTCCCACTTAGCCTTGGAGCTCTTTAATTTCTCTTCAAGGATAGCGACTGCTTTATCTTGATCTACATATTTGATGTTGGCTAAACCCACCAACATTTCACCGATCGAATCGGCCGTTTCAAACAATTTGTAGATTTTTTTCGGCAGCTCTTCCCGGCCTTTAGCTGTGATTTCAAATATTTGTTTATCCGGCCGATGTTCTTCTTTAATTATTTCGACTGTTGCAATTAAGCCCTGTTTCGCTAATGAATCGAAATGGTAGTACAGCTTGCTTTCTGTCAATCCAGCTAGCTGATCAAATGGAATAGGCTCTGAAAGCTGCTTTTTTATTTTATAAGGATAATTCTTACCCTCCATCAGTTTGGTTAATATAAATATTTGAATGGTCATTCTTTATGCTCCTTCAAGAGAATTACCCTTATTTTAGCAAAATGAAGCTGGCATTTCAGCCTCATCCTTTACCTCTCCAATATTAAAACTCCCTTAAAGCAGTCAGTGTGCCTGCTTTAAGGGAGCCTTTATTCCTTACTTATACACGTTCATCGGCAGATTCGTTAAAGACTGGCCAGTGGCTGATGCCGTTAAATTCTTTTCTAATTCAAACCCTTCCACTGGTTCGATGCTGGAGAACTTCTTCACGAAGGTCTCCAGTGCTATTTTCATTTCCAGGCGTGCCAGAGGTGCACCCAAACAGAAATGCGGGCCATTTCCGAATGTTAGATGCTTTTTATTGTTAGGACGATGTATGTTTATAGAAAAAGGATCATCAAACATCCGATGGTCCATATTGCATGCACTCATCCAGGCAATAACGACATCCCCTTCTTTTAACTCAACGCCCAATAAATTGTTATCCTTTTTCACAGTTCGGTCTCTTCTCGACATATGAAAACGATAGCGGAGCATTTCTTCAACTGCATTTGGCACTAATTCCAGGTCATTACGCAGTTCTCCATATAAAGACTCATCATCATAAAGCAATGAATAAAACGTATTGGCAATCGCATGACTGGTTGTTTCCACTCCTGCGCCTAAAAGCAGCATGGTCACCTGCACAATTTCATTATCGGTAAACTTTTCACCATCTACTTCAGCTTGAATTAAATCAGAGATAATATCATCCGAAAGGTTCGACCGCTTTTGAACAACAATCGGATAGAGATATTGGAAATATTCTTTCGCAGCATTCTGTTTTTGAAGCTCTATGTCTTCCAGTCTCTCTTTATCGTAAGGCTGGAAAAGGATATCCACCCATTCTTTGAATTGAGCTCTGTCCTGTATCGGCACGCCGAATAAATCTGCAATAACCATACTTGGCAGCGGGGCTGCTAAAGCCTCAACAATATTAATTTCATTATTATCCTGGATGTTTTCTACCAGCTCCTCGGCAATCTGCTTGATGCGCGGCTCCCAATTCTTTAAACTGCGGGGAGTAAAAGCTGCTGCTAACAAGGAACGCCCTTTCCGATGATCCGGCGGATCTACAAGTGTAAGATTTGTTAAAGGCGACGCTTTCTCATGCTTGTCATTTGCCCCAACAAATATCGTTGTTCTCGGTCCGGCACTTGAAAAAAATTCATAGTTGCCCAGCACCTGTTTCACACCCTCATAGGTAAACACATTCCATGTATTCGTTTGTTCATGATAATACACGGGATGATGGTGAAGCATGTCCTTATACCACTCAATAGGAAAAAACTCTTCTGCACGTGACTTAAAATTAGTAATCTCATTTACGGGAATGACTTCTTTCAACATACTATTTCTTTTCCTCCTTTAAGATGATGGGGATTCACTGGGCTGCACCAAAATAAGATTTAATAATCTACTAAGGTAAATGTACCTTCCGTTATTACATTACTCTAAACAAAGTAGTTTAAAAAGAGTAATTTCGGCTAAAGATTTCCATTTTTTTATTTGAGGGGAATTTTATATATAGTCCATGTAACCTACATATAGGGAGAGGTTTTTTCAGAAAACATGCGTATAAGCAGCCTCCCTATGCTGTTTATACGAAGTCTGCAACTCATAGATAGGTACCTTTTTAATTCACTGCCTAAATATAGTATGACAAGTGGCATATCCAGAAAAAAACACATGGGAATTTTGGTTTTTTAGTGATTAGTCATATGTTAAGGAATAAATATAGAGATGAGTCCCTTGTTAAATAAGATTTAAAAGGAGGCCACGTCATGATTATCAAGGGGATTCGGCACAGATAATTAACAGGGGCAGGGCAACCATGCTCCGGAAAGAATTTGATCTGCGACATAGTAACGATGATTAGATAATACGGAGGTAAAAAATGACTGAACGAATTCTGAAAATAAATAATGTGGATATATGTACAGAAAGCTTTGGAAATGCTAAGGATCCAGCTATCCTTTTGATTATGGGCGCAATGACTTCACTGGACTGGTGGGATGAGGAATTCTGTCTCCGCCTTGCTGATAAGGGTAGATTTGTGATTCGATACGATCATCGGGATCTGGGACGATCGACCACTTATGAACCTGGTACTTCAAATTATACAATAACGGACTTGGCTGACGATGCGGCCGGTGTACTGGATGCTTATCATATAGAACAGGCACATATCGTTGGCATGTCCATGGGCGGCCTAACTGGCCAGATACTTGCCTTAAGATATCCGGACCGTGTACTGACGCTTACGCTGATTGCATCAAGTGTGTTCGGGACTGAGATGGAAAAGCTGCCTCCAATGGATCAGAACATACTGGATTACCACGCGAAGAGTGCTTCTATCAATTGGTCGGATCGGGATGCTGCAATTGCTTTTCTTGCGGGCGGCTGGAAAACTTTAGCCGGCTCCAAACCTTTCGAGCAGGAAAGAATATATAAACTTGCTTCAAGGGAAGCAGACCGCGCCAAACATCTGCCGAGCAGATTTAACCATGCCATGCTGCAAGGTGGAGACGTATATTTCGATAGAATGGATGAGATCAGTGTACCGGTGCTCATTATTCATGGCACAGAAGACCCAGCTCTCCCATACGAGCACGGGCTTGCTCTTAAGAAAGCCATCCCTCATTCTGAATTAGTGACACTTGATGGAACTGGGCATGAGATTCATAGTGAAGACTGGAATCAGATTATAGATTCTGTTATAAAGCTTAGTGCGAGATAAGAAGAATAAGTGGAAAGAAAATACACCTTCACGCAAGAAGTCTTGGTTTAGTTGTATTGAATTGTTTTTTTAAAGGAAAGTTCAAAGCCCAATTTCTTAATGTTATGAGCGGGAAATTGGGCTGCTTTTACTTCAGAATTACGGCATTAAAATAAAGCAGCCATTGTGATAAGTGCAATTGTTTAAAAATTTTAGATTACACTATATCAGAAAAGGGCTAAAGCCTATACAGCAATATTGCCCCTTCACAAAGAAAAAACGCATTTCTAATTTCAAAAAGCGCCCGTTTGTTGAAGTTCTTAATTACTATGTCTTATTGAACTAAAGCACCCTTTAGCTTAAGTATAATTCTTTCACAATCTTGTATTAATAAAATAGAGGCTGCTACAGTTAGCAACCCTAATGTATATTATCGTATTCTTTGTTCTAAAGTTTATATTATTTATCTCCCCAAAATTTTAATTACATTTTAGGAGCTTCCCTTCCTGTCATAGCCCATTCCTCTTTTGATGGACCATAAAGACCAGGGACGGTTAAACCTGCTTGTCGCATCAAAATGGTCATTTGTCCTCGATGGTGAATTTGATGTTGAATCAAAAAAGTTAACAGTTCTAGATTGGACAATCTCTGCCCAAAAACATCTTGTACATCACTAAGATTTTTGTCACTCCAATGATTTTTTACTGCTTGCGAAAAAGCATTCCTTGCTTGTTGATAGCTATCAGAGATGAATTTTGCTGAGGTTGGCACAGGATAATCTTTTGTAGGTGCGTCAAGGGTAAGGTCAGTTCGAGATGAGATAACACCAATCGCTGTTACAGTATGCCAAGCTATTCTTCCTAATGTCCAATTTTGAGATGTAACTTCTTGGGATAAGGACTCATCTGTAAGTTGATTAAGAATTTTCTGAGTGGCATCTGCTTCAAAATTCCATAATTTAAAGAAACCATCTAATGTTTGAAACATATTCATCCTCCTCACTTGAATACTTCATAAATATATTCTGCATAGACTAAAAATTATCCCTTAATTTAACAAAAGATAATAAATCCGAAAGAAAAATCTACTTTAATAGCACTCTTGAAGAACTAACCTCTCTCAATAAAAGAAGAGAAAACACCGTATTGCACATGTTTTCTTAGAATTTCATAGTTATTTACCTATCGGTAAATGTCTTTATAGCTGGAGGATCATCACTCGAAAGGATATATTTGGACAAAGCGAAGAAAAAGAGCTACAACCCATTAACCATTTTCTTACATAAAATGGCGGGTGAGTAAAAATAAGATTGCACTGGTGGATGTCCACACTCATCACCCCTCCCATGTCTCACAGAGTCTTCGCTCTCAAATTCCTGTCCAACCTTTCCATGAAGTGGATGTCAGCCATGATGGCCAGATTTCTCATCAAATACGTGGTTATTAAGATACTTATGGAAGAACCATTCCCCTAAGCCAATCACGACAGCAGACAATAGTGCTGCACTAAGAAGATTATTGTCACCTACAAAAATATCTTCTCCCATAAAGTAAACAATTGCAAAAGTTAAAATCGCATCGGCTAGAGTGGCAATTATGTTTCTTTTTGTATAATCGGAATCATCCCCAGCATGACGGAAAATTAATAAATCACCAAGGATATATGCCAGAGCAGTTAGTATGATGCTAATCCACAGAGTATCACTGAATTCCCCACCAAATATCCCAGTAAGAATAATTCCTAATACGACTGTAATCATCACCAGTTTAATAATGAAAGCTTTAACGTGTTCCAATATGATTCCTCCTTTTGTTTGGTACAGATATATACCCAGGAGGTTAGGTCTTAAACTTTTAATTATCCCCCATAATTTCAATACTAAGTATTTGTTTTTATTCAACTAAACGGACCCTATATAAAAAGAACGGCTGTATGGCAGCCGTTCTTCTAATGTCTCTTCTAATTACTTCAGCATTCGGTAAGTAATCTAGCGTACCCTTTACATTTTGATAATCCATTTTCTTCATTTTCATTACCTCCAAAGTTCTTTTAAAAAATAAAAAACCGCACTTGATGTAAGTTTTAAACTTAATCAAATCCGGTTTAATGATAAATAGCCTTCCTATTTACGATTTTTATAAATCGAATAGCAAGGCTAGAAGATATGATGTTGTAGTTGTGAGAACGAGAAAGTCATCTTCATTATTGAACGCATATTTACTCATTCCTAATTTCCATTAAATGTATCATAATGCAATTTGAATTTCAAGAAACTTTCTTCAACTATACTTCCTCGTTTGTTCAATAAGAAAATGATGGATGACCACCCTTTGCAGCTGCACAGCCAGTTCTTTATGTCCTAAACAAGGGGGATTCTATCAAGTTGTGGTAATCGGTTGTCTTCATCCAATAAAGGTCCATACTTATTCTCCAGATTTAACGGCATTATCTCACCCTTTATCCTAAACACCCAGTTTAGGTCGACCAAAGCTAAACAACTCATGGGGTGGCGGATTGGATTTGAATACCTGGATATTTAGTAACTTCCCTTTTTTTACTATTACAATGCAAACCTTGGGTCACTAGCTCTTTTCTATTATTTCATTATTCTTTTATTTATATTTTTTCAGGCTTCAATACTCTCTGATATATTTTAGGGTTATTAAACACCAATTATCTTAAATTTGTAATACTCCTCCATCTACCAAAATTTCACTACCATTAATGTAACTGCTATCTTCAGATGCCAAGAATACAGCAACATTGGCCACCTCACGAGTATCACCCACTCGACCTCTCGGAATAGTAGAAGCAACCGATGCTTTAAATTGTTCAGCTATTTCTTGATTCCCGATTCCACCTATTGATAAAAATCCTGGTGTTTCTGTGGCCCCTGGGCTCAAAACATTAACTCGTATGTTTAATTCATTCAACTCATGAATCCAACTTCTTGCGAAACTACGGAGTGCTGCCTTTGAAGCACTGTAAACACTTAAAGCGGGTGTTCCTTTTGATGCCATAATAGAACCTATAAGAATTATTGATCCTCCCAACCTAAACAAAGGTAATGCTTTTTGCACGCTGAATAGAGCACCTTTAACATTAATATCAAAAATTTTATAGTAATGTTCTTCAGTAATGTCTTCCAAGGATGCCCAATTTCCAATACCCGCATTTACTACAAGAATATCAATTTGGGTTACTTGCTTCTGTAATATTCTGTATAAATTCTCAAGATCCTGAATATTAGAGACATCCCCTTGGATACCGGTGATATCTTTTCCTATTTTATTCACTGCCAAATCGAGCTCACTCTGACGGCGACCAGTTATAAAAACCTTTGCTCCTTCTTCAACAAATCGCTCTGCTGTAGCTAAGCCAATTCCGCTAGAGCCACCAGTAATTACTGCTACTTTTCCATCAAGTTTCCCCATAATCCATACTCCCTGCTAGTAGTGAAATTTAAAATATGCTCCTTAACAAAGTAAGTCTGCACTGCCCCGTAAAACTACGTTAAATAACATTTAGTATACTTTAAAATTGCATAATTATAGACCTAGTATTTCAGATAACAATTACATTTATTTTGATACTTTAAAATTAATTCATCCAGATGTTGACTCATATTTAATATTTCATAATCAGTAAGTTCTTTTTTAATTTCATATAATGCGTTAAGTTGGGCCTTAATTTTATTTATCTCTTGTAAAAGCATTTGACAAATGTCCATATACTCCCTCGTTTATTAATGCATACTATCATTAAAATAAATCAAGTATATCTCAGCTGTGCATGCAGTGAACATTGAACCATGTTCTTGGAATAAGATTTCTAGGTTATGCGTATCCGCTCAGATTTTTTGCTTTTGTGCTAAACTAAACCAGGTGGCATCATATTCATGAACATACATGATGAATTTTTCTATGAAGTTATTCACTAAACAAACACTTAATAAACATCTTAAATTACATCATCATGATCTGTACTGGTTATTACGTCCTCCCATATTTTTATTTCATTTTCAAAAACATTAGTTTTCTCTCTGTACTTTTGAAGCGCATCTTTCCCCAATGGTAAGTGGATAGGTGGCTTATTAGTGTTTGCTAACAATACAATTGCTTTTGCTAACTTAACAGGATCACCGGGTTGCTTCTTATTAGCATCTTTAGCAAAGCTTCTCATTTCCCCTACAGTTTTTGCATAATCGGAAATGATAGTCTGAGTTTCAAACAGAGAAGAGTTATCAAGGAAATCAGTTCTAAAGAAACCTGGCGCAACAACTGTTGCATTGATTCCGAGTGGTGCTAATTCAAGTGCAAGTGATTCAGTCAAACCTTCTACAGCGAATTTAGTTGCTCCATAAACTCCCCATCCGATATATCCACTTAATCCCCCAACAGACGATATATTAATAATATGCCCAGAGCCAGCTTTACGCATATACGGAAGGATAGACCTAGTAACGTTTAACAACCCAAACACATTTGTCTCGAAATTTTTTCTCACTTCATCAGCAGATGTTTCTTCAACAGCCCCCAAAAGTCCATAACCAGCATTGTTTACTAATACATCAATTCTCCCAAATCGTTTAATTGCTTGTTTTGTTGCTTCAGTTGCCTGCTGTTCGTTCGTTATATCTAAAACGATAACACTAAGATTATCTGGATTTCCTAATATCTTTAATAAATTCTCTGCAGAGCCTCTTACAGTTGCAACAACTATGTCCCCAGTTTTAAGGACTGCTTTTACTATCTCTAATCCAATTCCTCTTGAAGCCCCAGTAATAAACCAAACCTTTGGTTTGTTAGACATTTTATCCCTTCCTTTTTTAGTTTTGATATTATATATAAACATTTCTATGAATTATCTTTCAGTGAAATCTACAGTTATTTTCATAACAGATTTATATCCTCTAAACACTTTCCTCCTCATAAAATATTTTCAGCATCTTTCAACTTACTTTCGATTGCTGATGAGATAACTATACTTGACTATCTATACTTAAACTTCTCTATCTGGTTCAAAATAGTTGATTATTTGGCTCATCAATAAAACCTTAAATTACTGGAGTTATTTTATAAATTTGTTAACTAGTTTTTATTTTTACAGTTAAAATATAGTTTAGAAACTTTCTAGATATTAGCAGTATGAAGGAAAGGTATTATGGAATTACTTAAAAAGTCTACACTGATGACTTCGTGCCCTAGTTTAATATTACAGAAGTCTGAATATCAGATAAAAACAAATATAAACCAGGCAATGGCTGGTCCAAAAGCGACGACAAGTACAGCAAAGATTAATAGTTGCTTAAAAAAAACACGCTCTGCTACACCTTGAACATTTGCAAGTAACAATGCACCGTTTGTGGAAAACGGACTTAAGTCAACGACAATTGATGCGATAGAGATCGCAGAGATGACCCCTATAGCAGAAATAGTTGGATCTTGCAAGATGGGAGCTACAATAGGCAGAATTGCAGCAAGAATACCTGTTGTAGAAGCAAAAGATGATACTATACCTCCGACGTATGATGCTGTAAGGGAACCAATCATAGAGTTACCAATACTAGCTATTAAATCAGTTAAATAGTCAATTGTGCCGATTTCTTCCATTACTCCAACGTATGTTACAACCCCTGATATCAAGAGGATGACTGACCACGGCATACGTTCTAATACCCCGGATTGTTCTTTTGGTGCCATCATAGCTAGTGCCAGTCCCACCATAAAAGATGCAAAACCAATGTTAGCATTGAATCCAAGCGTCAATAAGACTATGAGTATTACACCCATAAGAGTAGCTGCTCTATACCAAGTCAAACCGGTCCCGACCATGGAGGAATCTGTAGCTGCTGTTTCTGATTCAGTTGATACGTTCGATTCAAAAGTACTCTTTCTTCTAAATAATTGAATGCCACCCAAGAGGACAAACACTAATAAAGAAACAAACACACTAAAAATTAAAGCGTTTACAAATAGTTGACCTGGATCGCTTGGTAGATTTCTTCCCTGTAAAACCCCGTTGACTATAACACCTATAGGATTAATCGGTGAGTATGAACCAGCTGTTGACCCCTGAACTACAAAGATACCCATCAGTAGAGGACTAATATTGTATAGAACAGCGAATCGCAACGCAACCGGTGCTAGAATAGCGACAGTAGCCGGTCCCAATGTACCAACACTAGTTAAAATGGTACTAAGCGCAAACATGATCCATGGTATTAGACCAAGATTTCCTTTTACAGATTTCAATCCCCAATGGGTAATTAAATCGATAGTACCGTTACTTTGAACAATTGCAAACAAATAAGTTACTCCCGCTAGAATGATGAACAAGTCAGCAGGAAATACGCCAAATATGTCCTTAACATCCATACCGCTGATCACATTTCCAACTAAGTAAGCTGCCACGAACCCTAAAATGCCAAGATTAATCGGTAAGGTAGAGGCTATGATGAACATGATTACAAGTCCTAAAATAGAGATAAGTTCTATTCCCATACAATCCTCCTCCAATAACGTTTTTTTATTGAACTATAATCAAGTGTATATATAGGAAAAAAGCATCTTCTAGGATCGCCTTCTAGTATCACACTCGCTTATAGTGCCAGCTCTATACCCCATTGCATTAAAATACTTTAAACTTTGTTACCACCTTGCCCCCAAGCTTTTCCCACCACAGACATGAAGTATTTGACCAGTTACATATCCTGAGTCATCAGAGGCAAAGAATACAGCTGCGTTAGCGACCTCTTCCGGTTGACCAATCCTGTTAATGGGCTGAATTTTCAGCAATCGTTCCTGAGAATCCTGCCTAAAGGAGCGAAATAATGGCGTATCGATTAAACCAGGGGCAATACAATTGGCTGTAACATTATATTTTGCAAGTTCAATTGCGCAGGTTCTGGTCAAACTTACTACCCCGCCCTTTGCAGCTGAATAATTTGCTTGGCCAAAACCTCCCAACCAAGCACGGGAGGAAATATTGATAATCCGTCCATACTCTTGTTGGATAAAATGTTTAGTTGCTTCTTGGGTGCACAAGAAGTACGATTTAAGGTTGGTGTTTAGCACTTTATCCCAATCCTCTTCCTCCATTTTCACAATTAAGGCATCTCTGGAAATGCCTACATTGTTTACTAAAATATCAAATTTGCCGTAAGACTCTATGATTTGAGCAAACATTTCTTGAACCTCAGTTTTGTTCGTGATGTCACTTTTTATTCCAATGACGTCCCCGCCAGCTTCGCGAATTATTGCAACAGTTTCATCGATTTTTTCTTGTTGTACATCATTAATGATCACCTTAGCACCGTGTTGGGATAGCTTCACAGCAATTGCTTTACCAATTCCTCCTGCAGATCCCGTAATAAGAGCAACTCTTCCTTTGGTATTCATTCAAAAACTCTCCTTCCTGTAATTATTAACGTGATAAGATGGTAATGCCATAAGCGGCACGGTCATCCTCAACCCGGCCACCTGTATTGAGACATAGCCCCGTTAGTGGAAGCTTCCCATTTTTATAAACTTGTCTTTCTTTGGCTTCTCCTCGCAATTGCTTCGTAATTTCGACGATTTGAGCGACCCCTGATGCACCGACAGGATGCCCTTTCGAAGTTAATCCTCCGCTCATGTTGACTGGCAGCTTTCCAGAAAGGGAGAAGGTTCCTTCTAGAATTTCTTGAAATGCAGTTCCTTTCGGAAGGAGGCCGAGATCTTCGATGTGCTCAAATTCAACAGAAACAGCGGCATCGTGCACTTCAAGCATATTGATATCCGAATGACCAATTCCTATCTTTTCAAATAGCTCATTCGATGCTTTTGTAATCATGCTAGGTTGTTTATTATTCGGATCATAAAGTTGTCCTGATTTTAATATAGACCCTTTAACATGTACTTGGGCTTGTCCTAACTGATTAGCCACCTTTTCGTTAGCAACGATGACAGCCGCTGAGCCATCAGCAATCGGGCTGCACATATATAAAGTTAGCGGATCGGCAATCATCCTGGAATTCAGGACATCCTCTACAGACAGTTTTTTTCTAAATTGAGCAAAGGGATTCAATACGGCATTTTCACTGTTCTTTTCTGCTACCTTAGCAAAATGATACGGTGTGGCACCGTATTCCTCCATATAATTTAGAGCTTTAAGCGCGTATAAAGCGGTAAATTGCAGTCCCTGTCCCTTGGTAGCTTCTACATCTCCAGCACTTCCTAACGCCGTAATGGTTTTGGTGTTGTCTCCTACAAACATTTTTTCTACCCCAACAGCAATGGCAACGCCAACTTGACCGCTGGATACTGCTAGGCAGGCATGCTGAAAGGCTGTCGATCCGCTCGCACAAGCATTTTCAACATTAATGATCGGAATCTCGCTAAATCCGGCATCACGAAGATAAATTTGCCCTCTAACAGAGTGTTGTCCATTTAAGGCACCAGCAAAAGAGTTAGAGAAGTAAGCCATTTCCACTTTTTTTGGGTCGATTCCAGCATCCTGAATCGCTTCCCAAACGGCATGTCGAGTTAGATACTTTAAGCTTTTATCCAAAAAACGCCCAAACGGATGCATTCCAACTCCAATAACGTAAACTTTCTCCATCATTGACCTCCTCCTTCTACGATTTGATATTTCCACCCAATAGTTTCTTCAGCACTTTCAACCGAAACACTGGAATATATAACGAGTTCCACTTTATCCCCTTTTCGGATGGTATTTCCGGTAATCTGAGCCAAGACATGAACACCATAATCAATTTCAATCGTTCCTAAAGTATAAGGAACCTGTATGCCTTTGGGAGCAGTATGGCAGGTAGTAGCTGAAACCACTATGCCGAGTTTGCCGATTAGAATCTCTTCACTTCTTCCATTGGTCATACAATAAGGGCAAACTTCTTTGGCAGGAAAGGACATGTGATCACACCCCAGGCATTTGCTTCCAATGAGATTAGGCTTACCTTTCTTATCTATCAAAAAAATGTTCTGTTCTCGAATGTTTTCCAATATGATCTCTCCTATTTCCCTCTAAATTGAGGGTGTCGTTTCTCTTGAAAAGCATAGATTCCTTCTTCTCGATCAAAAGTAGTTCTCAAATATGTGGTACAGCTTGCTTCAAAATCCAATCCTTCGGTAAGACTCATCTGCATCCCCTTATTCACCGCAAACTTAGCCATACGAACAGCTAGAGGAGCATTTCTTGAAATGAGGATCATCATTTCTAGTGCTGTCGTAACCACGGATTCTCCTTCCGAAACTACTCTGTTTACCAAGCCTATCCGATATGCTTGTTCAGCTGTAATAGCCTCCGCAGTAAACATAAGCTCTTTAGCAATAGCGCTTCCAACTATCCTAGGTAAACGTTGCGTGCCTCCGGCTCCGGGTATCATACCTACCTTCGCTTCAAATAGACCTAGCTTCACCGTTTCCGTAACAATCCGGATATCGCAAGCGAGTGCAACCTCTAGCCCTCCACCAAATGCTATCCCATTGATTGCTGCAATTACGGGTTTCCCCATCTCCTCAATTAGTTGACATATCCTACGTAGGCGACTCAACATGGTATCCCCATAAATCGTCGAATCACCCTTAAAATGACTTAATCTTTCCTTTAAATCTCCACCAGCACAAAACGCTCTACCCGACCCCGTAATTATAACTCCCAAAATGTCTTCGTTTTCATTTATAGATTCTAAGGTAGTAATCAGCTCATTTTGTATCTCTTCGTTTAATGCATTCAAACGTTCTGGACGGTTTAAAGTAAGGATAGCTACGCGATCGATAATTTCTACTATTAGTATGGATGTACTCACTTTCCAACCACTCCCTCGCCCTTATAATTCAATTGAACGACTCCTCGTGTATCTAGAACGTCTTCTATATATGAACGGTTATACCCAAACTCTTGCAATATCTCTTCAGAATGTTGCCCTAACATAGGTGGATGTTTTTCTTGCTTTCCAGGAGTACTGCTTAATTTTTGCGGGATTCCAATAATTTTAAATGAGCCAACATAGGGATGTTCCATTTCGGTAATCATTTCATTTTGCTTTACTTGTTGGAGGCTTACTAAATCTTCATAATTTGTTATTGGAGAACAAATAATATCGTAGTTTTCTAGAAGTTTTATCCATTCATGGGTATTCTTGGTTGCTAAGACTTCCTCTAAAAGTGGAATTAACAACTTCCTATTCTCTACACGATTTTTATTAGAACTGAACCGAAGATCCTCCAACCATTCAATTTTGTTCAATAACTTGCAGAGTGAAGTCCATTTTGATTCCAAGTTGGCTGCAATCATAATGTAACCATCTTTAGTAGGAAAAGCTCCGTTTGGCACAGCGTAAGGTGCCTCTGAACCTAGCCGACTTGGGAGTTCTCCCGATGCCAAATACGAACATAAGCCTACCAGTTGAGTTGCAAGCATCGCATCAAATAATGATTGATCTACTTTTTGTCCCCTGCCTGTTTTTTCTCTAGCAATCAGAGATAGCAGAATTCCATTTGAGGCAAGAGTACCTCCCATCATATCAGCAATAAGGGTCCCTGCTTTTATTGGTGACATTCCTTCTGTACCCGTCACACTCATAAATCCGCTAACCGCCTGAATGATTCCGTCAACTCCCGGTTTATTCTTCCAAGGGCCATTTTGTCCAAATCCAGATATAGAGCAGTATATAACCTTAGGGTTAATAGAAGAAATTTTGTTATAACCAAGTCCCATTTTGTCCAAGACTCCAGGTCGGAAGCTTTCAATTATAACATCAACATTTCTTGCCATTTTTAGAGCGATATCCCTACCTTCCGGATGTTTTAAGTCAATTACAATTGAGCGTTTATTTCGGTTCAAACTAAGATAAGTCACGGATTCACCTTCTATAAATGGGGGACCCAGAGTCCTTGACCAATCACCGCTAGGGGGTTCAACTTTTATAATTTCAGCTCCAAAGTCACCCAATGTCATTGAAGCGTAGGGACCTGCTGCTCCTTGTGAAAAATCCAAGACCTTTATTCCGCTTAGTGCTTTCAACTGTATTTCCCCTTTTTAACTATGATTTATATTATATTTACCAAATACTTCAGGCACATTAGATCCGTACAAAACCAAGTTGCAAACATTAGAATTTGATACTTATGACTGATAAATAAATAGAGTAGTTTATAGTCTGACTTATAATCAAATAGTTTCTCTGAACCTTTTCTGCACCATACTCTCCTGTTTTAGAAATTTTTCCAAGCTTGAAAAATTCGGATGCCGAAACCAAAATAAGAACATTCGATAATAATTCACTCTCCTCTCATTACTTAAATAACACATGCAAATTTTATGCCACTTTATATACTCACCAAAAGTGGATACCTTGTATCAACAAACTCAATTTTTTTAAAATACAATTTTTAAATTCTAAAAATTAAAATATATATTTTTAAATTTTATAAATTTTACAACTTTTATTATAATTAAGGGAAACCACGAAGCTTTTTAAAAGGAGATAAGACTAACTAAATGAAAAATATATATGAAAAGCTTAAAGAGTATATAAACTTTGATTTGGACTTAACCCGTAAAATTGATAGATCTGAAATAGGTACTTGTTTAAATATGTTTCCTCAAATTGCAGAAATCATTGATTTGTTAATAGGGAAAATTGATGAAATAGTTGAACAAAGGAATGAGGCAGAAGAATTAAAAGCCATATTACAATCTTCGTATGAAGGCATTGAAGCTGTTGATATTCATGGGAGAATCAAGTATGTAAATCCAGCATTTTTAAAAATAACTCAAATACCAGCAGATCAGCGCCTAAACCAAAATATTTTTGATAAAAACCCAGACGGACTTCTTGCAAAAGTATTAAAGTCTGGTAAACCATTTAATAATATTACAACCCAAGCTCCAGGTTCGGGGAAAGAGTGTATAGCAAGTGCTACTCCCGTACACTACAAAGGTGAAATGATTGGTGCAGTAATTGTAGTTTCTGATATCTCAAGTACTATAAGAATTGTTAAGGAATTAGAAAAGAGTAAGTCAGTCCTTGCTACACTTTATGATAAGCTTGGAAATGCTCATTATTCATTTGAAAGGATGGTTGGAAATTCAAGGGCATTGCAAACAACAATTGAACTAGCAAAAGTATATTCAGAAAGTACCTCGACAGTTCTAATTCTGGGGGAGAGCGGGACTGGGAAAGAAGTCTTTGCACAATCAATTTATAATCACTCCATTTCTAAACGTGGGCCCTTTATATCCCTAAATTGTGCTGCAATCCCTCAGCATTTATTGGAAAGTGAATTGTTCGGCTATGAAAAGGGAGCTTTTACTGGGGCAAACCAACGAAGAATAGGGATGTTTGAATTAGCCAATAATGGCACTATATTTTTAGATGAAATTGGTGATCTCGACTATTCCATGCAAGGAAAATTACTAAGAGTATTACAAGAGAACGAGTTCCGACGTGTTGGCGGTAATAAAGTGATTAGAATTGATGTAAGAGTAATTGCTGCTACCAATAGATCATTAGAAGTAATGATAAAGGAGGGTACTTTTAGGGAAGATTTATATTATCGTTTAAATGTTTTACCCTTACGAATTCCCCCCTTACGTGAAAGAAAAGAAGATATACCAGCTCTGGTTGAATTTTTTATTAGGAAATACAACCTCAAATTAGGAAAAAACATTGTTGGATGTGAAGAAAATGCAATGGAGATACTAGCTGACTACAAATGGCCAGGTAATATAAGAGAATTAGAGAATGTAGTTGAGAGAGCAATGAATCTAACAAAGAGGACAATTATTGGAACAAAGTTAATTTCACAATTGATATTTACAGAAAAAACTTCAAACACAGTAGATGAAAATGATTTGATCCCGATTGCTGAAATGGAAAAAATATTAATTGCTCGGAGTTTAGAGATTTTTGGAACAGATCTAAAGGGCAAAAAATTAGCAGCAAAAGCATTAGGAATTTCTTTAGCAAGTTTATATAATAAAATTAGAAAATAAAATCTAAGTAAAGTTACAGCTACTCTTTATAAGTAGGTTCCTTATGGAAAGAAGAACAAATAAAGTAACCTATGGCTAATAAGAAAACCATAGGTTACTTATATATAAAGGAATAATCTAAAACGATTCTTGAACCGTAATAAAAAAAGTAAATTCATCCTCAGTAAATTTCCAAATTTACAAAGCAATGGATTATTTCTCTAACAAATTATATAATTTTGATTTCTTGTACATTGAGGGTGAAACGCCGAACTTTTCTTTAAATACCTTTGAAAAGTGTGCAACATTTTCAAATCCTGTAGAAAAGCAGACTTCTGTAACAGAAAGTGTTGAATGTAATAAAAGTTCGCTTGCCTTTTCCAATCGACGATTTCGTATCCATTGTAATGGTGAAGAATTATATATTTCTTTGAATTCTCTTTTAAATGTTGATAAACTTCTTCCGCTTAGGGAGGCTAAATCACTTATGTTTAGAGGGTTAAATAAATTTTCGTCAACAATTTCTGTAATACTTCTATGATCTTTCTGTTTTAAATTGAGAAATTGTATTAAAAATTGTTCATCTGTATCTACTAAATTATACAATAATTCCAACAACTTTAATTTTACCATTCCTTCAGCGACCCCTCTTGCATCATCTAATAAAGGCTTTAGGGATTCAATAAATCCTATTAGGCGTTTATTTAGAGGATAGATGGAAACAGGAAGAACTACAGAAGGATGTGAGTATTTAATATTATTCATTTTTATAAACTCATTAAGCAAGTCATCTTTAATAAATAGCATAATATAATCAAGCACGTGGTCAAATTCCCCATTACCATATTTCTCATACTTAATTACAATCGATTTATGTACTAATACAATTTCATTTTCATTTACTTGGTAGGTCACATTTCCAAAACTTATATGATATTGACCCTTAAGAACAAACAGCAACATATGATTTTCTAAAAACATAGCTCCTTCATTTCTCTGAGTATACAAACAAGATTTTATTACTGATAAACCATTCATTTTCAAGATATTTTGATTTAACGGCGCAGCCGAATAGTCCTGAGGTACTTTTAATATTTTGTTATTATGTTGGAGCATATAATTCCTCCCAAAAAGCTTTCTTCACAGACATATGAGGACACTGTATAAAGTATTGAAAGGTATATCCTCTCTTTACCCTTCTATACATGTTTTTTTATTAATTTAATTATAAATAGGAATGGAATGTATACATAAATAAAATAAAATCCTATCTGTGAGACAATTTTACCCAACTTCTCAATTTTAAAGTTATTATCAATAAGAACAGAAAAAATCAATATAACCATTAATGAGATAATTAATGTAATTCTAGGCTTTATTTTAAAAGTGTCCTTATTAATTCTGCTTATACACCATAAAGGTAAACATATTGTCGGGATAGCTACTGCTAACCAACTAAAGATAAATATATACTCAAATCTTTCAATAAAAGGAAGCTCAATTATTTTAATCATCTCAAGAGTTGGCCATTTATTATGAGTTAATTGTCCTAAACTAAAATATGTAAAACTCACGATAGCAACAATTGTACATAACATAGTGGTATAGAGTAATCCTCCATTGGCCCATTTCTTCGAATCTCCTCCACTTCTCAGGTATGGAAAATAAACCATTAATGCTTCAAACCCTATAAATACAACGCTGGTTTCTTTAGAAGATTTAATAAAATCTAAAAAGGAAAGATTAAATAGGGGCAGTATATTATTAAGGTGTGATAATCGGGCTGGGAAATATAAACTTAATAAAAACAATATTAATGGTATAAAGAATGTTAAAAAGCAAATTCCTGTAATTACTCTAAATCCCCCAGAAACGACATAGTATATAATTAATAAAAAACAAATACCAAGTTCGAGAATACTAATAGACGGGAATGCCCAAACTTGAACAATGTTAATATAGGTACAAAAAACGACTAACGAAATTGAAATAAAGTAAATAGACAATAAGAGTGTGCCTACTTTAGCAATAAACCTCCCGAAAGCTTCTCTATGAAAGGAGATTATATCGTTAGTCTTACCCTCTAATATTTTGTATATCATCCATAAAATAATGTGAAGGCTTAAGCCAGTAATAAATACAACGATCCAGCCATCATGACCTGCACTTTTCGCAATCAGATTTTGATAACTTAACAATCCGACACCTGTCTGAGAAGTAGTTATAAGAAAAAAGACGAAAAAGTTAGAAACACGATAATTAATATTCTTTTCGTTGTCCATTATTTCCTTACTCCTGTATCAACTATATTGACATCTGTTTCTATAACAAATTTTATTTTAGGATAATCTCGTTCATAAAATTCATTCTTATCCCATGTTCGCTGAGCTGCTTTAAAGAAATTACCGATTCCTACAGGGTCTACCTTTTCATTT
>JAPSKP010000120.1 GCA_031181585.1 Lysinibacillus sp.
TCAAGCCGGCCATCCTTCTGGATATTATTCATAGTGGTCCCGATGGCTGAAATTGGACGCAGAAAAACCTTTGAGGTCCATATTCCGAAAAATACGGCCAGTATAATTAAGAAAATTGATACCCCGATTAGAATGGTTAACAATGTTTCAATATCTTCAATCTGATCATCCATGTTCCGTGAAAGCTCAAGAGTGCCCAGGAACTGATCATCTTGAAAAATAGGGGAAGAGAATGTGGCAACCATGTCACCATCCAATTTTACAATATCAGTTGTGCTTTCCTCTGTAAGCTGGGAAGGGAGGTCAAATAATCCATCTTCATCAGCGGCCCGAAAAACAATCGTTCCTTCTTTATCCAAAATACGAATCATGCCGTCATCAGGGATAAAGGATTGATAAAACGGCTGCATTTCTGACGAAAATAAATCCGTTATATCTGTCGTTTCAAGCAGCCTTTCTCCCATATCAGCAAGATTATCCATTTCACGGTTTTCTGTTACCTTCCCATAGGAAAAATAAATGATGATACTGGCAATCACCAAAATAAGAAGGGACCATCCAACCAAGAGCAAAGCTAGCCGTCCTTTAATGCTCATGTTTTTGCCCCTTAATCATGAATCCTACTCCGCGCACGGTATGAATGAGAGGGTGAGAAAAGCCATGGTCAATTTTTTTACGGAGATAGCCGATATATACATCCACCACGTTTGTTTCCCCAATGTAGTCAAACCCCCATACCTCATTAAGCAGCTGGTCTCTCGATAAAACTTGATTGCAATGATCCAGTAAAAACACAAGCAGGTCAAATTCGCGTCGGGTTAATTCAATCGCGATGCCTGCACGTTTAACAACCCGTGCTCCCTCGTCCACCTCAAGATCTTCTAGTATTTTTACTGTGTTGGCATTTTTCTTCTCCTGAGCTGCTCCAGCTACCCTGATGGCTGAACGTATTCTTGCCAAGAGCTCCTCCATTTCAAAAGGTTTCGTAATATAATCATTTGCACCATGATCAAGTCCGTTCACCTTATCGAAAACGGAATTCCTGGCGGTTAACAGAATAACAGGCGTCTGTTCATCCTCCATCCGCAGTCTTCTGAGTACTTCAAACCCGCTCATTTCAGGCAGCATCACATCAAGCAAGATCAAGTCCCACTTTTCTTCTTTCGCCCGGTTTATAGCATCTTTCCCATTATCAACAATCTCCACTGCATATCCTTCGTGCTTCAATTCAAGAGAAATCACCCGTGCTATGCGAGCCTCATCTTCAACAACTAGTATCCTCTTTCTCATAAGCTCTAGCTCCAATCTCGTTTTCTTTACTTTAACTATACTGCTTTTTCATGATACATGAATAAGAAAACGTTAAGAAAATAGTAAGAGTGCCCGAAACGCAGGCCATTCATCCAGCTTCTTTTCTATGGAATAATCTAAAAAAGGAAGCCCTAAAAAGTTTTTAGGCTTCCCTTCAATGTTGACTAGTTAATTTCCGACATCGACCCCGAGCAGGTGTATGATGAATTAAGCATATGACGTTTTTTTATTATGCAGGAATGAAATGGCGATGATTGCAATGAAAATAGCAATCGCGATAATATAAGAGGCTGTTGCAAGCCCTGTTTCGCTGTTTGCCACACCGATGCCGATAATTGCCCAGACGAATACGAGGGCATAAAACGGATCATCGGAAAGGTAGCGGCCGGCAATGCCCAATATGCCTGCAATGACAACAAGCCCGATTGTGCCTTCCATTTCTCCTATACCAAGTGATACATCATGGAATTTTAATGTGTAGTTGATATTAGCGATCGTAGCAACTGAAATCCAGCCTAGATAGAGCGAGAAAGGAAGCCGGCCGCCGAAGCGGTTTTCGCTTTTCGGATAGGACTGATGAATAGCAATCAATGTAATAAGCAGGGCGGTAATAACGATTGTTGACAGAATAAATTGCTCGTAGTGGAAAGCAAATAGCCATGCAGCGTTTAGTAAACAGCTCAAGATAAATAAAGCGCCTATTTTTCTAGGAACAGCTTTATCTGTATTGCGACTTTTGAAAGCTATCACCAGCCAGATAGCCAGCAGGATATAAATAAGACTCCAAATCGAAAATACATAGCCTGCCGGTGTGAACGGGACATCCAGACGGTTGGAAATTTCTGAAGTAGTCTGGCCATTGATCGGCAAAATGTTAGCCAGTGCATTGGTTGTAACCATAAAGACATAAGCGATAAGCATGAAAAGCCAGTGTTTCATTTTAGGCAACTCCTTTGTTGTAGTAGTTGACTTTACCCAGTTCACTATACGTTTATTCGACAGGCAGAAATTTGTTGGAAATAAGGACAAGCTCATGAGGGAGTGGTGGTACGATGGAGGGTAAGTAAAAATTCTTTTAGAAAAACCGTCCATTTCATATGCAGCTTCGTTATAGGAATAGAAGGAGGGGATTACTTGGATGAGCAGCAGCTGGAACACATAATGGATGAGTATACACAATACTTGATTCGGATCGGTTATTACTATACGAAAGATATCGATTGTTCGAAAGATTTAGTGCAAGATGTATTTATTAAATTGTATTATTCCGATTATAGAGAGCAAGGGAATCTAAAAGCTTATTTATCAAAATTGATGAAGAACCGTTGTATGGACTATTTACGGAGCTGGAATTACCGGAAACTAGTAATGCAACGACCTTTTACTCAAGAACCGATGATTCAACTTAAAGATGAACTGATTGAACAAGAGGAAAAAGAAGTATTAGATGAATCGATACTTAATTTGAAAATTAAATTACGGGAAGTCGTTGTTTATTATTATTTAGAGGAGTTAACGACTAGAGAAATTGCGACTATTTTACATATTCCTGAAAGCACGGTTAAAACTCGATTACAGGTTGCAAGAAAAAGGTTGAAGGAACAGCTTCATCAGCATGTATGGGAGGTGCTTATGCATGAATAACTATCGCATGAAGAAGCTACAAAACTTAGAAGAAGAAGAGCAACAAGTAAAAAATGGTGTGCGGCAACAGCTAGGAAAGCCTGCGGATACGAAAAAAACTAGATTTCTTTCTTATATTGCTGCTACTGGTGTATCAATAATAGCTGTATTGCTACTATTTCTTTTTATCCATCCATTTGAAAATGAACGGTCATCCACAGGGAAAGAAGACTTTTCTTTAAATGAATTTGGATTTAATCCATTTGAAAGCCGCAAGGCGCATTTCATTGTCGCAAAGCTCTTCTGGAACGGTGGAGAAGAAGCAATTATTCACTCGGTAGAACTTGTAGATGGAGCTCGAAATCCTGTACAGTATGAAAAAGATCACATTGCCCTGCAAGGGTACGGGGCGGATTCTTCAAAGAAAACTGGACTTTATACGGGTAAGGACATTGGCGAATACCGGGAGCTATCCGAAATGACCATCCAGCCAAACGTAGATAACCGCATTATTTTTGAATTTGTATTAGGCGATGATTTTGAGCCAATCAAAAACATGGGCCTGAAGATTACGTATGAAACGGCAGGAGAAATGGATGTCCAATATTACAGCTGGTATACATTGAATCACTTGGAGATAGAAGCGGTCGATTTTGATCAGCTTATCAAGGATTTGAATTTATCATCTGAAGAATTGGCTGCCTATTCGGCATTTAGGCAATCGAAAAATAGTAGTGAATTGGCTTCATTAAATCCAATGAATATTGCCCGTCTCTATTTGCTTACGTGGATGGAGGGTGACAAGGAACTACAGTACGACTTTTATACAGATCAGGAGGGATATGTTGCCTGGAGTCTGGAGGAACATCTTGCCTTCTCACCTTTTGGTCAGGCATCTATAGCAGAAGTACAAAAGCTTTTTTATGAATTATCCCAAGGAGAATTTATTCAGACATCAGAAACTGAAGGATATATTTCCTTTACTCAGGAGAGTTCAGAAGTACCAGCGGGGTTCCAATTGAAACAAAATGATGATGGCATTTGGCAGGTTTCGTTTATGCCGATGCAATAAAGCAACTGGCTTTAAGTTTATCTATATTATTAAATAAACAATATAGTAATCAAGCGGCATCTTCTTGTCTAGTAAGAAGATGCCGCTTTACGTTTTTTAGCAGGGGAAAACCGGATAGACGCTGTGAGAATGATAAGCCGTTTCTTTCATAACAGCAAGTTCACATAAAAAGGCACATTAGAAAATGCTAATGTACCTTAAAATCATTATTTTATTTCCGTCGCATACGCGCTGTCCCAGAACTGGATTACCCCGTATCCAGGTGCGATATAGTAGCCCATATCTGTTAAAAATACATTTTTGAATGTCCCGGCCGGTGTTGTGTACGTATCAAAAATCGTCAGCACCTTACCGTAGGACTCAATTTTAGCGCCTTTCTGGATTGGCTTTTGAATTGTGTACCAGCCGTAGCCAGGGTAGGAAGTTGAACCATGCTGGTGTTTAAAGCGGAAATAGCTGTCCGTTTCTTCATATACAAATCCGTCGCCATCATCTAATAGCCAGGACTTTCCATCGTTGCTTGTTAAGACGGTTGGCTTGTTCATAGATGACGTGAAATGCAGGTTATGATAGGTGATGGTTAAATCACTTTTCGGTGCAATTACGCCCGTAATGAATGGTACGTTTGCTTTTTTACTGGAAAGTGCTTTTGAAGGAACAAATCCATATTTGCCCTTGTATGATACGAATGACTTGATCCCGTTAGTAGCATATACTTGTACAGCTTCATTTCGTGGGACGTATGAAGTGCCTAACCCAGCAATCGAAACATAATCCCATCCAGTATTTGCATCAGAAAGGTCTTGACCATACTGCAAATATTGGGTTGTCGGCTTTGGCAACGGAGCGACATTCTTTAAATCGATATAGGCAGATTGATAATAATAGGGAGAGTCTCCCACTTGCAGCAATCCTCCAACCAATTTTCCGCTCGTTTGGACGACCGTTCCCTTCGGTAATATACTTACTGTTTGTTTATCAAAGTAAGTAGAGCTGAGTGAATAATCCTTTTGATATTGTTTTGTGATCGGGTTGGAATACAAACGCACATCCTTTGTCAGCACTAAATAGGAATCGTTTTTATAAGGAGCGGCGGTTTTTTCTGCCTGTTTAACATTTTTGGCATTGATAAAGCCGTTTGTTACCTTTTCCTGGGGCTGGCACTCTTCCTCGTCACAATAGATCGTTTCCCAGAACGATTGTGTAATATAGCCGTTATTCACAGAAGGACCGAAGAAAGAATAGCCAGTGTCTACTTTTTTGACAACAGTACCTAATGTGTCAGAACGTCTTGTACGGAATTCAGCCCCGTTTGGATTCGAGACGTAATAATAGTAATCCTTCATTACTTGTTCCTTTACCTCATAGGGAACTTCTTTAAAGATCACTAAATCCGTTGCCTGCACGCGGTAGCCGGAGCTCATCCAATAATATGTTTTATTGTAGGAGTATTCGATTTTATACACGCGGAAATAGGTATTGCGCTTTACGACTAGTGATTCGTACTGTCCATTCGGCAGCTGTTTATACACTTTGACATCCTTTTTGAACGTCATTTTCCCACTTTGGCCTTCCACTATTTCTCCGCCGTCCCAGATTACCTTTGCTTCAGTATCCTCTTGGACTGAAAAAATGAAAATAGCGATCAATGCCAGTAAGACTCTTTTCATCTAAAAAATTCCTCCTATTATATTTTATGAAAAATCTATTATAGGTTTACTGAAATTCTAGTAAAAATACAAAATAATAATTATTAATAATATATGTTGTTCACTAATACATAGAGTTGGTTATATGATTTGAACACTTAAAAATAGATTCCTTAAGCGAGGGATTTCCTTCTACTTGATTTCACTATTATGGAGTATCCAATTTAAAGAAAATCTATAAAAATGTAAATATTATGAACTTTTAATTATGGATAAAACCTTAAGTGATATAACCTGCGTATCTTTCTGCATTTTCCTTATCCAACGAACACCTCCTGCCGTAAAACAACCCGCTTTCACGTTTCTTCATTATGCTATTTAAAATTGTTAAAAATAAATTATTGGGAGCGCTGCCTGCTAATTTACTTGCAGGAGGGTATAGGGTGGGTGAGCAAATGAATGCAGGAGGTAATCATCAATGTATTTTAGCAGTATTTAAAGAGGAAGAGTGTGGATACTGAGGTATGAACTGCCCCTTTTAGCTACACAATTCGTATTGTAAACAATCATGCAAGTAGTGGGCCAAAAGAAATTGTATGAATTTATCTGAACCTGATTCGCTGAAAGAGCTATCGATCTACAGAGGTACAGCTGCTAGCTAAGAATGTATTTTTACGAATGAATGGTGTGAAAAGGAGGAAGATTTATGTTCGATCCAAAAAATATAAAAAAAGAATTAGAGTTACAGGGATTTCCTGTTACGGAAACAGATGTCCTCTATACGCAAGGCATTGTCGCAATGGTGAACAAGGCACAAGCCCCTTTGAGTAATTTTCGGGACCTATGTAAAGAAAAGCCGCTTACAGTGGTGGATAAGGAGGTACTAACGAATGACTAATCTCTCCTTTCTAACTGCTACTGAACTATCAACGTTACTACAGACAAAGCAGCTATCACCTGTAGAATTGATAAAGCAGGTACTCAATCGCATAGATCAAATGGATTCAACAATCAATGCGTATATTACAACGCTGAATGAATCGGCCCTCAAACAGGCAAAGGAAGCTGAAGCTGCCATTATGCAAGGCCAATATAAAGGACCGCTGCATGGTATTCCAATGGGTATCAAGGACAACTACCAAACAAAAGCTATACGAACAACAGGCGGCTCGAAGCTATTTAGAGATAGCATACCTGAGCAAACGGCTACATCCGTTGAAAAATTGCTGGCTGCAGGCGGTATTATGGTAGGAAAACTGAATATGAATGAGCTTGGTGCCGGGTCAACCGGTACGAACCAGCTTTTCGGTACAACCAAAAATCCTTGGAATACTGACCATATGCCTGGCGGGTCAAGCGGGGGGAGTGCGGCTGCATTAGCTGCAGGGATGGCTGCGCTTACTACCGGGACAGATACTTGGGGTTCCAATCGCATACCGGCTTCAATGTCTGGGGTCTATGGATTGAAGCCTACCTACGGACTCATTAGTACGTATGGCATTCTCCCAACAGCATCGTCGCTGGATCACGCAGGTCCTCTTGCGCGTTCAGCTGCTGATCTGGCTTTAATGCTCAACTTCATGGCAGGTTTCGATCCGAAAGATCCTGCCAGCTTAAATACAGCGATTCCTGATTACACGGCTGATTTAAATAAAGGAATCAAAGGGATTAAAATCGGTATTCCAACGTACTACCTTGAGGGATTAGAGCCAGAGGTAGAAAAGCTCTTTCACAGTGCGGTCGCCACACTTCGAAATTTAGGAGCAGAAATTAAGGAGCTGGAAATCCCGGAATTATCGATGTCAACTTTTGCTGGTTTTGCAATTTCATCATCAGAAGCCGCCGCTTTTAATTATGAGACATTGCAGATGCAATCGGCTGCTTATGCACAAGATACGCGCGCCCTTCTGTTAGCCGGTACATTGACAAGTGCTACTCAATACTTAAAAGCTCAGCAAGTCCGCAGGAAATTGGTAAAAGCATTCCAAAAAGCCTTTGAAGAGGTTGATGTTATC
>JAPSKP010000121.1 GCA_031181585.1 Lysinibacillus sp.
TTTAGGAAACGAAACTAGATTTTGAACTTTTTCACGATCGTTTGTAAATCCATTGCCTGACTGCTTAAATCATTGGCAACAGCAGTAACTTCTTGTAATGTCGAAAGTTGTTGTTGTGAAGAAGCTTGTGAGCTGGCCGCCTGTTCTGCTGTCGTCTCAGATAACGCTGCAATTTCTGCAACAGAGGCTGATACTTGTTTTGCAGATGCTGACATTTCCTCCGTAACAGATGAAATATCCTCAATTTGCAGTTTCATACTATCAATTTCCTGTACAATCTGATTAAAAGAAGTTCCTGCTCCATTAATAATACTTACCCCTGTTTCAACAGTACGCAAGCTCTCTTGAACAGCTTGTTCGACATTTTTTGTATCTGCCTGGATTTCATTCGTTAATACTACGATTTGACCAGCAGATCTACTTGATTCCTCAGCTAACTTTCGAACCTCATCAGCAACCACAGCGAAGCCTTTTCCAGACTCCCCAGCACGTGCTGCTTCGATAGCTGCGTTTAAAGCTAACAGGTTTGTTTGAGCAGTGATACTTGTGATTACTTGTGAAATATTTTCAATATCCTCTGATTGTTTACTTAATCTTTGGATTAGTTCAGTTGTTAATTTTGTGGATTCGTAAATCGTATCCATTTGTTTACTAGCGGAGCGGATATCTACTGCCCCTTGATTTGCTACATCTAACGTATCTATTGCTGAATCCTGTAATGTATTGGATGACTGTGCAATACGTTGCACAGCTGTAGCAGTTTCCTCCATCGCTACAGCATTTTCCCTGGCATATTTCGCCGAATTTGTTGTATTATAAGTTGTTTCTTCAGCATGATTTGCCATTTCCACAGATGATGCTGTCACCTCTTCAGTAGATGCGCTTAATTGTTCTGCTGAGGCACTTAAATGGCTAGCACTATCCATTAGTTGGGATAATAGATTCTTCAAAGTACCTTTCATCGTATTAAATGCAGCTGCTAATTCTCCTACCTCATCTTTAGAACGAACTTGAATATCATTACCCGTTAAATCGCCATCCGCTATGGTTCTTACCGCCTTTTGTAATGTACGAATAGGGATAGCAACCATACTGTTCATTTTATAAGCGATTGCAAAACCAACTAAAATGGAGACTGCGATTACACCGATTGCAATAGTAAAGGCGTGTTTCGCTCTATCATTCGCTTCCTTTTGTGCCTGTTCAAAAAGAGAGTCAATTGTTTCGGATAATTTATTTGAAGCTGTAACCGCCTCACCTCTAATAGGAATGACATTTTCCGTATAGTACGCAGCAGCTGCAAAAACGTCTTTACTATTGTTTAAATCAACTACTTTTTCAACTGCATTTTCGAAAGCATCGATTTTATCTTGCGTAAGAGCAAGTGCTTGTTCTGATTCTTTTGAGTTGTGTTGACTGGCAATAGAATCGATAGTTTTATCTATCGATTCTTGCGTTTTACGCATATTATCCAGTGACTCCACATCACCCAATAAATAGGTTTGGAGTTGTGAACCCTCCAATATTATGTATCTATCAAGGTCACTTGTATCATTAAGTTGAGGAAGACCTTCTTTTAAAGCTTTGTCGTATTGTTTATCAATGCTGACTACCTGAAAATAAATACTCACGCCTGACACTATAGTAATAAGCATCATTGTTACAAATCCTAAAAACAACTTCCTTGTTATAGACATACTAAAATTACTCCTTTTACAATCTATAGAAATTTTTGCCTAACACAGTATAACTTTTTTTAGTAAATATTACTATAGATTTACTAATTAATTTTATTACTTCTAAATAGTAATGGTGGTTAGTATAAGAGGAAAATGTTACCCGTTATATTTTAATAAAATGTATGCTAACATCCCTATTGTATAAGTTGGTTTAATTCTCACCGAGGATACAGGCGTTTAGCTTTGCATGAAAGCATGGAGAATGATTCTCGTAAAAAGCGAAGAATGAAACATTCTGGGGAGGCTGCTTATGGAGATTAAGAGACTAATGCAAATCCATTAGTGGAAGTTTGATTCAACCTATATATCTCATTTATAGTTGGAGGTTTTTAAATGAAGGCAGTGTCTTTAGAAGAAAAATTACAGGAATTATTTTCAGCTTTGCAGACGGTAGAAGGAGTTAAATCAGTCGAGTCAATTCTCAGTACTTTAAGAGATAGAATGACATTCCCCGAAATAACTTCCCTGATCCTTAATACAAGATTTGAACTTCTATATCTATTTGAGCAGCAAAAAGTGATACTTCTAACAATGAAAAAAGGAATTGCTTTAGATTCGGTTTGTATCGAAGAAATCAATCTGATTGAAAAGTATAAGAGTACAATCGAAGGCACTATAAATGAGCTCGTCAAAGCAGAGTCGCTCAATATTTTTTAACCCTAACACATTCAATTTATTACAATTTTTATAGACTCGCTTTGAAGAAACGACAAGTTAGAGAAAGGGATAGCTTACACTATCACATACCTCCTGTGTGATGATATGAGCTATTCCCTCTAATCTATTCTTTAATGGTACATGCCTGTATTTTCTTTGCCTGTAATATTTTCAATCATGACTTCAAACAATTCAATTTTAGGCAGAATCGGATACCCCTTCTTTTCAAACTCCCAATTTGGATCTCCATACTTTTCTAATAAACGGTCAAAGAACCATTCCTTCTTTGAATCTTCTGTTATATGTGTAACTTGTCCAAATAATACAACGCTTGTATAAACGAGCGCCGATTGGCATGCATACTTTTTACCGGGGTGTAAATCCCCCATTTCACTTACTTCAATGCTGACTTTGGGATTTGCTTTAATGTTTGACCAAAAATGGCTTTCGCGTATATTGCCGATATGAAGATATAGCTTATCTCCCCCATCATGGATATAGACAAAGGGTATTACATATGGATAGCCGTCTTCCCCTACCGTAGCTACATGTGCAACCCGACCAGCTTGTAATAGCTGAAGTGCATCTTGTTTTGGAATCTCTACTCTTTTGTTTTCAATTAATCCCCGCATATACTTGCACCCCTCCGAATCAATTTACTAAAAGAAAAATAATTCACTTAAACATGTATTTATAATACATCTTTATGTGTTTAATGGGAAGAGTATCTAGGAATTTTGTTTGATAAATATATTAAAAAGAGGTTATTTTCCTTTTAATAACAAACTTTTCTTCAACCGCTTCATCGCAGAATGTACAGTCAAACGATGATAACTAATGAGATCTTTTCTAAACACTGCTCCATAAACACCATATGGGGTAGGCGATAACTCAAGCAGCTGCGCACGGCTAGTGAAATCAATTATAGTTGCCTGGAGACTGAGCTTAGCGGCAGCTTCCAATAGATTTTGGGTCGCGATATCCAAATAAGGGCATTGCTGTGTCCGCAAGATTGTTAAGTCTTGAAAGCGGAGACGCTCTTCCCAATTTTGCGGGAAATACGGGGGCGCTGCATCTTGAAAAGTATGTACTAGCAGTTCAAAACCGTATGGTGCAATGTCTATTTCAATAAAGTGATTTTTGATGAAGATATCCTTGCTGGGTGTCCAGGAGGTTTCGGCATTTGTAATGACGACAACCCCGGCTTTGTGTTGACGTCTCGCATCTTCAAGACAATGCTGGATTAATGCGGAAGCATATCCCTTCCCTACAATCCCAATCCATAAGCAGTGGATCACTATATAATTTTCTCCGTAAATAACGCGGGAGGAATGTTCAATCGGTACATATTCTATAAACCCGGCCTGTTTACCATTTTCCAATAATTTGACGTATTTCATCCCTTTATCAAAGCTACTTCCCAGCCAGTTGTTTTTTCCTTGATAGCCGGATGAATTTGGCTTGCTTCGAAGGCAGTAACAGCCTTCTGATGAGATATTTTCCTCTGACAATTCGATTATTTCCCGCAAATCCCCTAACCCCTTCCTATTTCTTCTTTCCTCTGCTATTAACAAAAAACATGGCACCTACAGCGGTTACCGCTACTAACACCAAACCGCCCAGTAAATAGTTAACGATACCTTTCCCATTGTACTCGTAAGCTCCGTCACTCTCGGACTTCACATAAACATGCTTGTCGAGCTGAACAGCAATTGCTTTATTTGGATCTACACCTTTAATAGCGTAATATTTCGTACCTTTCTGATAAGTATTTGAAAAATTGCCGCCATACTGCTTCATATCAGAATACTTCGTTACCTGACCGATTGCTTCGTCAACATCTGTCACCTGTTCATCGCTGACTATATAGATTGTTTCCTCCCATATAACAAACTGATATGCCCAGTCTGTAGCGAGGCTATTCTGTGGAAATTGTATGGCAGCGAATATCATCATTATGAAGACAAGCAGACCAAACTGTATGTTTCTCAACTTACTTCCCCTTTATATTTTGATAAAATAAGGACCACATTGTTATTCGTGGGTCATAATAAAAGTCCATTTTAGATTGTCATCCATAACATATATATCATTACGAGTCATATGGTACATCATGTACAGTTAATTCTTTTGCATTTTTCACCATATAAGCAGCATCTATAAATTGATAAAAAATCGTGCATTTCTCTTTTTCTTGGTTCGTAAAGAGGGCTATTGCTTCTTCTTTCGCTGCACAGTAGACAGCTTTCCAGCTGCATATATGCCACAAAAATTGGTCTAAAAAGATTCTTTCCTTTTCTTTTGTCGATAAACTGACCGTAAATATTTTTTCCCAGATCTTTCGTCAAGCCTCTGCTGATACTGGGTTTTCTATAACTTGTAATTCTTTTCTGAATTCCATAAGCTTAACTCCTCTCTTTCATCGTTATGTGCTATTTTTAAATTTTATTTTTACTAAAGAAAACTATAATTCTTATTATACATGATATGGAAAAACTGGTTTTGTCTTTTGTAACTCGAATAGTTAGCTCCTGATCATAATTTTTTACAAATGAAGCATTTCTCCGATGAATATAAGCCTATTTTTAGCGCTCGTTATTCGTGCTACAATTAATCAGCAGCATCCAGCTGACTCCTTTTTTTGAAAGGGGGTGTACTGTTGTGCCTTTTCCATCACGCATGCAGAAGGCTAAAGCTGAAATGAAAAAGAAGCGTGAAGAAAGATTAGCCATCTTTCGTTACGCCACGGATTTATTCCGTTTTGTTGATACGCTGTATCGTCTTTTTCGGATGATGCTGTAAAAAACCTTGTGTTTCACCGCCTGGTCTTGCCAACCAGGCGGTGTTTTTGGCAAATAGCCCTGGCAAATTTTTAGCAAACTTATAGAAAAGGAGAGTCAGGATGGATTATCATATTGACATTGATTTAGATGCAAATAAAGAATTTGCCGATTTTTTAAGCAATCAAATTACTGCCTTTAATATGGAACATTCCGCTCATTATAAGGAAAATAGAAAAAAAGGAGCTGTTCAGCCGATTAATATAATTGTTTGTGATAGTAAGGAAGCTTGGGTTGGCGGAATCAATGCAGATGTTTATTGGGGATGGGTAGAAATCAATAATTTTTGGTGTAAAGACACGTACCGAAATAAAGGATTGGGCAGTTTACTTCTCGATAAATTGGAAGCTATTGCAAAGGAAAAAGGGGCAGAAAAAGCATTGTTAACTACTTTTGAATTTCAAGCACGCTCCTTTTACGAAAAACACGGCTTTCAGATAGTTGGCGAAATCAAGGATTATCCGCCTGGAAGCAGCTATTATACAATGGTAAAACATCTTTAAAGACATGCTCTTCTTGGCTGCTTCTGAAGAGAAAATATAAATTTCTACAGGAGTCAAAGAAAGAAATGTTACTTTTTCTTTATAGCAAGGAAAAATAACACAATCAAAACGAAAGTAACGTAAAAAATCGGCGATTTATACCATACGTATTTGAACTTTCCCCAAAAACTCGTACTAGGATCTACGGAAAATAATGATACTTCTATATAAAAGAGTGAAATACATAATAAAAATAGTGGTATACACAAAATAACGATCAGCTTCTTCATTACCTTCTCCCCATTTCTAGTAAAAGCGTTCATGTAAACTTACTATATTATAATTCCTTATCAAAAAAAGAAAAAACGACCGGGAGCCACCCGGTCGCTGTGTACTGCTGTTAGATCCATCACGCATGAATCTTGCTACCTTCATTGTATGGCTGGTTTCCAATCATGTCAATGAATTGCTTTTATTTTATGCAGTTTCTATAAAAAAAACCATGGAAGGTTTATTTGTTTTTTCCAAAGCCTAGAACTATTTGTTTCATTTACAATTGCTTCGTGAAGCAAATAATCCGGTTCGCCTCGTGAAAGCCAAGTCTCATATGCATTTTCATACTATCTTCATTTGTCAGCTCACAGTCGCTCGCAAATTCCTGGCAGCCTTTTGTCTTTGCCCACTCTTCACAAGCTCGAATTATCCTCTTGGCAATACCTTGCTTGCGAAATGATTCTTTCACATACAAACCTTCTAAATAACCTACTGGACTAGTAATGGTACCTTCCACATAATCACGACGTAATTGGCATTGGGCAAAGCCGATTGCTTCATCATTCTTATATACTAACATAATGACAGCATCAGGGTGGTTGATCAATTCTGTCATTTCCTGAATAAACATCTCCAACTCGTTTTCAGGCCAAAGCAGTAAAGCTAATTCAGCCGCATCTTTTGCCTGCTGTACCATTGCTTTTTGTATCATGTTATCCCCTCCGTTTTCCAAACTTGACAGCATCCATTCCTCCAACTGGCCGTTAGTCCTCCCAATAAAAAATTGCATCCCACACTAAATATTCTCTCGGCTCCCGAAAAACTGTCGGGATGTTCAGATTGAATGGCAATGGCTTTTCTAGCTCTTCTTTAAATAATACCGTGTAGTGATACTTCATTACTAGCCTTACTAATAGTTGATACAGCTCTTTAAACCTTGCTGGTATGACAAGCTCCTCAGGCATTTGCAGCATCGACTTGCTTCCATTAAGCCAGCGTCCATCCTCCACTGCATATGTATCATTGGTAATACCTGTCCCAATAATGACGACAGGTGCCAGCAGACTAATATTCAGCCAGAGCCCTTCACGTTCAACCTCTTGCGTATATTTGTTTTCCAAAACTCGAACATCACGCTCATTGCAGCAAAACCAAGCCGCATATGAGGCGTAGCCGCTTCCGAAATTTTCAAGTTCAGGCTTGCAGGTAATCCTTGGATACTTCGCAAATTCTCCCTGCATCCTCTTTAAATAGGCTTTCACCTGCTCTTCGTCTCCTGTATTATATGGATAAATCTCTCCAATCATTTTTCCATCTATTAATTGTGTTAGTTGTTCACCTGTAAACATCTCTGCTCCTCCTTTTCTCCACTTCTTGATGCAGCAGGTCATTTTTAAGAAAACGAAAGCCGTCTGCATATAAAAGACAGAAGGCTCTGATGGATAAATTATTATAATCAGAGTGAAGACAAAGTCGTTTTTGACTTTGTCTTCACGTTTTTTTAGGTAATTTATAAAATAGCGTTTTACTCAGCCTGTCTTGAAAAAGCTTGCCAGACAAGGCGCGCCGATGAGCAAAGACGCGAATAGAACCTATGTTCATGAGCGAATGGCTCTTTATTTGCGACGAAAGCGAAGCAGCAGGAGCAGACGAGTGAGGCAAGCAACGATGGAT
>JAPSKP010000032.1 GCA_031181585.1 Lysinibacillus sp.
CAACGGTTACATTTGTGTTCGTCAGCTCCTGCATGGAGGCCATTACTTCAGGCACCACGACAGGATAACTGAATTTTGTTTTCTCTCCTTGCAGGCTCGCCAAATAAAAATCGCGAATTAACGCTGCTCTCTCACTGCCGCTCCCTTCGATGCATAAATATACTTGCACGGCAATACCATTCTGCATACGCCGTTGGGAAATACCAGCGAACTTCCGCCCGCCGATACTTAAATCATATGTTCCTGGGCAGTAAGAGCCGACAATTTCGTAGGCTTCAATGTTGTTTGCTACTTCCGGGAAAATCCCCTTCACCAAATCCACCATATAGCTAAATGCCTTATCAATGCTTGTCGGTTCCGTTTCACTAAAAATGATAGAAATGTTTAAAACACCTGGATCGAGTACAACGGCAAGTCCCCCGGAATTCCGGACAATCGGCTCATACCCTGCATTTCGAAGCAATTCCATCCCCTCTTCAATATAAGGAAGCCGGTGATCTTGAATACCAAGAACAATCGCTTCATTATGTACCCATGTTCGGATAACGGGCAAGCTTTCACCGTGTCCTGTTAAATGGCAAAGTGTATCATCCATGGCGAACGACTCAAGAGGTGAGCGTGTCAGCATGCTTAACGATTGATCGATGAAACGCCAGTTAGTAGTTCGTAAAAAATCATTCATTGTATAGATCTCCCTATTGATTGACTACACTTAGCATACTGTATTTTCAACTCATGTCAAATTGGTGACATACCTCGATTTTAATGTTCTAAATAACGAAATGTTTCGTAATTGTGTTAAACTGATTGTGAATGATTATCAAGTAGAAGGAGTGTCTTACACTATGAATGAAGCAGCTATTACATTAGACGGCTGGTACGCTTTACATGATTTCCGCTCAATCGACTGGGCTTCTTGGAAGTTAGTTTCGCAAGAGGAGCGTCAGGCAGCAGTAGATGAATTTATACAATATCTAGAAAAGCTAAATGAGGCAGATGTAGCAAAAACAGGTGCACACGCATTTTATGCTATCGTTGGTCAAAAGGCAGATTTCATGATCATGACGCTTCGTGAGACAATGGATGAACTGCAAGAGCTTGAAGCAGAGTTTAACAAATTAGCAATTGCAGATTTTACAATCCCAACATATTCATACGTTTCTGTAGTAGAATTATCAAACTACCTTGCTGGAGAATCAAACGAAGATCCTTATCAAAATCCACACGTACGTGCTCGTCTGTACCCAGAACTGCCACGTTCAAAATACGTTTGCTTCTATCCAATGGACAAACGCCGTCAAGGCAACGATAACTGGTACATGCTTTCTATGGACGAGCGTAAGAGCCTTATGCGTTCACACGGCATAATTGGCCGCGGCTATGCAGGTAAAGTAAAGCAGATTATTACTGGGTCAGTCGGTTTCGATGACCATGAATGGGGCGTTACATTATTTGCAGATGATGTACTCCAATTCAAAAAATTAGTATATGAAATGCGTTTTGATGAGGTATCAGCTCGTTATGGTGAGTTTGGTGAGTTCTTTGTAGGTAACCTATTAGATAACGAAAAGCTAGTAAAATTCTTATCAGTAAATAAATAATTGGACAGCGGACGGCAAATAAGCCGTCCGTTTTTTATTGCGCAGAACGGCCAAGCATACCCACCTATTTCTTTGCAGCCTTTCAACGTAAAAAAGAAATGAGTAGCTCCTTCAATTACTCATTTCCTCATAAATTTTCATCATTCATCTTGAGAATTAAAATAATGGTATTGATTAAGAATCCTACAAATATAATGATTATGAATAAATACCAGTGAAGCGGCTGACCGTATAGGTTGCCGATGACAAAAGATAAAATCGCACCAAGAAGCACTGCTATCCACACGTCTATCCGCATAACAACCTCTCCTTTGTAAATTACTGTGCCTGTTGTTAGTTCCTCATTTTCAATAAATATTTACCCATTTCCGGTCATATTATGACCTATCCAAACAGTACTCTTCCCTTATCCATATTTATTTTTTTTATTATATGGACTTTTTACTATTTTATTCAGTGCACTTTTTTATTTTCCTACATACATTAAAAACAAAGGAGGTTCGCCCATCACCGTGATCCAAACGAATGATGCATCCTTTACGTTACCTATACGAGTGATTTGTGCTAAAGCTGAAGGGGAAGGCCAGTTAGGCATACTGACAATCCGTAACGTCGGCGTCAATCGGATTCGGGCAGACTGCTTGGATTTCAAAGTTCTCCACCCGCTTTAAAGAATAGTATATTGGCGGAATGATATCTCTAGTTCAACGCTTGAGGGTTATTTCATGATGTAACAAGACAGATCTCAGGAAAGCAGACTGATATCGAGGAGGAACGTTTCCGCTGCCCAACTCATACTATATCTTTCATACGGTGCCTAGTGACTGTCCTTCCCAACAGTAAAGACAAAGACACAATAGTCACTATAAGATCAATTGTCTCTTTGTCTCGACCGAATCTGAATTTCCATGATTTAATTTTGAAAGGATGATGTTTTGACTTATTATTGGACTCCTCAAAACCCGCCTCAACAGTTTCCAGGCCAACAAATGCCTGGCCAGCAAATACCTGGTCAACAGTTCCAAACTCCGACTGTTGCACAATTTCGCGAGGAATCATACATCGAAAACATTTTACGCTTAAACCGAGGGAAGCCTGGAAATTTTTATTTTTCATTTGATCACGCGGTTGGAGGAAGCAATACAAAAAACGTAAGAGGTGTGGTTGAAGCGGCAGGACGGGACCATGTTATATTGCGTGAATTAAGAACAAACCACCGCTTCCTCTTCCCGATGATTTACTTCGATTATGCAGAATTCGACGAAGAATTAAGTTATTTCAACCAACAACCTCAGCCGCGTTCGTAAAAAGTGAGCCGACTCATACTAGATGAGCCGGCTCACTTTTATTTTTCTCTATAATTTAAATCGCTGAATTTCTGTCTGTAAGTCCTGAGCACTTTCATTTAACGATACAGCCACACTGTTAACTTCCTGCATCGTCGCACTTTGTTCTTCCATCGCAGCTGCAATCGTAGCAATGCTGTCCGCTGCTGACTCTGCACCGGTTGAAATTTCATTCACCGAAGCAGATACTTCCTCCGCACTTGCAGATAGTTGCTCAGAGGTTGCGGAAATCTCCTGGATTTGCGTTGTCATGATATCGACTGCAGATACAATCGTATGGAACGACTCTCCTGCTTCGCTTATTATGCCAACTCCATCTTTTACAGAAACAAGTGAATCTTCTACAGCACGCTCCACATTTTCAGTATCTGTTTTAATTTCAATCGTTAGCGCTGCAATAGAATTCGCCGATTCCTTCGATTCTTCAGCGAGCTTACGAACTTCATCGGCCACGACCGCAAAACCTTTACCCTGTTCTCCTGCACGTGCTGCTTCAATTGCCGCATTCAACGCTAAGAGATTTGTCTGGTCTGTAATATCTGTAATTACTTTCGTGATATTTCCAATTTCTTCTGTTTGCTTTGCCAGTTTTTGGACAAGCTCATTCACAATAGCTGTGGAACCATTAATGACATTCATCTGATTCTTCGCCTGCTCAATAACCTCTGTGCCATGCACTGCTGTACTGCTCGCATCTAGGGAGGAAGTATGCAGGATTTGTGATGCTTCTGCAATACGCTGTACCCCCTGTGCCGTTTCCTCCATGGCCAGCGCGCTTTCATTAGCAGCCTGGGCAGAACCTTGTGCTGCATCTGCCGTCATTGCAACTTGATGCGTCACATCTTCGGTTGTAGCAGAAATTTCTTCTGTGCTCGCCGAAAGTTCTTCTGCCGCAGTGCTTAATTGCTCTGTATTAGCTTGTACATTTTTGATCAGGGAACGAAGACTTGCTTTCATTTCATTGAAAACTCTCGCCAATTGGCCGATTTCGTCTTTAGACTGATAAGCAATATCTTGCTCTGAAAGATTACCGTCTGCAATAACCTGCGCTGCACCCATTACCATATTCAATGGTTTCGTAATTGTTCGACGTATATAGCCAACTAGGAAGACGCTGATTAAAATACTTAAAATAAGAACAACAATCGATGTTGTACGAGATGTACTGATAGATTTCTCTGTTTCCGCTTTAATAAGTGCCAGTTGTTCTTCTTGATACTGACCTATTTCTGTTGCAACGGTTAAAATACCCACATTAGCATCCTGTAATTTTGTATTCACTAATTCAGTAGCTTCCTGGATATCCTCTTTATCGACAGCTGCTAATACTTCCTGTACTGCTTGATTGAATTCCGCATTGTGGCCATCAATCTCTTGCAAATAACCTTTCATCGTATTGGACGAGGAAAGATCCTTTATTGCCGAAATGTTTTCATCCAATTCTTCCGCATAGTTTAGTAGATTTTCACGATTTTTAGTTGTTGTGTCAATCATCAGAGCACGAGCATATAACCCTTGCATTCCGACATCAAACCTTATTTCGTCAATTATTCGTAACTGTTCCACTCTGTTATCCAATGCTTCCTCTGTATTATCACCAATAGTAGATAAATTATAAAAGTTGATTCCTATCGAAATGCATAGAAGTGTAACAATTGAATAGAACGCTATATTTAATTTTGCTCCGACCTTCATGATATTTCCTCCTCAAGGTTCTTCCATATTAGGGATATTCTACTGTACCTTGGAATTCCTATCGAGAAAATTTACATAAAAGAGAGTTATTTGTTATTTTCTGATATTTATTCAACTATATTGATAGGTGCCCCTAATAGGTTCTAATTATTCTTTTGTAAAAACTGCAAAGTTGCCTCTCCTAATACTTTGGCAGCAATCAGCATCGCCCGTTCATCAAAATTAAATCTTGCATGATGGTGCGGGTAAACTGTTTCCCAGCAAGGGTCTTTTGCCCCTGTAAAGAAGAATGTACCAGGCACATGCTCCATGTAATAGGCGAAATCTTCCCCAATCATGAACGGCTCGCATGTATGAACGGCATTGACTGCGGGAATATTGCGCGCTATCTCCGCCACAAACTCTGTCTCCTGCGCATGGTTCACAACCGGTGGATAACCACGGTAATAGTTATATGTATAGGTTGCTCCTGCACTTAAACAAACAGACTTTAAGAGAAGCTCCAATTCCTCTACAATCTGCTCGCGCACCGTCTCATCAAATGTACGAACAGTTCCTGCTAATTTTACTGAATCAGCAATAACATTAAATGGGTTGATGGCTTCAAAGTGCCCGACAGAAATCACTGCTGGATTCAATGGATTAATACGCCGTGAAATAAGTGCCTGAAGCTGTGTAACAAACTGTGCGCCTGTTACAACGGCATCAATGGCATGATGCGGCTCTGCACCATGTCCGCCTTTTCCCTGAATTATAATTTCAAATCGATCTGCAGCCGCCATAATGGCACCTTCCCGTACTAGTACATCCCCTAATGGCGTAGGCGCCCAAAGATGGGTACCAAAAATGACGTCTACACCTTCTAGACAGCCATCCTCAATCATTGCTTTTGCTCCACCTGGTGCCAATTCTTCTGCATGTTGGTGGATAAAGACTACATTTCCCGCCAGCTCCTCGCGCAGTTCTGTAAGGCATTGTGCAAGAATTAACAAAGTTGCCGTATGACCATCATGACCACAGGCATGCATAACTCCATCATTTTTTGACTTATAAGGAATATCATTTAACTCTTGAATAGCAAGCGCATCAAAATCGGCACGCAAGGCAACCGTCTTGCCCGGCTTTCCACCACGCAACGTAGCAACGACACCCCGCTCCCCTACACCTTCCCGCACTTCTAGTCCCAATTCACGATGGAAATTCGCAATATAGGCCGGCGTATGTATTTCCTGAAATGACAGCTCCGGTCTCTCATGTAAGTATCGGCGGATCGAGACCATTTCTTCATAATTTTTCTCCAATAAAGAAAATAATTGTTCCATTAGTTCATCATCTCCCTAAAATTAATTATATCATCGTTCTTTATAGTATTTTTTAGTAAATACATATAAAATAACCCTCGCCTTCATTATATTAATAGAAAGCAAGGGTCATGTATCATTTTGCGGATTTTACAGTTGAAACAATGACCAGCACCCAACTGCTCAGGAAGAATACACCGCCAATCGGCGTAATCGCTCCTAATTTACTGATACCTGTCAAAGCCAATATATAGAGACTACCAGAGAAGAACAAAATCCCTAAATTGAAGCAAATCATCGCTATTTTTAATTGCTTCACTTCCCCAAATAATTTTGCGCTCATCAAAACGCCAATTAAAAGCAGACCTACAGCATGAAACATTTGATACTGAACTGCTGTATCCCAAATACCTTGTCCGTAATCATCCAACACATTTTCAAGCGCGTGCGCACCAAACGCACCGAGCGATACGGCTATAAATCCGTGAACCGCACCGGAAATAATTGAACCTTTCATGATGAAACCTCTTTCATTTAGTCACTGCCAGCTTGTAATCCCCATGTAAGTGAAGTGTTACTTATATGGGGCTATCAACTGTTAGGATAAAAGCTCCTTTATCCCCGCCAATACCTTCTAACGATAACGTTAAAGGGTTACCAGCCCAGCGCCCATATTTTAAAAATCAAAGATTGAATCGCCGTTCGCATCCTGCTCCTGAAGTTTTTCAGAAGGCATTGTTTGTTGCAAAGGCAGGGCCTGGCTTTTCTGTATAGCAGGAGCAGCATATATAGCAGGTGACACCTGCTGCGATATACTGGCTGCTTGTCCAAGAATGACATCGCATAATGCTTTAACAGCAGTCAGCTGTTCTCGCATATGCTGTTCATTAGGCGTATGTTTGGCATTTTGTACGAGTTGCTCCATTTGCAAAAGCACCGCTTCGTAAGAAATCATGGCTGTCCCTCCTTTGGTACAAACTTCATACAATCCATTCCAGATGATTGCTTCACGACGATAGAAGGAAGCTGTTTTGTTTTAAATCCGTATGCCTGGCATCCCCGCGGGTTTGCAGGATCCCATGTCACTTTAAAATACGCACATTTAAAACAATTAACCTTCATGATACTCCCTCGCTTTCTTCACCACTTTACCATGTTTCAAAACGAGAGAAAAGGACCTTTGTTTACAGCTGCCAGTCGATTGGCTCCTTGCCCCATGAAGTAAGCTGTGCATTAATTTTCGAATAAGGTTTACTTCCAAAGAACCCTCGATGGGCACTCAGCGGACTTGGATGAGGTGCCTCTAAAATAACATGCTGAGGATGCCCCGCAATAATTGCTTTTTTTGTCTGAGCAGGCTTGCCCCACAGCACAAAAATAATCGGCTCCTCTCTCTTTGCTAGCTTTGTAATAATCGTATCTGTGAACTGTTCCCAGCCTTTTCCTTTATGGGAATTAGCTTCACCAGCTCGGACAGTCAGTACTGTATTCAGCAGCAATACACCCTGTTTAGCCCACTTCATTAAATAGCCGTCTTTTGGAATCGTACAGCCTATATCATCCTGAAGCTCTTTTAGCATATTCCGTAAACTCGGCGGATGTTTAACGCCTGGCTTAACAGAAAAGCTCATACCATGTGCCTGATTTGGACCATGGTACGGATCTTGCCCTAAAATTACTACTTTCACATCAGAAAAATTAGTCGCCTGCATTGCATTCATGATATCCTCTTTCGGCGGGTAGACTGTCGCACGGCTATACTCTTCAGCGACAAATGTGCGCAGGCTTTGAAAATATGGTTTTTCAAACTCTTCTTCTAGGACTTGCTGCCATTCATTATCAAAAACTTTTTTCATCCTGAATCACCTCTTTCTTAAACGTAGTGGGTAGAATAACTTTAAGCAAGTAAATCGTCCATCTGACCATATAAAATTTTCAGTTTCTGACTATTTCTTAAAAGTCAGGATATGTGTATACTCATAGTCAATAAATTATGGATATTCATGCAAGGAGAGAAACAGCTATGACATTAAAAAAAACATTAACAATCGCAGGCTCTGATACTTCAGGCGGCGCAGGGATCCAAGCTGATTTAAAAGCATTCCAAGAGCACGGAACATATGGTATGACTGCATTAACAGTAGTTGTCACAATGGACCCGGATAACTCCTGGAGCCACGGTGTATATGCATTACCAACGGAAGTATTGCAGCAGCAGATCAAAACTGCTTTATCTACAGGCGTGGACGCAGTGAAAACAGGAATGCTTGCATCAGAGGAAATCATTAAAATTGCGAGCGAAGCCATTCAACAATCTGGCACTGATAAAGTTGTCATCGACCCGGTAATGGTATGTAAAGGAGAAGATGAAGTACTGAACCCTGGTAATACAACAGCTATGATTGAATATCTGCTTCCATATGCAACAGTCGTAACACCGAATCTTTTTGAAGCAGGACAGCTAGCAGGCACTGGTACACCGAAAACAATTGAAGAAATGAAGGCCGCAGCAGCTAAAATTCATGAACTTGGTGCGAAGAACATAGTGATTAAGGGAGGCAAGGCACTCCCGACTGAAAAAGCGGTTGACCTTTTCTATAACGGATCAGAATTCAAATTGCTTGAAACGGAAAAGGTAGCTTCTCCGTACAATCATGGGGCTGGCTGTACATTTGCTGCAAGCGTTTGTGCAAACCTAGCCAATGGTCTATCAGTAGAAGAAGCTGTGATCGAAGCGAAGGAATTCGTTGCAGCTGCAATCCAGCACGGTTGGGCATTGAATCAATATGTAGGTCCAGTCATGCATGGTGCAAAACCACGCTTTGGCGCTCCTGAAGTAACCATTACAACAGTTTAATAAAGCAGCGGCGCACCTTTTGAGCATATACAAGCGCTAACTGCGCAGCCGCAGATGAAAAGGCTTGCGAAGCAATATGACTGCATGCTCAATTGTTTATGCGTTCATCACAAAATAAAATGATACTTAGCAAAGGGCAATACTTTTTCTCTTACGCCCGTCCTTGCTCTATCATTTTCCCGCTAGTAAAGTGACATATGCAAACAAAACTCAGATTTTGTTTGCATTTTTTATTAGAAGAGGCAGCTAAAATACTACGCCATTTAGTAAGCATAGAGAAAATTTTTACATACTTTGCACCTTTTCACTACCCACCTTCAAAAGCTTTTGACTATACTTATAGTTAAACAGATTCGAAAGGAGAGTTAAGAGTGAAGGAAGTAGAGGTAAAAGAACTCCAGGAGTTGCTTAATTCTTTTGCGAACAAAGAAGTATACATCCATCTAGAAACGACAAACGGCGCTTATGCTACACATTTTAACGAGAATGTGTTCAACGCCGGCGCATTTATACGTAACGCACGTATACGCTATGAACTTGGGAAAGTGGTAGGAGACGCTCCTCACCGGGTAGGTTTGAAAATGGAGCATGGCTGGGTATACGCTCAAGGCATCACCCACTTCGAGCTTGACGAGCAAGGCCGCCTATTGATGGCCGGACTAGATTATACAGGGAAGCTGGCAATCGCATTGGAAATTAGCGAGACGCCTTTTTCATACTAAAGGAGTGAATGATTGATGATAGTAGAACAAGAACGTCAAATTTTACTCGTATTCCCACATCCGGATGATGAAGCGTTTTCTTGTGCAGGAGCAGTCCGCTTATATGCGAATATGGGTGTACCAGTTACATACGCTTGCCTTACACTTGGTGAAATGGGACGCAACCTCGGTAACCCGCCATTTGCAACACGTGAATCTCTTCCTGAAATTCGTCGTGCGGAATTAAAAGCCGCAGTCGAGGCAATGGGCATTAAGGATTTACGTATGATGGGACTGCGTGACAAGACGATTGAATTTGAAGACGACGAAAAGATGGTGAAGCTTGTCAGTGATTTAATTGAAGAGCTGAATCCTTCGTTGATTTTCACGTTTTACCCTGGTTTTGCTGTGCATCCAGATCATGAAGCTACAGCTCGTGCAGTAGTCGAAGCTGTCCGTCGCATGCCGAAAGAGCAGCGCCCAACAATCTGGGGTGTTGCTTTTGCAAATGATACAATCGAAAAACTCGGTGAAGCAACGATTAACTTAGATGTCAGCAGCGTGAAGCTGGATAAATTAAAGGCGCTTCAAGCTCATACTTCCCAAACTGCCTGGATGATGGCAGAAACGACAAAGCGCGTGGAAGAAGGACAGCCAATGAGCGAAAGCTGGCTGAATGTTGAAAAATTCTATATCATACAGCCAGAAGATGAAGTAGACCAATCTATTAATAGTGCATCTTTATAACCAATTTATTAAGTGAGCATTTCAAATGCTCGCTTTTTTCATATACAATTATACGTTTTTTTATACACTTGTTTTACTTTTCAGATACGCATTTCGATTACCGATAAATTGTTTATCGGCCCTTTATCAAGGGTACACTTTATACATTAACCCAGTATTTTCTAAAGGTGTATACAAATCGTATTCATTTTTATTATCTGAATAATTCGTCTTTAACAAAAACAGTAGACAATTGTATATAAAGAATATATAGTGTATAAATATTCAAATATACATGATAAAGAGGTTACTATATATGAAGAAATTTTCGGCTTATACGTGGTTTCTTTTCCTTGTTTTATCGGCTGTTGGTGTATTCTTATTTATTACCCCGATTACAACGGATGATGGATTGAAGGTACCAATCGCTATATTGGCGAACTGGCTTGGAGGAAAAGTAACACCTGTTATTCATTGGTTTGCATTTATTGTATTTATTATTGCAGCACTCGGTTCAATTGTGATGCATTTTATACCGCAAAAGGGACCGCGCACATTAATGGATGCCCTATTCCGTGTCCATTGGTTCTGGACAATCATGCGTGCTTTAGCTGTTGTTTTTTCAGGGATGTACTTATTCCAAGTAGGTCCTGAGAGTTTTATTTCTGATAATACAGCAGGTCTATTAATCGCTCCTGACGGCGGTCTAGTCACGCTAATGTTTACGCTGTTCTTATTTGCCGGTCTATTATTGCCATTATTGACTGACTTCGGTTTACTGGAGTTCTTCGGTTCTATGATGGTGAAAATCATGCGCCCGATCTTTAAAATTCCAGGACGTGCAGCAATCGACTGTTTAGCGTCATGGGTAGGCGACGGAACAATCGGTGTATTATTAACAGCAAAGCAATACGAGGATAAAAATTATACTGGCCGTGAAGCAGCTGTGATTGCTACTACATTCTCGGTCGTATCGATCACTTTCTGTCTTGTTGTATTAGAAACAATTGATTTGAACAACTATTTCATAGAATTCTATAGTTCGGTTATTTTTGTTGGTCTTCTTTTGGCAGTTATCATGCCGCGTATTTTCCCGTTACGAGGAAAAGCCGATACGCTCATTGATGGATCGAAGCTTCCAGAAAACTTTGAAGATGTACCAGAAAATTTCAATACATTCACTTTTGGATTGCATAACGCCTTATCAAAAGCAGAATCTAACAAAAATTTAGCGAAAATCATCAGCGGTGGTTTTAAAAACGTACTGGAAATGTGGTTTGCTGTAACGCCTGTTATTATGGCATTCGGTACGATTGCATTAGTACTTGCTGAATTTACTAGCTTCTTTAAACTATTGGGTATGCCATTTGAGCCGATTTTAGCTTTTCTGCAAATTCCTGAAGCTGGAGAAGCAGCCCAAACAATGATCGTTGGCTTTGCAGATATGCTGTTACCATCCATTTTAGGCGCAGGTATTGACTCAGAATTAACGCGCTTCTTTATTGCCACAGTTTCTGTTACGCAATTAATCTACATGTCGGAAGTTGGGGGATTAATTTTAGGAACAAAGCTTCCACTGAAGCTATGGGATCTATTTATTATTTTCCTCATTCGTACAATCATTTCTATTCCGATTGTTGCAGCCATTGCACATATTTTATTCTAAGTAAAAGGTTCGAGCGATTAATCGCTCGAACCTTTTACTTTACTCTCTTACTAACTCTGCCTATTTTCTCCCGGGCGTCCAATTCATTCCCCAGCCGTATGCTCGGTCCAGCTTCTCATGGCCATTAAAATATTCAACAAGCCGTTCGACCTTAAATGTCTCATCATTAACATTTTCGATCATGGCAATGGCACACATTCCCATATCAGAGCGGTGTTCGTCGAGTGGTACAACAATATCCTGCCCGCCTTCATAGGAAAGCGTCACAACACCGTCCGCCTGCGCCCAGTTTGCCACTCCCTGATAGATGAAAGTGAATATGACAATGCGTTTGATTTCCTTAAGAAAGTCGCCATTAATGCGAAGATTTTCTCCATTGCTGACCGAACCTGTACGATCATCCCCATCCAGCTCAATATAGGGCCACTCACGATAGTTCCCAAAGGAATTCCCCAGTGCCTGCACACACCCCTTGTCACCGTTCTTCAATTCAAATAAACAGCCTAAATCAAGATCGATGTTGTTGTTCTTACTGCCAAATAAAGAAGATAAAAAGCCGCCGCTCGTTTTTTGAATTTGCTGATTCCAATTCAGATTGACATTAATCTGACCAATTCCTGTATTTTTCTTTTCAAGATTAACGGATTGCCCTTTTTTCGTTAATTCAATTTTATTTAAATTAACCACTTTTCCACCCCCGTTGTATAATCAAATGAAACACTACTTCACAATTGATTTACCACAGATTTCACCTAAAATCATTTCTGTGAAGCGTACACCCTCTTCATAAACGATTGTTGCCTTCAGCTTATCACCACGCTGTTTATAAAGCTCTCCATGCATCGGTGTAAAAGCTACATCGGCCATTTCCAGCATCCCTAAATCCATGATGGAGTCCCCTGCTGCGTAGTGCGTCTTATAAGGAATATCTTTCAACACATATTCAACAGCATGTTCCTTTGTCAGCGTTTCCGGCAGTACATAAAATTTCCGGCCGTTCACATAGCTGTTCCATCCAACTTTTCGCATCTCCTGCTGAAGCTCCTCCAGCCATGCCCACTCTATCCGTTCTACATCCATCATCAGCACATAAAACAGCCCGTCCGCTTCGGTAAAGCGTTGAAACATCGAATGCTGCCACTGCTTCTGGAACATGCGCTCCATTTCTGCAAATGGGACACTTGCTTGCAGCTCTTTTTTTACTATTTCATCCCATTCCCTATCACGTACACCATTTTTCATGACAACGCCTCCATTCGCAGCAATAGCGAACGAAGGTTTATAAGAATCGGTGAATAACGTAATACGTTCATACTGCCGCAATGCTCTGGTCGTTACCGGGATAATTAAAGTGTCTTCTTCAATATTCATTACATAGTCAAGCAAAGCTTTGGACACATAGGACAGGTCACGACCTTCCCATTGCTCAATACAAACAAGCTCTTCTGCCAATCGGTTCACTGTTCGTTCTGAAAAGATAAAGGTCCTGTCTAAATCTGTAGTGAATACATTCATTTTCCCATCTCCTTAATAAGACCGCAGCATGAGTAGTTCATATCTTTATAGGTTTCGATTGGTACACCACGTTCCTCTGCTAATAAATAGATATGCTGCAAATCTTGATTGAACTGCGGGTTAACAAGAATTTTCCATGGAACGCGCCGCAGCAGCACCCTTGTCGTTTCACCAACACCTGGTTTGATGTAATTGCTATTTGTTATGCTAAAATCCTTTTTGATTTTTTCGACCGATTCTAACCCTTTCCATGTCGGCGCTTCGTTTGAGGTTATGTTAAGTTCTGCATATACATCCTGCTGTGTGGATGCATAATGCGAAACAATTTTCTCAATGTACTCGTTTGATACATCAGCATCAATCAATTCATCGTAAAACTTTGCCCCGTGGAAATCTCCCTCTTCTAAAAACTTCGGATTGAGGATGGTACGGCTTACAAGTCCGGAAACCGTTGAATTCAAACAGGCTGAAGGAATTAAAAAATCATCCCTCGTACCGTAAATACCGGCACAATGACCAGGGTCTGCCAATACAGCAAGCGTAGCATCCAGCTGCCTATTATACTTTCTATTAAAAGTTTCACACGATTTTACAAGCTCCTTCGTAATCGCCCCTTTTCCAGTCCAACCATCTATGAACTGGATGTGTCCCTGCGGATGTTGCTTCGATATGTAGAGAAGGGCCGTCTCATCTATTCCTCGATCCCGGATTATAGAAACTGAATAGTGCGGTATATCCACTTTATATTTATAGGAGTAGTAACGCTTAATCAAAATACCGACCGGCGTTCCGGCACGAGCAAGACTTACGAGAACTATGTTCCCAAGCGGTTTGTTTGCTATGATTCTTTCTGCCACCACTCCAACAGCTGTTGCAATACGAGCTGCATAAACATGAAGCGTTTCATAAAAAAGCTTCATATATTGTTCATTCGGATGAAATTCTACCGGCAGCATTTCCGCATAATGAGTCCCACGCTGAATTAATCGTTCACGCTCTTCTGTGTCTTTTTCCATTTTGATATGGCTGACATCGCGCAGCAGGAATGTTACATCTTCCTTGCTATAGCTTGATTTCATATCAGGTAAAGGTGTACTTTTCGTCAGCTTTACAAGTGTAATCCTTTCAGCACCGACCACACTTAAAGAAGCAAGCAGCTCCTCTAGCCCCTTCCTGCTGGCTAAGCGTTCTAGAACAATTACAATCTCCTGATAGCTTCCTTCAGAAATGTTATATAAATAATTTGTGACCCCCGCATTTTCAGGACTTTCAAATTGAAACTTATTATAGATCAACGTTTGTTCATGTGAATAGATAGGGCTGCGAGTTGTAGATTGGAAATAAACGCCTTCCCCAAGACGAGCAGCAATCTGCATCGGTATATACATGCATTCACCTGTACCGATTACCAGTACCTTTTCTCCGTTGCGTTTATCGCTTAAAGATGCGCTCAAAGCCTCGACTTCCTGCTCAATAACGAATTCTTCTTCTTTCGTAATACTGAAGCGTCCTGTCCCTATATAGTAAGGGTCTGTACAAATTGAGCCATCCTCACTGAAAGAATGATAAGAAAAAACAGATGGAAGTGCATAGTCCAGCTGCTCGATTGCTACAGGCTCAGATTCCCGTCTTGTAGGTTTCTCCTGCCCTTCTACAGCTCCCTCCACATTCATATCCCCAGCCATTAAGGATACAACATTTAATGTAATGCCAAGCTTTTTAGCCTGTTCATCATAGGCTGCACGCTGGCTTTTATTACGCCAGTCCAATATGGAGACGACAGTGAAATGCGCAAGATGAGGATAAGCTTTCTTCAATTGGTCGATAATATTCAAGTTCGTTTTTCCAGTAGAAATTTCATCGTCTACTAAGATAATATGTCGATGTTCCATTAATAGATTTTCATTTTCCGTATACATACGATGACTTGTCGCATGGGAATGCTCTTCTTCAAACCGGATAATCGGTTCCATACCGCAAATTTCTTCCCGGGTTGTGTGAATATAGGATGCGCGATGATCGCAGGCACGGAAGAAAGCATGCCCCAATGCTGTCGCTGTTTCTGCAAAACCAATAATAAGATGTTTCTCTGGAAGCTTGATTGGATGCTCCCAAACCTCATGCAGTACATCCAAGCCTGACTTGGATTTTATAGCGTGAACAGTTTTTTCTGTATACGGATGCTTTACCTGTAATGAAGTTTCAGCAAAGCGCATTGCCAGAAGAGCACCCGTAAGCAATGGAATTTGTGGTTGCACGGCCAAATGCTTTCCTAAGACTTTGCTCACAAACAAAAATGGGCGCTTTTTATTGATTCGTGCTGCTACATCAAAGAGGATATCACGGTCAAAGTGATACGGATTTTCTCGGATTGTTGTGTTTACATAAAGCTTCTCCAATACTGAGTACATATGAACCTCCTCCTATAGTAAGTCGTTGAATTGGCTCTGTGGATGAAATACGCCATATACCTCTGCTCGAATGAGTATTTTCCGGGCCCATTCATAGTGAGGTTTCATTTCATTCATTTTATTTGCATATTCACTTTTTTGAACGCCTACTGTTCCTGCCTGATTTCCTATAACATCTAGTGCATCCAGATACTCTTCATGCGTAACCACATGCATGGCGTTTACTATATTGATATGGGTTGGATGAATGATGGTTTTACCAATCAATCCATTTAAACGATCTAGCTGTATCTCCCTGATGAGCCCCTCGGTAGTTGCTGTCATTTTTCTTGTCAGCATATTGCCTACCTCATAATTTTGAGACATCGGGGAATCAAAATATTCCCACACGCTGCCAGATAGAACAAATGGATTCTCGCTTCTTCCAAAAACATTCAAAATATCAGCTAAACAGTCTCTTATAACGACAATATCATAGAGACTTGTTTGCTGGGTACGGCGAATTCCATAGAGACCTGAGAAATCAGTAGTACCAATACGGACATTTAAAATAGCATCGTAATGCTTAATCAATTTTTCTCTGATCGTCAGCAGGGCATCATGTCTTTTTTCTTTATACAAAATATCGCTCGTCTCTAAAATAGGCATTCCGTAAAGTAAATACCCCTTAGTTCTTTGTGCTGCCAGCTCTCCTAGATATGCATCGGCATTATGCACAGAGAATTTCGGAAATACATAGCCTGTCAAATAGTGCTGTAGTGAACCGAGCAAGGATGTGACCTCCCCTAATTGCTCAGGGTTCCGCGGTCTTACAAATAATAATGGCAACTCATCGTGGGTAATTGCTCCTTGTTCAATCGCAGCTGCTAATACTTCAAATGTTTCATGTAAATTGTTTAATGCGGCTGTTACATGTAAATCACCTACCGCATCCTCCAAATCAATAACGACCGATGTCAAATTAGGGAACTTTCTGATAATTAAATCTTGCGCAATCCTCGGCTTTGTAGCGGGCATGTATAGAGCGGCTCCCAAGCAATAAGCAAGGTACTCCCTAGCAGTATTTTTTGAAAAAAGAGTAGGCTGCTTATAAAAAATAGTCGTTAGATTTTCTTGAGGTAGTCCCATAAAAAAACGCATATAAAACCTCCATTTGAAAAGAAAAAGCCGCCCCCTTTCGGAACGGCCTCCTTTGTACTTTATTAAAGTGAGCAAAATGAGAAGCTAATTACACTGATAAACCGTATGCTCGGACTAAAGCAGCCAATCCGCCCTGATAGCCCGATCCTACCGCATTGAATTTCCAGTCTTGATTGTGGCGATACAGCTCACAGAACACGACTGCCGTTTCGATAGAGAAATCTTCCCCTAAGTCAAAACGGAGTACTTCGTTATTTGTATCTTCATTTACCAATCGTACAAATGCATTAGTAACTTGACCAAAGTTCTGACGGCGTGCCTCTGCATCATGGATTGTTACCGTAAACGCTATACGGTCTACAGAAGACGGAACTTTCGATAAATCGACTTTAATCTGCTCATCGTCTCCGTCTCCCTCACCTGTACGGTTATCTCCTGTATGGATGACGGAACCATCTGTGCTTTGTAAGTTGTTATAGAAGATAAAGTCTAAATCATTACGGCATTTTCCATCTGCTCCAAGCATAAAGACAGATGCATCCAAGTCAAAATCCTGGCCGCCGTCGAAATTCTTTACATCCCAACCTAAACCAATGATAATTCGCTGTAGGGATGGATCATTTTTAGTCAGGTCAATACGCTGCCCTTTGCTTAATTGAATTGCCATATGAATCCTCCTCTTACCCTACCTGTAAACCAAAGTCGTTACATAAGGCAGCAAGACCACCCTGATAGCCAGAACCGATTGCTGAGAATTTCCACTCTCCACCATGACGGTATAATTCACCTACTACAAGTGCTGTTTCGATAGAGAAATCTTCACCTAAGTCATAACGGATTATTTCCTGACCGTTAGCATCATTTACGATACGGATAAAGGCATTCGATACCATACCGAAGTTTTGATTACGGCTTTCTGCATCATGAATTGTTACAGTGAATGTGATTTTTTGGATAGTAGATGGTACTTCATTCAATGTCACATATACTACTTCATCATCGCCATCGCCATCGCCTGTCAAATTATCTCCTGAGTGGACAACTGATCCGTTTCCACCCGTTGTGTTGTTATAGAAAACGAAGTCGCTTGGATCTTTTACTTTCCCTGTTTCATCCAACAGGAAAATAGATGTATCAAGATCGAAGTCGTTTCCGCCATCATATTTGTTTGTATCCCAGCCTAAACCAATCATCACTTTTTGCAGACCTGGATTTGTTTTCGTTAAATCAACTTTTTGACCTTTTGCTAATGAAATTACCATTTTTTACTTCCCCCTTTTTATTATGTAAATCGGGCACAGACTTCGCCAAGCTTCTTATCCTGCGTAGCGGTACCTGTTGCACCGAATTTCCATTCGTTATTGTGACGATAAATTTCCCCCGTAATAAGGGCTGTTTGATTTTGATAATCTTCCGATAAATTATAGCGAATTAATTCATTATTTGTCCCCGGCTCTAAGACACGGATATACGCATTACGAATCATACCGAAATGCTGCTGACGGCTTTGCGCCTCATAAATGTTCACTACGAATACTAATTTATTAAATTGCGCTGGCACGGCACTTAGATTAATTGTGATTACTTCATCATCGCCATCCCCATCGCCAGTTAAATTATCTCCTGAATGTACGACTGACCCGCATGCACTCGCTTTTCTGCCAAAGTAGACAACATCCTCCTGACGAGCAAGTTTATCATTCTGCAGCATTAAAACAGATGCATCACAGTCGATATTGGGCTTTGAACTGCCTCCGCCTCCGAAAAGACCGCCTAAAAAGCCGCCTCCGCCGCTTTTTTGTTCAACCGGATCCCAGCCGAGTCCAACGACGATTTTACTTAATCCAGCGTTTCCTTTTGTTAAATCAACACGCTGACCTTTTTGAAGATTTACTACCAATCGAGCACACTTCCTTCCGTTCAAATTATCCAACAATTAAATATTACCATTTCTAATAACGCATTTCCAAAAAATGCTCCACCTTTTAAAAGTCCCTGCGCTTCATCCGATCGAGAATATTTTTTAAGGAAAGACGTTTAGTTTCTTTCGGCGCTTTCTTTTCCTGCAAAATTTCTTTTAATGTTAGATGGAATTCGATTTTTTCCAGTCTATGTGTCATCACGAGCGGCTCAGTCAGAAAGAGCTCGATATTCGTGCTTCCGCCTGGTGAGAAAATAAAAACATCAAACCCTAAAAACGCTAAAAATACTAATAAAACAGCATCCCCTCGCTGCATCTTTGCATCTTCTTCAATGAACAAAACGTATTTTGGGTTCTCGTAGCTATAGTCAAATTGACGGTAAAGCCGAAGTGTTTCTTCCTGCAGCTTGAATAGCTGCCCCATAATATACCCCTTGTAGTCCACATCTGATTCATGCGGCAGCCGCTCCACGATTTTCAAATCGATTAAACGGATAATTGTTTTTGCTATATTGCGCTGGTTCGCGACTGGCAGCTCCTTGTATGGCCAATTGCGCATCTCAATCATTTTCTCAGCATCCAGCTCCCCATTTGCGCTCGCATCCTGAACATAGTACTGCATGTTCGCCCGCTGCGGCTCAATCAACGGAAATGTATGAACGATTTGAGAAAGCGGGTTTTCTTTCAATCGTTTCAGCTGATCTACATATTCCTGCAAATTCGCTGCGACCCCGTCTATTTTTCCAAAGATGACTGGAAGATATACATATTCATCATCCGCATCGAATCCTTCCCTGTGCTCCATTTTCGCTTCGCTAACGATGAACATTTCATCATAGGTCGTATTCAGCATGACTGCACGTGTTTCATGGTCAAGGTATTTCCACGGATAATTGAGTTTTGAAGACTCATAGAAGTTTTGCTTCATTGTTTCATACGTCCGCGCTGTTACCGTCTGAACCTGAAGCGGTTTTTCATGAGGAAACTCAAATAATATACTCGTAGTCGCAAGCTTTGTTACTGGCACTCCAAAAAGACCGTACTTCTCTAATGGATTTTCTCCTGTAGGTTCAAAAATAACAACATCACACCCGAACAAATAAAGGAAGTAAACGAAATATGCCTCACTTTCCGTCATCGGTCCATACCAAAGGATTTTTGGCATCTGTTCCTCAAATTGCACTTCCTGCATCCAAAGAGGGAAATAGTGCTTCGACCATTTCACTAAATCTAAGAAAATGCGTTGAAGATTGGGATGGGATAGTCTAGGATATTTTTGGTCCATCAGCTCCAGCCATTTTTTAAAAGCATCTACCATCTGCTGCTTGTATGGTGTAGTCGTCAAAGGAAGTAATTGCCGGGCTGCAAAAAAAGCCAGCATTCGGTTTAAGGATAACGGCGACTGTTTATGTATTTGTAGGATGTTTACAATCTCTGTTCGTGTCTCAGCATCGATTGCTTTCGGTAAAGAATCAAACAATAACGTCCAGCCAATCGGCAATGATTTCAGATTATATAAATATTCCTTCATCGTATGCTCATCGTCGAAAATACCGAGCATAACCTGAGCGATTCGCGTGTATTGAATTGTTGTATCGCTTTTTGTATAGATAGGTCTCGATGCTAACGGTTGCGTAATGATACTCTCCCATTGCTGTGCTGACGGGTCAGTATAATCGAGTGGTTGAAATATGATCACTAGGCTCACCTCTTTTATTTAGCAAATTCATTTAAATTATACTTTATTTTATACGACAAGAGTATGAATCGCTCTTCTAACGTCTGAATTTTTTTACAACTTTTTCCTCGACAAAAAAAAGGAGGCTTATTAAGAAGCCCCCTTATCATTACAATGTACGTTCTTTTCCCTTTTTCGCAAAATGAATAAGAATCGTAACAGCGAACGCGATAATTAAAATAGCGAAGAATGCATAATTAGAGATATGAATTCCTACGATGCTCAGCAGCATCTTCAACGCAATGATTCCGATTAAAATAAACGCTGTCGTTTCCAATTCCGGAATTTTATCGATTAATGTAACGAAAAATCCAGCAATAGTACGCATCATTAAAATCCCAATCATCCCGCCGATTAACAGTACCCATACTTTATCTGAAATAGCGAATGCCGCCAAAATGGAGTCAACAGAGAAGGCAATATCCATTAGTTCAACAGAAATGACTGTCGCCCAGAAAACACCAAATACCCGTACAAGCCAGCTCTGCTTATTAAATTCCTTTCCTTCCTCTCCATCATTCGATTTTTTAATGAAATGAGAAATAGAAATCCACGCCAGGTAGGCTCCACCCAATAACTTGATAAACCAGAATTTCACGAGATATACACCAATTCCGATAAATAAAAAACGGAAGAAATAAGCCCCGATCAATCCGTAAAGTAACGCCTTTTTACGCTGTTTTTCTGGTAAGTGTTTCACGAGAATCGCCAGAACAAGGGCGTTGTCAGCTGATAAAAGCCCCTCGATGATCACTAATGAAAAAATAAGCCCCCAGGAGACGGGGTCTGTCAATACTTCAACCCACATATGCCAATCAAAAAACAACGCATATGTGTGTAATATTTGATTAATAACATCCAAATTTAATCCCCACCTTATATTTCGCTGAAAATTACTTACTAGAGCGTATTTAAATAGTAGTATATATTTATTTTCAAAACCACCAGCTTGTAAATAACTAGAAAGTAATTTACCTAATTAAGTAATTAGAAACATTACATCAATTATACTATCCGTCTAATCATCGCTCTCCTCTATACTGATAAACTTTATACAACAGATTGCCGGCAATTCTTCACCACATTACTGCCCCACTTAGTGATTCAAATTATGTAGGAAAAGCTTCTACATTTTTGGTGCACGTATTCTCTATTTAGGACAATACATAGCGCTTCTCTATTCCCTTTACAGCCCTATAGTTAATCCTTTCTAAAAAAAGCTGGAGAAGCGGTGAACACCGCTTCTCCAGCTTTTTATAATAGCCAGCTATTTATAGTATTTTCCTAAAGCATCATTTTATATAATAAAAAAATGCTTTTAAATAAAGAATATATTTAAGTAATAGGCGTCTCGTACTTTTCACTTTCCTATCTTACACTCACGATTCCACTAGCGGCCTTTCATCGGCAGGTGCATTATACACCTGCATATCAAGCTCTCCTGTAAGCCGTGCAGTGGTTACACCGGCTGTCATAGAGCCGCTTACGTTTAATGCTGTCCTTCCCATATCAATTAATGGTTCAACAGAGATGAGAATACCTGCAAGTGCCAGAGGTAAATCTAATGCCGAGAGAACGAGAATGGCGGCAAAAGTGGCACCCCCGCCTACTCCTGCAACACCAAACGAACTGATGGCTACTATCAACACAACAGAGGCCAAAAATGTTGGATTAAGGGGATCAATTCCAGCCATAGGGGCAATCATTACAGCTAACATAGCCGGGTACACCCCCGCACATCCATTTTGGCCGATAGATAAGCCAAATGAGCCGGAGAAGTTTGCGATTCCCTCTGGTACACCGAGCCGTTTTGTCTGCGTCTGAATATTCATCGGCAGCGTACCCGCCGATGTCCGGGAAGTAAAGGCAAACAACAAGGTTTCCGCCGTTTTTTTCACATATGTGAGCGGACGCAAGCCTGTAGCAGACAAAATAAGTAAGTGGATAATGAACACAATGAGAAGTGCTGCATAACTGGCTACTACAAATCTGCCTAACGCATAAATAGCGTCAAAATCACTTGTCGCTATAGTCCTTGCCATAATCGCAAGGATGCCGTACGGTGTGAGTCTCAGTACAATACGTACTACTCCCATGATTAATGCATGAAGAGCATCAATACCCTTTGTAATCGCTGCAGCGTTATCCGGCTCTCTACGTGCAAGTTGAAGATAAGCAAATCCTAGAAATGCTGCAAATATAACAACAGCAATAGTAGAAGTAGCACGAGCACCGGTTAAATCATAAAATGGGTTGGCTGGGAACAGCTCTAAAATCTGCTGAGGCAAGGTGGCCCCCTGCATCGTTTCAGCACGCTCAATCAATGCCTCTCCCCGGGCCAATTCTTCTTCTCCCTGTATAATCTGGTCTCCCTGTAAATCAAATACGACCGTTGTTCCGATTCCTATTACTGCCGAGATAGCGGTGGTACCGATCAGTAACGCTAAAATTAACAGGGCCACCTTTCCTAAATTCCTTCCAGTTGTCATCTTTGTAAAAGCTGCTAAAATGGAAATGAATACAAGTGGTATAGCAATCATCTGCAGCAATTTTACATAACCATTTCCGACTATGTTATACCATGGCATACTGTTAACAATTTCTTCAGAGCTGGCACCATAGAGAAGCTGTAATGCTGCTCCAAGGACTACACCAAATCCAAGGCCGATCAATACAAGAACCGAAAATTTGACGCCTCTTTTCTTCAGACTATAAAGTACAGCCATTAATACCAGCATTAACCCCACATTGATCAGTATGATAATATTCACCTAGCTTCCTCCTAAACATTTTCTACTATCATATGCGGACCTCTACATAATTCATACAAAACAGGTAAGATTTATATTTAGACTAAATTTTATAAAAAAGCTCGAATAGAGCGCTTTCATTATGAACATTTTCTAAATTATTAGAATAAAGGGAATTCTAGAGACATTTTTTCTGAATTTTATGATAAAATGAGTCAATGTTTTGAATATGGAGGTTACATATAGATGGAAGAAGTTGCTCAACAAAAAACTGTCGCGGTGGAAAACGTGCTGATTGCCCATCACTTTTTAAAAGATGTTGTGGTGCATACCCCACTTCAAAAAAATGAATATTTGTCCGAAAAGTACGGTGCAACCATTTACTTCAAGCGTGAAGATCTGCAGCATGTACGCTCATTCAAACTGCGCGGGGCTTATTATAAAATAAAAAAAATTGAGGCAGAGGCACGTGAAAAAGGGATCGTATGTGCAAGTGCCGGCAATCATGCCCAAGGAGTTGCTTATGCATGTGCACACTTGAAAATCCATGCGAAAATCTTTATGCCGAAAACTACCCCAAAGCAGAAAATTGGCCAAGTTCGCATGTTCGGACGCGATTACGTGGAAATTATTCTTGCCGGCGATACATTCGACGATTCAGCAGCTAGTGCTACTGCGTATTGTGATGAGCATGATATGATTTTCATCCATCCATTTGATGACCTAGATGTAATAGCTGGGCAAGGCTCAGTAGCTGTTGAAATTATGAATGATATTGAAGAGCCAATTGATTTTATTCTCGGCAGCATCGGAGGAGGCGGCTTGATGGCCGGGGTTTCTGCTTATGTGAAGAACCTTTCTCCTAAAACTCGTGTAGTAGGTGTAGAGCCCGCGGGCGCAGCGAGCATGAAGGCAGCGTTGTCGAAGGGCGGACCTACCTCCCTTGATGGGATTGACAAGTTCGTGGATGGTGCGGCAGTTCAATGTGTAGGTCAAGAGACGTACACTATATGCCAGCATTATTTAGACGATGTAATTTCTGTACCAGAGGGAAAAGTATGTACAACTATTTTAGATTTATATAACAAGCATGCAATCGTAGCTGAACCAGCAGGAGCTTTACCTGTAGCAGCGCTTGATTTTTATGCAGACCAAATTCGAGGCAAATCTGTCGTCCTTATCATTTCGGGAGGAAACAATGATATCGGTCGTATGCAGGAGATCAAAGAGAAGTCGATGTTATATGAAGGATTGCTATATTACTTCATTGTCAATTTCCCACAGCGTGCCGGTGCTCTTCGCCAATTTTTAACGGAAGTGCTGGGTCCTACAGATGATATCACACACTTCGAATATACGAAGAAAAATAATAAAGAAAGCGGTCCTGCCATTGTTGGAATCGAAGTACTTAACTGCTCAGACTATCCAGAGCTCCTTGAACGGATGAAGACAAACGGCTTTGAATATAAAGAAGTAAATAAAGACAGCACTTTATTCGGGCTGCTCATATAAAAAGTTCCCCCTGCCATATAGGGGGTTTTTTGATGGGCCTTTATTTTATCAGCGATTTTTACGCATTTACCGGCGATTCTACTCATTTTATCAGCGGATTTTCAAATAGCGTTATTCTATCCATAACCTATGCCATGAAACTGAGTTCTCCTGCAATATAAATAAAACATCTATTTAACTTGTAACATTATTTGTCCTACTGCCAGAAACCCTGTGCGTATGACAGATAACCGTCGTTATTACCTACTCTCTACCAGTGCGGCAGTTTCTCTGCAAAATGGTCAAAGTGAAAATTTTGGCGAAATTTATTTCCCGGGTAATTATTCCATTTCCCCGGTTCTTCATTATTCGCCAATTCCTGCACATGAGAAAAACTTGGCACAAATGTCCGAACAATTCTATACTGCACTTTCTTACCTATTCAAAAAAGCGTCCTATCAGTTAGGACGCTTGCATACCATATTTATTACCCTAATAATGCACGGTCTGAATTCATCTTTTCCCCGCGGATGTGCTCGAATTCCGCCATCAAATCTGGAATAGTCAGCCCCGGCTTTTTGTCTTCGCCGACTTCTAGAATAATCTGGCCTTTATCCATCATGATCAGGCCATTTCCAAGATCAAGGGCTTGCTGCATATTGTGTGTAACCATTAATGTAGTTAAATTATCTGCTTCGACAAGCTCTTTCGTTAATTTTGTAATTAAATCTGCTCGTGAAGGGTCAAGGGCTGCCGTATGTTCATCCAGCAAAAGGATAGATGGCTTTGTAAATGTTGCCATTAATAAGCTCAATGCCTGACGTTCGCCTCCAGATAACAGACCAACTTTAGCTGTTAGACGGTTTTCCAAGTTTAGGTGAAGCCGCTCCAAAGAAGTGCGGAAAAAGTCGCGGCGCTTTTTATCCACCCCAAATCGGAGACCACGCTTTTGATTGCGTGAATACGCAATCGCAAGATTTTCTTCAATCGTCATAGCCGGAGCTGTACCAGCCATCGGATCTTGAAACACACGACCAATAAAATGGGAACGCTTATATTCTGGAAGTCTTGTTACATCATTGTTATCAATCATAACGGATCCAAAGTCCGGCGTAAGAGCACCGGAAATCATATTCATCATTGTCGATTTCCCTGCACCATTACTCCCAATGATTGTAACAAAGTCACCAGATGCTAGACGAAGGTTAATATTTTCCAGGGCCACCTTTTCATCAGGAGTTCCTTCATTGAAAATTTTGTTGATTTTATCTAATTTAAGCAAGCGGGTTGCCTCCTTGCTTTACAGGTGCCGGTATATGTGCAGCATTTCGTTCTGCAATACGCTTCGCCTTTCTCTTTTTTTCTTTCTGTTTATCTAACATTTGAGGCGCCACTAATGCCAAAATAACGATGAATGCTGTAATTAGTTTCATATCGCCTGTATCCAGGAAGTCAATACGCAGTGCAAATGCATAAATCATTCGGTAAATAATAGCTCCAGCTACTACTGCAAATGTCGTGCGCACAATCGTTTTCGTTCCGAAGATTGCTTCTCCAATAATAACTGAGGCAAGCCCGATTACGATCATCCCCACACCCATTTGAATATCGGAAAATTTCGAGTACTGAGCAATGAGTGCCCCTGCAAACGCGACCATCGCATTCGACAAGCCAAGCCCTAAAATAATCAATCCATCCGTATTGGCAGAAAAGCTGCGAATCATTCGTTTGTTATCACCCGTGGCTCGGATTGCCAGACCGACTTCTGTCTTTAAGAACCAGTCAGCAATAAACTTAATGATTATCGTAATAACAAGAACGACTAACACAGTCCCATATGTTGTAGGTACTGACTCAAGGCCCGTTGCGCGAAGCATATTACTGATAGCTTCATCAATGCCCAGGCTGCTCCAGAAGCTCTGGAACATAGTAAAAATAGTATCCGTATTCAGCAGCGGTACGTTCGATACGCCCGCTCCCCCATCACGCGTCATCCCCATAATCCGTAAGTTAATGGAATACAATGCAATCATCATTAAAATCCCTGATAACAGCGGATTTATCTTTCCTTTTGTGTGTAAAAGTCCTGTCATACATCCTGCAATAAATCCAGCTACTATTGCGACCAATGTAGCAACGATCGGGTTATAACCAAGCACGATCATCATCGCTGCTGTGGCTGCACCTGTTACAAAGCTACCATCAACCGTTAAATCCGGAAAATCCAACACTCGGAATGTCAAATACACTCCGAGCGCCATAATTGCATAGATGATCCCTTGCTCAACAGAACCAAATAGAGCTGTAAACATGTTGAATCATCCCCTTTTATTATTCACTAATCTCTGCGTTCCAAGATTCTTTCACTTCAAGCCCTAGGTTCTCTGCAGCCGCTTTATTAATTACCAGCTTCAGATTACCAGGGTATGTTGCCGGAATTTCACCTGGAGATTTTCCTTCTTTCAGGATTTGAACTGCTTTTTCTCCTGCCTCATAGCCGATGTCGAAATATTCAAAACCGTAAGCACCTAGACCACCACGCGCTACAGAATCCATTTCTCCTACCATCAATGGCAATTTATTGGCATTTGCTACGTCGATGACCGACTCAAGTGCTGATACAACCGTATTGTCTGTGATGATATATAGAGAATCGACTTTACCAAGCAATGATTCTGTTGCCTGCTTTACTTCGGCAGATGTCGATACAGCTGCTTCCACCAATTCAATTCCTTCTGCTTCAAGCGCTTCCTTTACTTGCTCCACTTGTGCAATTGAGTTTTGCTCACCTGTGTTATACACCGTACCTACTTTTTCTGCGCCAAGCTCATCCTTTAAAAATGTAACTGTATTAGCGATTGTATCAGGATGCAGGTCAACTGTTCCCGTTACGTTACCACCCGGTGCCTCCATAGATGTCACTAATTCGGCCCCAACCGCATCTGTTACCGATGTAAAAATGATTGGAATATCAGCTGTCGCAGATTTTGCAGCTTGGGCAGATGGTGTAGAGTTTGCGAAGATTAAATCAACCCCATCACCCACTAATTTTTGAGCAATAGTAACAGTTTGACTACTGTCACCGCTTGCTGAATTAAATTGATACTCCACTTCAAGTCCTGCATCTTCAAGTGCCTTTTGGAATCCTTCATATGCTGCATCAAGTGATGGGTGCTCTACAATTTGCGTTACCCCAATGACATATTTCTCTGTATTATCAGAAGATGATCCTGTCTTCTCCTGATCAGTCGCAGAATCTGAATCACCACCGCATCCCGCAAGCATTAAAGCAAGTGCAGCCGATGATAAAAATGAAACTTTCTTCCATGTTAATGCCATTCTAAAGTCCCCCTAGAACTATTTCTCTATTTTATGCTTTACCGATTCAACTTGCCAAAGTGTGAATGTATCGCTATCTTACATGCATATTTTCAGATAGTCAATAAGATTATGAATTTTCAGATTAGATAGCATTACTCATTGTTTATTTAATTAATATTTTTATGCTATATAAAATGTAAAAAATAAAAAAAGAATATTTTTTTATCAAAATAATATTTTGTCAATTTTCTAAAAATTAATAATAGAACAATTAATTTTGAATGATTTTCTGTTATTTGACGCCCCGCTTCTGCTATATTAAAATATTACTCTGTGCTAAAAACACGTGGTTCGCAACCATCCCACGTAAAAAAACTAGGAGGAATTTCATATGAAAGTTAAGTTTTTAGCGACAAGTGCCATTATTGCTGCGCTTTATATTGTCATCACAATGGTCTTTTCTGCAATTAGCTTCGGGCAAGTACAATTCCGCCTTGCAGAAATTTTTAATCATTTGATTGCCTTTAATCCGCGCTATATGGTCGGCGTCGTATTGGGTGTATTTATTTCAAACTCCCTCTTTTCTACAATCGGTATCCTAGATGTCATCTTTGGCGTTGGGCACACACTGATTACGCTCGGACTATTCATTCTTATTTGTAAATACGTCAAAAATATATGGGCTCGTCTCATCATTAATACGTTCTTATTTACATTTACAATGTTCATTATTGCTTTTGAGCTGAATCTAGCCCTGGAGCTTCCTTTCTGGGAAACTTGGCTATTCTGCGCGATTGGTGAATTTGTCGTATTGGCAATTGGTACACCGATTATGTACCTATTAAACAGCCGTTTACACTTCAAAAAGTTAATTTAATATAAATTAATGAAAGGGGTTATTCCTGAGCGCCCTATGTGCTATGCCCCTAGCTGAACGAGTGGTTCTATTTTAGAGCCGCTCGTTTTTTATAGCCCTATATTTTCTGAAAATATTGACTTATCGCCATTTACCCCTTACAATTACGTTAATTCATTCGTTCGGACTGGTTGAAGGTTGCGGAGAGCCGCAATCGCCATGCGAGCAGAGTTGAGAATAGCCGAGTAAATTGATGAATAAGAAGAGTAGCAGGATGCAAGACGTTTAGAGAGCACGTGGCTGGTGGGAACGTGTCGTTTTCTCCTGTGAATGGGCCTTAGGAGAGCCATCAGCATAAGTTGATGGACGGGATCTCCCACGTTACGGGATTCAAGAGGGAGCGGTATGCTCCAATCTGAGGTGGCAACGCGGTTATTCAATCGTCCTCTACAAAAAGTTCAGACTTTTTGTAGAGGACTTTTTTATTTTTAGAAGAGTGGAGTGGAGCATATGATCAAGCAAAGCGTACGTACGACCATTAAAAAAATAAACGGTGATTGCTTAACACCGGTATTAATCTTCAAGCGTCTGCAAGGAAAGCGGAAGTTTTTATTAGAAAGCTCTGCAAAGCATGAAACAACTGGACGCTATTCCTTCATTGGAGCAAATCCTCGAAAAACATATACAGGTTCGAATAGGACTCTTACTGAGTATTCGCATCATACAAACAAAAGTTATAGCTATGATGGGGACCTAGTCAATCTGCTGAAGCAGGTCATGCCCCGCATTTCAACAAATACGGACTATCCTTTTACAGGCGGGGCCATCGGTTATATTCGCTTTAATCGGGAGCAAGGAGATATTCCTGCTGTAAACTTCCATGTATACGACACAATTATCATATTTGATCATGTCACTGATGACTTGACTATCATCCATACGAATATTGAGGCGGAGTTGAATGAGCCCAACATCGATGAAATTATTCATCAGATCATAAACGCTCAGCCTCTATCATCACAGGAGTTTTCGCTCGGTCTTTTTACAGAGCAAACGTCAAAAGAAGAATTTTCACGCCAAGTTGAACAAGCACAAAACGTGATTGCCTCTGGGAATGCAAAAGAGATTGTATTATCACGCAGGCTACTGGCTGATTTTTCTGGTGATGCTTTTTCTCTTTATCGGGATTTACGGGTAAAGCTTTCATCCCCCTATCTGTATTACATCGAATTCGGTGACCATATAGTGATTGGCGCTTCACCTACCAATGTAGTGAGCGTACATGACAACTTAGTAAAAACAAATACGGCAACCAATATACAGAACGTTTGTATAAAGGATTCCATCCAGCAAGAGAACGGCTTCATGTCAGGTGTGCTTTCCCCTGCCCTTCATGCCATTGACGCATTAACACATCTATTGCCGGCTGACACAGTAACCGGTGAATCGAGACAGCAGGCTGAACAGGCGATTCAGAAAATTGAACAGAAGCAGCGTGTACTTTATGGCGGAGCGATCGGCTATATCGGCTTCAATGGACAAATTGACTTTGCTCTCGCCTCACGCACATTACTTTTGCAAGGTGACAAGGCCCTAACAGAGGTCGGCGCTAAGGTGACGGAAAAAAGTATTGGTTCAGACCTATATGAGCGTTCAAACGTCGAGCTATTTTCAGAAATGGGGAGAGGATAAAAACAATGAGTTTACAAAATTATACAAACCGTATTACAGATGGTGAACATTTGTTATTTGAAGAAATGGTTGAGGCAGCAGGCGATGTATTTGATGAAACAACGCCCAAGGAGCACATTAAGGAATTCTTACTTGCCTTGAGCGCAAAAGGAGAAACATCACATGAAATCGCAGGGCTTGCTTCTGTCATGCGCTCACATGCCATTCAATTGGAAGCGCCAGAAGGTATTTATATTGATAACTGCGGAACGGGCGGAGATGGCCTGCAAAGCTTCAACATTTCTACCACTTCTGCCTTTGTCCTCGCAGGTGGCGGGCTGCCCGTTGCAAAACACGGTAATCGAAAGGTTTCAAGCTTATCAGGCAGCTCCGATGTACTCGAAGCACTAGGCATCGGACTGTTATCGTCTTTGGAGCAGACAACGGAGCTGCTAAAGCTAGAAGGAATCGCCTTCCTACATGCTCCAACTATTCATCCGAGACTAAAACGGATCGGTGAAATCCGCCAGGCTATTGGGAAACCTACTATTTTCAATATGGTAGGCCCACTGACGAACCCTATTCCATTAAGGACACAGTTTGTCGGAATCAACCGTCCTGCCTTTACGACGTCCTATGCGGAGGTGCTTCATATGCTTGGACGTGAGCGTGCCATTGTCGTATCAGGCGCTCAAGGGATGGATGAGGCTTCTCTCGAAGGAGAAAACACCTTCGTTCTGCTGGATCACGGTGATATTCTGCCGTTTAAATTACGGGCCGAAGATGTAGGACTAACACCACAGCCTCTATCAGCTATCCGCGGAGGAAACGCTGAGGAAAATGCAGGCATTATGCGCGAGCTGCTTGGCGGAAAACAAAGCGCCTACTTTGACACTGTTGTAATGAATGCAGGCATCGGCTTCTTTGCGTATGGTCTTGCTGGGACGATGAAAGAAGGAATTGAAATGGCGAAGGACAGTATTTTCTCCGGGCGCGCAAAAGAAAAATTAGAGGCGGTCATTTCCTATAGCAAACAGATGAAGAAAGCAGGTGCCAACACATGACTATATTACATGAGATACTTGACCATAAAAAAACAGAGCTACCGAAGTTAAAGGAACAAACTCCCCTATTTAAGCGGGTCGAAAAAAAACGTTGTTCTCTTTACGAAACATTGATTCATGCAGATCGATTGCAAGTCATTGCTGAAATGAAGCGTGCTTCTCCTTCTAAGGGAGACATTGCTGCGCATACCAATCCTACGGTTCAGGCCCTCTGGTATGAAAAAGCAGGGGCTGCCTGCATATCGGTGCTGACAGAAACAAAATATTTCAAAGGTTCTTACCGGGATTTGAACGATGTAGCCAATACAGTCTCTATTCCCGTGCTATGTAAGGATTTTATTATTGATGAGGTGCAGATCGACTATGCAAAGGCAGCAGGCGCCTCCGTTATCCTGCTCATTGTTGCGGCTTTGTCAGATGAAGAGTTGGGTCGTCTCCATACTTATGCAACAGATCATGATTTAGAGGTTTTAGTAGAAGTACATGACATTGAGGAGCTAAAACGCGCATTCGCAGTAAACGCACGTATCATCGGTGTGAATAACCGTAATCTTAAAACCTTTGAAGTTGATTTGAAGCAGA